>JBGUSZ010000019.1:0-23811 GCA_045132795.1 Tidjanibacter sp. | reverse complement strand
GCGTTGTCGTTCTTTGCACCGAGTGCCGACCAATAGGTGGTAGTAACGTTGAGGGTCTTACCGTTGAGGTCGATGTTGATCTCGCCGGTAGTATCGCCACCGAGCTTGTACTCACCGCTACCGCCGGTCTGCTGACCGAGCTTAGCGATAGGAAGGTCGATGTTTGCACCCAAGATAACGTTTACATCACCGTTAGAGGTCAAAGCAGCAGCCAACTCCTCAGCGGTGTAAACGATGTCGGTCCTGTAGTCAACGTCTACGTCCTCCTTAACCCACGAGTCAACACCAACGGTGAACTGGATAGGATAGAGGCCCAAGTTTGCGGGCGAGAGGGTAGCAACGAAGTTGTAAGCGGTACCCATCTCCAAAGCCTTGCCGGTGAGCTCGGTGGTCTCGTTGAAGGTCTGTGCCAAGTTCTGACCGTTGTAGAGCTCTACGGTGAAGGTGATGGTGTAAACATAGTCCTCACCTGCGGGGATCAAAAGACGCTCCTGAGCGCACTCCCAACCGTTGATGTCGTTGATGGTGAGGGTGTTCTCGAGGTCGCCGAACGAATAGGTCTCCTGAGCGTCGGTGAGAACCCAACCCTTGGTGTAGTCAGCAACAGCGAGGTCGATAGAACCGGCCTTTGCAGCGGTCATCTTGATATCTTTAACTTTGATGGTCTGACGCACGCTGGGGAACTCGCTCTTGAAGGTGAATTTAACCTTCGAGAGGAGGTGCTGGAACTGCAACTTAACAGCGCCGGGCTGTTTGTTGATGTCAGCCTCGGTGGTAACAATAGCCTTAGCGTAGAGGAGGTCCTCGCTACCGTCGTTGTTCTTGAAGTTAACGATGCCTGCACCGAGGGTGCCACCGTTAGCGGTGTTGAGAGTCCACTGACCGCCGATGGGCGACAGAGCTGCGAAGTAGTAGGTGTGGCTGGGAGCCCAGTACTGGGTAGGACTGTAAGTCCAGGTCTCGCCGCTGCGAGTTACCTCATCACCCTCGAAAACTACACCATTAACGTCATCCATAAAGCCCCAAACGTTGAAGCCCTGGATGGTCTCAAATGTGGTGCTGGGGTCAACAGCAGCACGCACTGCGTTGTCGAGCATTACGTCAGCAAATGCGATAGCATCGCCACCCTTAACCTCGATAACCTCATCGGTGTTCATACACGATACCATACCGATGGCAGCGAGTACAATGACGAAAAGTTTTTTCATAGTTGTTAGTTAATTAATTGGTTGATAAAATTGTTTATTGTGTTTTTGTGTGTTTTCACTTTCACGCCGCTTGGCCTTGGCTTTGCTTTGCTTGGGCTTTGCTTTCGGTTTGCCGTTGCTTTGCGCTTGCTTGCGGCCTTGCGTTTTCGTTGTAATTGGAGGGGGTTTCACCCCCCCCCAATCTAAATTACACGAGTTGTGTTAGGCAAAATTAGTAAGTCTGAAGAACTTTCTCACCATAAGTACAATCAGTAACCTCGATTGTATTATTAGTAGTCTTATCCGAATTGTAAACAGCTTTAATAGTAGAGTTGAAGTTATCTACACCCGAATACAAGAAATCACAATTGCTAATATTGAGAGTATTGTTATCTGCATTATTGGAACCATCACCCTGCAATGCTACGCAGTACGAAGTGTACTGTGCAGATGTTGTGTAGTTGCAAATAAGGTCGCTGTTGGTAACAGTGATAGTGTTGTTATCACCCCAGCACTGCAATGCAAGAGCACCCTCAAGTATACAGCCATCGATTACCAAGTTCAAATTCTTGACGCTTGCAGGCATATTTACTGCATACGCCCAGTCAGTATTACACATTCTGATCTCACAGTTCATTAATGAAATGGTATTGCCTTGATAATCACCATTCTCAACCTTGAAGCCTGCTGCATAATTAATGTAGTCACCGGCAACAGTCATCTCAATTTTAGCATTCTTCAATGTGATGTTCTTACCAGCTTTAACCTGAATACCATAGTTGCTACTGGTTGTGATGGTCTTGCCGTTAGCATCAATTACAACATCATTTGTAAGATTTGTCAAATCAATCTTTGTAATATCTAAATCATTTTGAAGACAAATGTTGCCACCCTCCAAGAGTGCTTTGGTGAAGTCGTCTGCAGTCGAAACGGGCAAAAGACCATCAACATACACAGTTGTGCTCGCCGGACACTCTCCGTAGAGAACAGACGAAGCCGCACCCTTAATGGTGTTGTTAGTCATCGTCACGTTGGTGAAGTAAACATTGCCATTATCAAAGTTGATCAAACCCGTAGCAACACCATAATATTTGTCGTAATCGCCACCGAAGCTAACATTCTGGTTAATGGTACAATCCTCTACAACACAGTTCTCGAACTTGCGTACATCAGCCGTTTCGTTGGTGATACCTGCAAGAGCACCCACTGCCGAAGGACCGGTGATGGTGGTATTCTTAATCGAGCAGTTGGTGATGTTACCGCTGTTGAACTGACCGGCAAAACCACCCACCTGCCAATAGGTACCGGTTACTTTCGAATTGGTGATGTGAACATTGTCGATGCTACCATAGATGTTACCACCCACGATTGCAACATAGCCACTACCGCTAACGGTAGCATTGTCAATCTTCAAGTTCTTAACATCCAAAGTACCATTGAAAAGAGCACTGTTATTACCACCATTAATCACAAAGTTCTTAACGGTGAAGTTCTGACCATCGAATTTTGTACGGTTCTCAGAATTAAAAATCGTAGTAGGTTGAATCGTTGCATCATCGAAGTCAATATCTTTGCCAAGAGCAATGGTTTTACCCGAGAAGAAGGTGGCGGTCTGAGCCTCCATCCAATTCCAACCGGTAGCGTTCAAGATGTAGTAAACACCATCCTCATCAATACCTACACCACCTGCAATCAACTCGTAGCCGTCAACATAAACTTTACCGTTGGCAACATCGTCACGCTCACCACCGATAAGCTCACCATAGGGCGACACAAAAATACCCTCGGTAACCTCAGTACCATCTACATAGAATTTCTCATTCCAAGTATTGTTCTCAACAACGCAATCGTTGATGTTGAGAATCTGGCTTGCTTTCGAATCAATACCACCAATGAGCTGACCATTTGCACGTTTACCGGTGTTGGTCGAGTTTACAACATTGAAAGTACAGTTCTTAACAGAGCTGTTCGAAATGGTGTGCTCACCACCGGTCTGGAAGTAACCAAGAAGACCACCTACACTACCACCATCCTCTGCATTGAGAGCCTGGAAAGTGGTATTAAGAACATCGCAACCACTAACGGTAAGTGTATTCATAACACCATCGTGAGCAATCAAAGCACCAACTTTGTTGTTACCAGAGATGTACGAATCAACAATATCAACATTCTCGATGGTTACATTGCCATAAGCAGTACCAATGAGTGCCGAGCCATAGAAATCGCCATTGAAATCGGGGCAATCTACGTTTGCATTTTTGATAGTAAGGTTTTTGAATACTACGGTATACGAAACAGTACCAAACAAAGCTGCACGATCGTCATTACGTTTGGTGATAGTCATATTCTCAATGGTCTTACCATTACCATCGAAAGTACCGCGGAAGTGATTACTACCACGACCAATAGGAGTCCACTCGATACCTGCGAGGTCAATGTCATTCATCAGTTTGATAGTCTTCTTGTCGAAAGACTGAGCAGCTACTGCACGGCTGTCGGGCAGAGTGCCGTTTACTGCATTAGATAACCAAGTCAAACCAGCAACATTGTAGATGTAGTAAACACCTGCGGGGTCGGTGAAAACACCCTCAGCGACCTGAGTCATCGTTGCATCAGGAGTGAAACCAGCATTACCATTAGGATTCCAAGGATTAACCTCGGGAGTGAAGTCGATGCTGTCCATCTGCAAATTCTCGGGAGTGAGCTCAGCGGTGAAGTTGTAGGCACAGCCCTTAACAACATCCAATACTACGCTTGCAGTCTTGGTAACCAAAAGCTTAACCTTGGTGTCACCCTGGTAGAGGTTAACATCGAAAGAGATTGCATAGGTGTAGTCCTCTGCGGGAATGGTCAGCTTCTCAACGCCTGCAGTTGCAAATTCAAGCTCGGTAGTCTCGGTACCAACAAGCGTCCAAGCACCAGACTCCAAGTTCAACTCACCATCCTGAGGAACAACCATCTTGATGTTCTCTGCAACAACCTTCAAACCATCGCCAAGATTATTGTTAAGAGCGGCATTGTACTCAAAGGTGAACTTAACTTTTGCCAACTGGTGGTTGAACTCCAACTCAACGGGCTGAGCAGTTGTTCCAAGAGCAGGAGCAGCCACAGCAGCGGGTGCTGCGTAGATGAGGTCCTCGGTACCGTCAACGTTCTCGAAAGATACAACTTTAACCTCACGGTCAGCTACAGTTTTTACGCCCCAGTGGCGGTCTGCCTCTGCCAAGTTCGACGAGAGAGCCTGGAAGGTGTAGGTGAAGCCGGGAACCCAGTACTGTGCGGGGCTATAAGTCCAACCTGCACCGTCGGTGTTGGTAACCTCTCTACCCTCAAATACGGTAGCGGTTACAGCACCCTCCTGCATCCAACCCCATACATTGAACTGGGTGAGGTCGGCTGTTGTAATCTCAGCACGAACGCTGTTCTCGATGAATGCATCGGCAAACGCAATGGCGTTGTCGTTATTCACCTCGATAACCTCGTCGGTGTTCATACACGATACCATACCAATGGCAGCGAGTACGATTACGAAAAGTTTTTTCATAGTGATTGTTAGTTTAGTTAATAATTGATTTGTTTAGTTTATGTTATCTGTATTTCTCCTACATGAAAATATCCAAGACTACATCCTTATACTCGCCCCAGCCGTTGACCGTGACATCAAAAGCTCCGGAGCCCTGGGTGCCCTCCTCCTCCTCGACCTCGATGCCGTCGACAACAATCACACCACCGTGCGGTTGCGCCTTGACCTGGTCGGTAACGTCAAACTCGCGGGTAACCAAGCTACCATTGCGCAGAAGCACCTCCAAGGTCAGAATGTGTTTATTGTCGCCATCACCACGCGAAGGGTAGTTATAGTTCGGGTGGCCGGGGATACCAAACGAGTTAACAAGCGCCCTCGCGCCATACTCCGTAACCTCGCAGTCGTAGAGGATAGTGGCGCCGTCCTCCGAGGTCGCGCCGTTGTGCAGCAGCACCGAGCGTGCCATACCCGACAGTGCGCCCCTCGCAAGAGCTACCCATTGCAGACCCTCCTTGAACTCGTAGCGCACCTTATAGGTAAATACCAGAGGTTGCATCGTTACCTCAACGTCCAGAGGTTTCTCCTGCTTCTCCACATACAGGCCCTCATAGAAATTGGCATAGAGCATATCGGGAGGGGTCATCGTCTCCTCGTTGTTGCTCGACACAAACGTCGCACGGGTGCGGGTACGGGTCGTAGCACGGGTGGATGCCACCTTATCAACGTGCGAGAACAAGATATACTCCGTATTGTTATTATAGAACAGAACGTCGTTATAGCCCTCAAACAGGTTCACAATGCCGCCGTCGGCTCCAATGTTGTGTTTATCCGATACACCCTCCAAGCTGTGGTTCACAACCCTGATACCCGTAGGTTTAGTGGGGCGCAGCGACTCGTAGTCCATATAGCCCGCAGGCCAGTTGCTCTTCCAGTCCGGACCGCCATAGTTCTCCTCCCAGTCCATACGGTAGTCCGCAATGACGTTGATGTGGAACTTATGAGAGTGGGCATTGTGGTCAACGCACAAGTCCTTATGCGAACACGACGACAGCACAACAACCATCACAAGGCTCAGTATCTTAATAATCCTTTTCATCGATTACCTCCTTTCGCCTTATTATAGTTATCGCAGCCAATCAACCACACCAATGACACCTCCAACTTGGTGGGACCCATATAGCGGCGGTTCTTGGTCGACTGCCATACGTAGCAGTCGTCAATGGGAAGATACTCGTAGAACTTACCCGTATTGTAGCCAAAGCCAACGGTGCAATCCAAATTCAAGCGGTAGGCCAGAGGGAACGAGTAGCCATACTCAACACCTCCACCGTAGTTCCAGAAGTTCGACTGGATACCCATCGCGTCGCCCATCAAGAAGTCGTAGGTGATCAGCTGGCCATAAAGTCCAACGTGGTGGCCGGTCAGCGGTTTCTCCTCGGCAGCCTTACCAAACCAATAGCGAACGTTGAAATCGCCACCATAGGTCCTCCAACACCACAGCGCCTTGTGCGACTGCCACCAAGCATAGTGCCAGTTCAATCCGGCACTGAAACCTGCACCCAGGTACAACTCGGCACCAACATTGGGTACCAAGGCCAAATCATACAGTGCGTTAGTTTTGAGAGCCATATAAACAGGCCACTTGCAGCCCGTACGGCCGCTCTGGTTGATGATAACCTCGGTGGTCTTATCGAAGGCCTCAACATTCACAACACCCTGGCGAGCCTCGGCGTCGCGGTTGGTCGTTACCCTATACGAAATGTTATCCTCCGTGGAGGTCAGGTCCTTAATCCACTCGCTCTCGCTGCTCACAACGGGAACAATCTTTTCGAGAGTGTTGGTGGTGAAAGCAAGGGTGTCGGCCACACTCTTATATTCATAGGTCTTCTCGCCAACAATATCCAGTCTGGGCTCGGCGCCGCTCTGGCTAACGGTAACCTCCTGGCTCTTGCCATTGTAGTTCACAACAATTGTGCCCTGGCGAGCCTCGGCCATATCGTTGGGCGCAACCTCATAGGTGATGCCGTCCTCGCTTACATTTACATTAGAAATCCACTCCGAGGAGCTCTCCGCCGTGGGCTGGGTGGGTGTGGGGGTATTGGTCTTGTAGCCAACCTTACCGCTACCACCCTCGCAGCCATACTTCTGCTCCATAGCATCCAGCACGCACACGGGCTCGGCAGCCTCCTGGTTGACAACCACATTGTAGACATCGCCATAACACTCAACATACATCTTGGTCGAGCGAGCCTCGGCAATCTCGTTAGGAACAACCTTAAAGCTGATGGAATCCTGGGTGGAAACAACCTCATCAATCCACTCTGCCGTACAAGTTACACGGGGAACAACCTTGTCGTCAACATTCTTCTTGAAGGCAACAACCCTGTCGCCACCCTCGCTACCCACATTGATGGGGCTCTCGGTGGTGATGGTCAACTCCGACGCATACCAAATCTCGGTGTAGGCTGCCGCATAACGGAGCTTGGGATAGATGTTGCGGTAGATATAGCGATATGGAACGCCCTTGCGGAGTCGCTCCAACTTCACCTGTCGCTCATTGATAACCTTACCGTTGCGAGTAACCCTCTCGGGGGTATTGTAGAGCAAGTCCAAAACCTCCTCACGGTTAGGCACCTTATCGTCAGCCTCAATGAGAGTAATCAACTCGGCCCAATCGATACCCATCGAACCAACAACATAGCCAATCTCTACATTGAAACGTTTGCCGATCCAACTTGCAATCGCACGAGCACGAGCCTTTGCCAAACGGTCGTTGATGGCCAAAGAACCCTCGGGCGACGCACTCGACGCAATTCGCACCTTACCCTTGCTATTGGCATCATCAACCACGTAGGCTTTCAACACCTCGGCGAGCTTTTTGAGTGTTTCGCCGTTGCCCATATAGGTCTGGTCGAGTTTCGAGGAGCCCTGACGGAAATATACCCTCACACTCTCGGTCCTATCCAGCACCAATTGGGGAGTGGTGATTGCATCACCCGCCTGCTCGGTCGAGTTCTTATCAACGGCGGCCTGCTGGTTGATTGGCAAATCGAACACCTTACCTGCACACTCAACCTTCACTACCGCCATACGAGGCTCGGTGATTTTGTTGGACTGTACGGTGAAAGAGATTCGTTTGGGAGTTACGTTAATATCGCCAATCCACTCTGCGTCGCAACTTACAACAGGAGCAACATCTTCGCCCAAGTTGGTCACAAATGACACAGCGGTCCTACCACCGATTGCATCCACAGCAACAGGAACCCTATCCACAAACTCAACGATGGGCTCGGCAGCCTGCTGTCCTACACAAACGGTGCTCAGATTGTCGTAGTGATTGAGGATGATGCTTGCCTGGCGAGGTTGTGCAATCGCATTAGGCTCCACGTTGAAGCTAATTTGGCCGCCATTGTCCACAATGTTGCCAATCCACTCGGCATTTGCGGATATGGTGGGCACTGCTTTGTCGTTCTCCTCGCGCGCATATGAAATTGCGCCCTGGCCACCTTGTGCAGCAAAGGCTACACTATCGGGGCTGGTGATTGTGAGAAGAGGAGCATACCAAATCTCCGTATGAGCAGCGGCATAGCGGAGCTGGGGATAGAAATTGCGGTAAATGTAGGCATAAGGCGTACCTTGTTGCAATTTCTGCAACTGGACCTGTCGCTCGTTGATTGTCTTGCCATTACGCACCACCTTCTCCGGAACGGAGTGTATGATATTCAACACGTCCTCCTTGGCGGGCACCTTGTCGGAAGCCTCCACCAAGCGTTCGAGTTCAACCCAGTCCACACCCATAGAGTCGACAATGAAGCCAACCTCTACACTATACTTCTTGCTTACCCAATCGGAGATGGATTTTGCCCTCGCCTGAATAAGGCGATCATTGATGGCATTGCTACCCTCGGGCGACACACTCGAAGATATTCGCACTCGAGCTTTGCCCTTTGAGCCATCAAACACATAACCATTCAGGTGCTCACTCAGTGTCCTCAAAGCGGCCTCGTTCTGCATATAGCCGACTTCGAGTGTCGAGGACCCCTGACGGAAGTGCACCTTAACAGACTCCACCATTACAACCTCTTGCGCAAAAACCGCGAGAGGCAACAGCAAAGCCAATAATATGTTTAACAGTTTTTTCAATTTATATCTTTTCTTCTTTTACTCAACAAATTAGGTCGTCTCACAACCTGCTTTTTTCCCTTTTCGTTCTCTTCCATTCTTCTGTTAGCACCTCACTATAAGTGTCTAACCAACTACCGATATTTCGAAAACGACGCACTTTTGCCAATGCGCAAAACGCATACAAATATACTTTTTTGTTTTTACCCTACAAATTTTTATCACTCTTTCACTACTTTTTTTAATAGGAAATCCCAAAATACCCCCCCCCATAAGGGGCATATAGAACATTACTTGCAGACAATTTGCACATTTTGCGCCCAAACGGGCACACTTTGAGACACCCATAAAACAAATCTTGTACCAAATTGTTTGCAAGGCGGAGTATTCACCCCTTAATCTCCCTATAATAATTAATAGGTATACCGCTACACACCTCGCGTATCAACTATTGTCTTGCCCACCAACGCGCCAACTTCACTCAGTTCCCTATACACAAAAGCCTCTGCCGGAGCAGAGGCTTCAGACTATATTTAATTCGCGGAGAGAGGGGGATTCGAACCCCCGATACCCTTTTGAGGTATACGCACTTTCCAGGCGCGCTCCTTAAACCACTCGGACATCTCTCCAATATTTCGCCCCGCACCAAACATCTTATGGCACAAAAGCGGGCGCAAGATAAGAATAATTTTTGGTTTTACGCGCCGTTGGGCGGTTTTATTTTTTCGAGAGTGGAATTTAGCCTGCCGCCAAGTGCTGCTTTCAACCACTCTCGCATCCTCCTGCTCGGCAAGGAGGGGAATGTTATACAACTCTCCCCTAAGATAGGGGAGCTGTCGCAACGCGACTGAGGGGTATGCAAACGGTCGACTAAAAATTACAGACCTCACCCGCCTTCGGCACCCTCTCCTAACTTAGGCGAGGGTATATTGTTCTCTCCTTAGGTTGAGGAGTAGAGATAAGGGTGAATACCGGGGAGTGTGAACAATGCAAATGACAAAAAAGGGGCAACGAGTTACGTTGCCCCAACAACCAAATTTGGCGTGTGGATTATTTTAGGCGCGTGAACACAATAGTTTCTTTTAATACCCGTGAAGACGATTCGTATTGAAAACGTTTTAGTTTTAGTTTGTTTGCAGTAATAATCGCATCGTAATCATTTGTTTCATCAAAAATATCAGCTTGGGAATCGGAAATAAACACAAGTCTAGAGGTGTTTTCATAGTACAGATACTCAAAGTTTGTAGTCTGTTGAAACGAGTCAGTATCTGAGTTCTCTATGGCAGTTAAAGATCCTGAACCGTCAGCGTTAAAAACAAAGACAAGTTTGGCGGTTCCCCACTGATCTACCTGTACATACTCCCACGTTCCGACAATGGTGGGTTCGTTGCTTTCGGGCTCGGAGCAGGAGGTGAAGAACGATGTGCTAAAAAGGGTGGCTATGGCAGCTACCAAAAGTGTGAGTTTTTTCATGTTTGTTTTTGTGTTTAGTTAATAAATAAAAGTTTGGTGTTCGTGCAATAAAAAACGCGGATGCCAGCATTGTATCCACGTACGAGGTATTGGACGACCCCAAAAAAGAGATACAAGAGGAACCCGCGCTGAAAATACAGCACGAGCACCAACTTCCATTCCTCTTTTTTGCTTGAAAGTGTCCAATTTTCGTACGAAAGAAGAAAAGCCGATGCGCTTATCAATATGTATTTTATCAATGTACGCCCCTTCGTGGGGGTGCGTTTTATCTCATAGGCATTGTGTATTGGGGTTTAACTTGTGTACAAAGGTAGTAAATTTTTCTATTGTCCCATCTCGCCACAAATTGATTTTTTCAGCAGGGTGGCGATACGTTTGGGGTTACTCTCGTGAGCCAAGATGTGCATCATTTTTGCCGTGGCAGCCTCGGTGGTCATATCCCTACCACTAATCACACCAATCTGTTGGAGCGCAACACCCGTTTCATAAATGTCCATATTCACCTCGCCATCCGAGCATTGGGTTACGTTCACCACCGAGATACCACTCTCGATAGTCTCCCTCAATGCGCCAATAAACCACTCCTTCGTGGGTGCGTTGCCCGCACCGTAGGTTTCCAGCACCACACCCCTCGCTCCGCTCGACAGCATCGCACGGAATACCCTCTCATTGAGTCCAGGGAATATCTTCACAATAGCAACATCCTCACACAGGGCCGTATCAATTCCAAAGGCACCCTCTCGTTTGGGACGGCGGATATGGTTGCGGTTATACTGAATACTCACACCCACCTCGGCCAGCGGAGGGTAGTTGTTCGACACAAAGGCACTCAACTCCTCGGCACTCTGCTTGGTGGTGCGGTTGGCACGGAAGAGGCGATTTTGGAAGTAGAGCGACACCTCCGGCACCTCGGCCCTACCTTTGGAGTCCTTGGCGGCGGCAATCTCTATGGCCGTAATGAGGTTTTCCCTGCCGTCGGTACGCAGTACGCCAATGGGTATCTGGCTTCCCGTAAAGACCACCGGCTTGGTGAGATTGTTGAGCATAAAACTGAGCGCACTCGATGTGTAGGACATCGTGTCGGTGCCGTGCAGGACCACAAAGCCGTCAAACCTATCGTAGTTCTCCCTGATTATCTCGGCCAACCTCACCCACAACTCCGGCGAGGCGTTCGAAGAGTCTATCGGCTCGAAGGGCAACACCTCAATATCCACATCCAGCCTACGCAGCGAGGGAAACTCTTCGTAGATGTGGTTGAAGTCGAAGGGCACAAGTGCGCCACTGTGGGGGTCGGTGTGCATACCAATCGTACCTCCGGTGTAGATTAGCAATACGGAACTTTTCATAGGGTCTATCTTGTTGTGTTCTATTATCTTCTATGTTTCTACTCTCCCACGCCAAGCACACGCTTTGCATTGAGGGTTGTCTGTTCGGCGACCTGCTCGACTGTGAGGCCCTTCAACTCGGCCACACGAGCGCACACATAGGCAACGTATGCAGGCTCGTTGCGCTTACCCCTGAATGGTACGGGAGTAAGGTAGGGCGAATCGGTTTCGAGGAGGATATCCTCCAAGTTGATATGTGGGATACTCTCGGCCAGAGGGCTTTTTTTGTAGGTTGACACGCCACCAATGCCCACAGCAAACCCTCCGAGAGCCTTGATGCGCTCATAGGTCGGCACCCCCTCGCCAAAGGCGTGGAGCACGCCCCTCGCACGGCCCTTGTACTCTTCCAGCAGGGCGAGCATCTCATCCCACGCACTGCGGGTGTGGACAATCAGCGGAAGGTCATATTCGATGGCGAGCTCCACCTGTCGGCGGAAGCACTCCATTTGTTCGGCCACAAAATCGCTGCTCCAATAGAAGTCGAGGCCCACCTCGCCCACGCCATAGAATCGCTCCACAGGTCTTTCGGGCGAGCCGATGGGTGCGGTGGAGCCACCACCATTACACGCCTTCAAGAGCCTTTCGACCTCCTCCAACTCCTCACGCCAACGAGGGTTGTCGTTGACCGACGTGGGGTGTAGGCCGATGAAAGGGTAGGCGTTGGGCAGCGCACGGCTCAACTCAAACATTCTCTCGTTGCTCTCGCCATCAATGGCCGGCAACATCAAGGCCACAACACCCGCCTCGGTTGCTCGGGCAACAACCTCGGCCCTATCGGAGTCGAACTCCTCGGCGTAAATATGTGCGTGGGTATCTATCAGTTGCATTGTTTCTCTGTTCGTTTTTGGGGTTACACTTTCTCGCACCTCTTGCCGGGCAATAGGCGCACAAGGCCACACAATTCGAGCGACACAAGGAGTGCCGACAACACACCCACCGATAGGCCACAACGCTCGGCCAAAACATCATAATCGACCACCTCGCCCGCACACATAGCATCCAATACCTTACGCTCGTCGTCCGATACGTTAACCACCTCCACGGAGTCGTCGCTGGGCACAAAGGATGTGTTGTTGACCACCTCCACATCCCAACCGAGTTCGTGGATGATGTCGCCGGCGGAGCAGACCATTGCGGCCTTGTTGTGTTTGATGAGTAGGTTGGAGCCGTAGGATGTTTTGTCGTCGGCTCGTCCGGGGATAGCCATAACCACACGACCATAGTCGAAGGCGTTGTCGGCCGTTATGAGCGAGCCACCCTTGTAGGGCGACTCCACGACCACCGTGCCGCTTGCAAGGCCTGCAATTATGCGGTTGCGTGAGGGGAAAAACTTACCCGTATTTTTGTGTTGCGAGGATATCTCGGTTATGATTGCGCCCCCATTTTGGAGTATGCGGTCAGCGAGTGGCTGATTGGTTGCGGGAGCAATGTCGGGTAGTGCATTGGCGATGACACCCACGGTGGCTGCTCCGCAGTCGAGTGCAGCACGGTGGGCGTTGCCGTCGTTACCAAGGGCAAGACCGCTGACGATGGATACTTCGGGTTTGAGTTCTTTGAGCTGACTGATGATTTTGGCGGCTATGCGCTGACCATAGGCCGACATATGGCGTGTGCCCACGAAGGCTACCGAGGGACGGTGAAGTGCTTCGATGTTGCCCATAGTGTAGAGCACGGTGGGGGCATCGGGACACTCTCGGAGGGTGTGCGGATAAGCGGGGTCGGTGATGGCCAACGGGGTGATGTGGTGCTGTTTGATGTATTTCCACTCGGCCTCGGCACTACGCATAGCACTCTTGGAGATGATGGCCTCCACCACAGTCTTGCTGTTCAGGGCAGCCCTGCCGATGAGCTCCTCGTGCGAAGCACGGAAGACGGCCTCTGCGGAGCCAAAGACCTCCAAGAGGTGGTGTGCCCCTTTGAGCCCGAGCCCGGGAGTGAACGATAATGCGAGGTCGTAGATGTTCATACGCAGTAAAAAGCCCAAATTGATGGGTAAAAGTATGAAAAAAATTTGGAGTTTGGAATAAAATGGTTACTTTTGTGCTCCGAAAGCATCCGCCTGCTTGCGCCTTGCGAGGGTTAAGATGCTGGGAAATAACAAATTGGTGCGATGGCCGAGGGGCTAGGCACAGGTCTGCAAAACCTGCTACAGCGGTTCGATTCCGCTTCGCACCTCAAAAACAAGGTCGGCTTTGTGCCGACCTTTTGTTTTTGAGATGCGAATCATTTCGCATCCATTTTCACATTCCTCCCCACACCCCTCCGTTACGGCAACAAGTCGTCGTTTTCTTGAGGGGAAGTTGTAAGCCACCCCTGATTGCGAGTTGTTCGAAAGACTTTATAAATTATATTGCTTGATACTTTATGATTATGGCACCAATCTACAATTTATCTCTTTGCTCATTTTGTACATGCGACAATGTGTATGTACATCAATTAATTGGCAAAATCTTAGCGGTGCCAATGTCTTAAATTTTATCCACGTCGAAAATTGGGAAGAAGGGAAGAAATTGCTTGTTGCAAAAGATAGAGAAATTTGGCTGCGTGAGCACCATCCATTTGGGTGTGGTGAAATTGGAACGACACGCTCAGCGTCGTCTTAAACAGCCCTCTTTTGTACTTACCCCAAATCATAAACGGATTGTTGAAAATGCCGCTATGCATTCCCACCGCACCATCTATTTCGTAGTGCGCCAAAGCCGAGGTGCCGATAACCATACTCTCGGCCGAGAGGTCGTGGTCCTTACAGATCTCCGCCACCTGCTTCGTTAGGCGCAGATAATCGCTGTTGAACTGCTCCAAATCCTCACTGTATGGCAGGTCGCACGAACTCACCTCGCCCGTTTTGTTGGCAACAATGGTGTTTACGGAAATGGTGTCGTACTGCATCAACTTATCGCCCACAGGCAACATATAAAACTCCTTGACTTGCACGGCGGCACGACCGATGCAGTAGCACATCAACATGTTGAATTTTAGCCCACTACGGCGGCTAATTCTCCAAAGGCGCGACACATCCAGCGTCTTGAAAAATGTAACCATGGGGTTGGGTGCCTGCATCCACATCTCAAAGGCGTATGCACGAGTTGTCTCTTGGGGATTTATCTCTCTCATGGCTGTAAATTTTTGATAGAGGGGCGCAAAGGTAACAAATTCTTTTGCAATACGAAACAAAGGTCACCGTTGTCATTTAACTGAAAGCCTATTTATATTTACTTGTATAGAGTAAATTCAAACCGTAGACCTCCATTGGGACGGTTAGTTGCGGTGATTGTGCCACCATGGAATTGTACGGCATGTTTAACAATAGCCAATCCGAGTCCTGTTCCCCCTTTTTGGCGAGAGCGTCCTTTATCGACGCGATAAAATCGCTCAAAGAGGTGTGATATGTGTCTCGGCTCAACACCCTTGCCATCATCCTCAAAACGAATCTTACACATTTTATCATCGTGCTCAATCAACGATATATAGATGTTGCGACCACCGGAGTAGGCAATGGCATTCTCCGTCAGGTTGCGAAAGATAGAGCCTATCAATGAGGAGTTGCCATCAATGATAACCTCGTAATTAAAACTGGCGTGGAGCGTCAGGCGTTCATCTTCGGGTAACATCTCCAACTCCTTAGCCACCTCATCAATTATATCGTTGATTACCACTCTCTCCTTGCCAATCAAGGCACTGCCGTCCTCCATTCGGGTAATGAGTGAGACGTCATTAAGCAGTCTTCGAAGGCGGTCGTTATGGGCATAGCATCTCTCAATAAGTTCTTGTCGTTTCTCATCGCTAAGGGTAATACCAGAGAGCAAGGTTTCGAGGCAAACTTGAATGGATGCTACGGGTGTTTTCAACTCGTGGTTGATGTTGTTCGTCAGCTGGCGTTTAAGACGGTTTCGTTCTTGCTCTGCTTCGTAGCGATTGACACGCTCGATATCCTTTCCAAGTTTACGAGTGGTAAAGTATGCCACGATGCTCATCACAAGTGTGATTGATATCATCACAACAAGGAACGACCAGTCCGCTTCAAGCAGGTCTTGCAAGGTGCTGGAATAGGGAATTGCCGTGCGTACGATTGCTCGTTCACCTCGTGTTGCAGAGTAGAAATATTCGCGTCCATCACTTGTCGATTGTCTACTGATATTATAGCCAGTGCCTTTGGTCAACGCTTCTGCTATCTCTGGTCTACCTCGGTGATTATCAAGCGAGTCGAGCGATATGGTATTGTCGTAAACAACAGCGCCCGAAAGCGTGATTATTGATATTCGTAACTCATCGAAAGGCTTGTCGTGTGTCGCAATATACTCTTCATACGGCTCACCATCTTCCACCGTTGTGAGCAGATGGCGATTGTATTGTTGCAGTTGAGCATTCAGAAATTCCAACTTGTACTCCTTTTCTCGGATGTACTGGAATCCGACAAAACAGAGGACCATTGTCCACGAGAAGACAATGAGTTGCAAAAAGAGCCGCTTGTGATATGATTTTTTAGTCTCGGAAGCCATAGCCAAATCCCGAACGAGTTACGATATATGAGCCATACTTCCCAATCTTGGAGCGCAGGCGGGTTATGTTCACATCAATGGTACGGTCCAAAACTACCACCTCGTCGCTCCACACGGTGTTTAGGATTTGCTCTCGTGAACATATCTTGCCTCGGTGTTGAATCAAGTAGACAAGCAACTCAAACTCCTTTCTTGCTAACTTGACCTCCGCGCCATCGACTGTGCAACGCTTAAACTCTAAATCAAGTTTTAACCCCTCCACTTGAAGCGTGTTCGGTTTCTCAGCATGTGTAGTAGCAATCTTCTGGTTGCTTGTTCTGCGCAAGACACTCTTCACTCTAGCGATGACATTGCGGATAGTGTAGGGCTTCATAATATAGTCGTCAGCACCAATGTTGAGTCCCATAACCATATCATCCTCACTATCGCGGGCGGTACAGAAGATAATAGGGAAATCGGCTGTGGAGATGTCCGACTTGAGCATCTTCGCCATTTTGATACCGCTTATATCCCCCATCATTATATCCAGTAGAATCAATGAATACTTTTTCAGGTCAAGAGTCAGCGCCTGCTCTGCACTAAATGCGACATCCACATCGTACCCCTCATTTTCAAGATTGAGTTTTAGAACCTCACACAGAGTTTCCTCATCATCTACAATCAAAATTCGATCTACGGCCATATACCTTAAAAATATATTTGTGCTACGAAATTACACATAATATTTTACACAGTTATCGGCGTACTCGAGATTTAATAAAAATGTAATATTTTCCTAAGTATCAGGATTTAACCAAAGCCTAATTTTTTTGAAATATTTATGAAATATTATCCCTCTATTTTTGCGGTGAAAATTAGTAAAGAGAACAGTTATGAAAAAGATTTCTAAGTCAGTAATGACATTGGTCGCAGCCTTTGCAATGGTATCTTGCGGCGGTAATGCAACAAATGGTAGCCGTGAGGCTCAGGAGCTTTCGGGTGCGGGTGCAACATTCCCACTTCCTTTCTACAATGTTGTGTTTGAGAATTTCTCACAAGTAAACGGTGATGTTGTGGCGTATGGTGGTATTGGCTCTGGTGGCGGTGTTCGCAATTTGCGTGATAAGATTGTCGATTTCGCTGGTAGCGATGCCTTCCTCTCGGATAAGGAGATGGCAGAGATGGCTCCCGTGGTACACATCCCGACTTGTATGGGTGCAGTAGTGTTGGCTTACAACCTCGACGGTGTTAAGGAGCTCAAACTATCGGGTGAGATTATCGCCGACATCTTTGCTGGCAACATCAAGATGTGGAACGATGAGCGTCTTGCGGCTCTTAACCCCGATGTAAAACTCCCTGCGGAGTCTATTATCCCAGTTTTCCGTTCAGACGGCTCGGGTACGACATTCGTCTTTACCGATTACCTGACAAAGGTGAGCCCTATGTGGCGTGAGAAGTTTGGTGCTGGTAAGTCCGTAAACTTTCCTTCGGGACAGGCGGCAAAGGGTAATCCTGGCGTAGCTGGCGTAATCAAGCAGACAAAGAACTCTATTGGTTATGTAGGCTCGGAGTATGCCTTTGCACAAAAGATTACATACGCTCGCATCCAGAATGCAAGAGGTGAGTTTGTATTACCTTCATCGGCTACAATCTCGGCAGCAGCTTCGGGTGTAATTCCTGCCGATACTCGTTGTTCGATTACCAATGCTGATGCTTCTGGCGCATATCCAATCTCAACATTCACCTGGATGATTATCTACAAGGAGCAGAACTACTCTGACCGTAGCAAGGAACAGGCTATGGCGACACTCGACCTCTTGAAATATATTCTCTCTGACGAGGCGCAGCACATCACCTCGGAGGTACATTATGCTCCGCTACCCTCCAAAGCCAAGGAGTTGAGTATAACAAACTTAAAAACCGTTACTTATGACGGAGTGGCAATATTGCAATAACAGATAGCTATGAACGACAGACTATATAAAATCCTATTGCTCGCAGCTGCATTGATAATGCCGATAGTGTGCGGGGGCGTGGTCTTCGCCCTCGTCACTGACGCATACGAAGCATTCGAACACTTTGGATTCTTCAAGTTCCTAACCTCGTCGGAGTGGAGCTATACCGAAGGTGCAGAGCAATACGGTGCGTTGCCCTTCATTACGGGTACGCTAATGACTACGCTCCTGGCTCTTATCTTTTGTATTCCATTCTCATTACCCGTTGCGCTGTTTGTGGGCGAGTATTTCAAGGGAACAAAGGTGGCAGCCGTGTTGAGTACCGTAACCGACCTGTTGGCGGGTATTCCCTCGATTATTTATGGCTTGTGGGGCTTCTATACCTTGCGCCCAATTATTATGGCTCTCGATATCTCACCGCAAGGCTCTGGCGCACTCACCGCCTCGCTTGTCTTGGCAATTATGATTATCCCTTATGCAGCATCGCTCAGTGCTGAGTTTATCAAGATGGTGCCAAATGATTTGAAGGAGGGTGCATATAGTCTGGGCGCAACACGAGCTGAGGTTATTCGTAAGGTGGTATTCCCCGTTGCGGGCTCAGGTATCTTCTCATCCTATATCTTGGCTATTGGTCGTGCCTTGGGCGAGACGATGACCGTAACGATGCTGATTGGTAACACCAATAACATCCCTGATTCCATTACCTCAACGGGTAATTCAATGGCATCAATCATCGCCAACCAATTTGGTGAGGCTGACGGCCTGCGACTATCATCGCTTATTGCTATTGGTCTGATTCTCTTTTTGATAACCGCAGCAATCAATATGGTGGGTAAGATAATGATTAAACGAGCAAGAATAGCGTAGTATGAATAGATTCAAATTAAAAAATCGCTTGGCAAAGGACAAGCTTATGCTATGGAGCGTATGCCTTCTTGCCGCTCTTACAGCCGTGCCACTGCTTGCCATATTGGGCGAGGTGCTGCTGCGAGGTTATGACCAGCTCTCGTGGTCGTTCTTTACAGAGCCTACACCTACGGCATATAAGGCGATGAAGGCTATCGAGGCGGGAGAGCCTATTCCTGGCGGTATTGCAAATGGTATTGTCGGCACGATGATAATGCTCGGTATGGCGGTTGTTGTTGCTGTGCCTGTGGGTATCTTGTGCGGCGCATTCTTGGCAGAAAATAGCAAAAATCGCTTTGCACAGGTGGTAAGCTATTTGACTGACCTTTTGCAGGGTACGCCATCGGTGATTATCGGTATCATCACATATATTTGGGTTGTTGTTCCAATGAAGGGTTATTCGGCAATCGCTGGTAGTGTGGCACTATGTATTATGATGCTTCCGCTCATTATTCGCTCGACCGAAGAGACGCTGAAAATTCTCCCTGCATCGCTCAAAGAGGCAGGATTGGCATTGGGTGGCAACAAGGCTCGTGTAATGATGAAAGTGCAGCTGCCCGCAGCCTTCGGAGGTATCTTTACTGGTGTATTGCTTGCTATCTCACGAGTGATTGGCGAGACTGCACCGCTGATGTTTACAGCGCTTGGTTGCTCGCTTGTGCGTTTCTCTATCGACAAGCCTATCTCGGCCGTACCTCTGCTTATATGGGAGTTCTTCAACGACCCCAACCTACAAGAGCTAATTTGGGGCGCATCGCTCTTCCTCTTGTTATTCGTTCTCACATTGAATCTTACAGCTAAATATCTTGCAAAGAAATGGAATCAGTAAAACCCATATTGGAGTTTAAGAAGACTTGCGTATCATATACCAAGCAAACTATGGCTGTGAAATATGTATCGGCAGCCATTGAGCGAAATACAATCACGGCGATTATGGGACCTTCGGGCTGTGGTAAATCGACACTTCTGCGTGCCGTAAATCTTATGCACAACCTCTATCCGAATATCCGTGTCGATGGCGAAATCCTGCTCAATGGCGAGAATATCCTTGCGATGGAGCCTATCGATGTGCGTCGTCGTGTGGGTATGGTCTTCCAGCGCCCTGCGCCATTCCCAACGATGAGCATCTACGACAATGTTCTGTCGGGATTTGCATTGAACGGTATCAAGCTCTCCAAGGCAGAGAAAGATGCTACCGTGGAGCGTTGCTTGCGCAGTGTTGCCCTTTGGGAGGAGGTGAAGGATGTGCTCAATAAGAAAGGCACGTTCCTCTCTGGCGGTCAACAGCAGCGTCTGTGTATCGCCCGTGCCTTGGCAATGAAGCCCGATGTGTTGTTGATGGATGAGCCAACATCTGCACTCGACCCCATTGCGACAAAGCATATCGAGGAGTTGCTATTGGAGTTGCAGAAGGAGGTTACAATCCTTATCGTGACGCACAACATGGGGCAGGCAAAACGAATATCTTCGAAGTCGATGTTTATGTACCTGGGTGAGTTAGTAGAATATGGCGACACCGAAACGATGTTCACCAATCCATCAGACGAACGCACCAAAGCCTACCTTACAGGCAAGATGGGTTAATAGGCATTATTAATAGATTTTTCACAGACAAGACGAGCAAAATACCGTCTTGTCTTTTTTTAGTTTAACAAAAATTAACCCAAGTGCAATTCTTATGAAATAATTCGCAAAGATTTTGAGCAAGAGTTTCGCGAAATGGTTTTGGCTAAATATGAGGGATATATAAATGTTGAGGTAGTATTTCAGGCTATTGACAAACTTCTAGATTACTCTAATGAGTCTATTGGCAACAAAAAGTAGAAGTGTTTAGCCCTAAAAGCCAAACACTTCTACTTTTTAGTACCAAGTGTTAGTTGGAGTATGTCAATCGCTCTCCCTCAGCGTCAATCAAGATTGGTTTATCTCGGTTAACCTCACTTGCAAGTATACGCTTCGAAAGTTCGTTTACCACTTCGCGCTGTATTACACGCTTCACTGGTCGTGCACCAAACAAAGGATCGTAGCCAAGTTTTGCAATCAATCTCTTTGCCGAAGGGGTGTAGTCGAGAGTGATGCCATTTTCTGAGAGCATTTTGCGTATAATGCCCATCTGTATGTCAACGATATGCTCAATATCAGTACGCGTGAGAGGTTCAAACATCACAATCTCATCGATACGGTTCAAAAATTCCGGCTTAAGATGTACCTTAAGCATCTCTACCACATCACGACGCGTGCGCTCCAAAACTTCTGCCGAGAGTTTCTCTCCATCAAAGGCCGCAGAAAAGTTCTCTTGGATAATTTGCGATCCCATATTTGATGTCATAATGATGATCGTGTTACGGAAGTCTACCGTGCGACCTTTGTTGTCCGTCAGACGGCCATCATCAAGCACCTGCAACAAGATGTTAAAGACATCGGGGTGAGCCTTCTCGATTTCGTCGAGCAAGACTACTGAGTATGGCTTACGACGCACAGCCTCGGTGAGTTGTCCGCCCTCATCATAGCCCACATATCCCGGAGGCGCTCCCACCAGACGAGATACACTATGTCGCTCCTGGTACTCACTCATATCAATACGAGTCATCATCGAGTCATCGTTGAATAGGAACTCTGCCAAAGCCTTTGCCAACTCAGTCTTACCAACACCGGTTGTGCCCAGGAAGATAAATGAACCAATCGGTTTGCGTGCATCGTTCAAACCCGCACGTGAGCGGCGCACGGCATCCGAGATAGCTTCAATGGCCTGCTGCTGACCTACGACACGCTTGTGTAGTTCGGCCTCCATATTGAGTAATTTCTCGCGCTCGGACGATAGCATACGCTGCACGGGAATACCTGTCCAGCGTGATACAACTTCTGCTATATCCTGAGCATCGACCTCCTCCTTAATCATAGCCTCACCAGAAGAAGTGGTCAATCGTAACTGCTCTTGCAGAGCCTCAATCTGCTTTTCAGCTTCTACAATCTTGCCGTAGCGAATCTCCGCAACACGACCATAGTCTCCCGCACGCTCTGCTTGCTGAGCCTCTATTTTAAGGTGTTCGATAGAGTCCTTATTCTGCTGTATCTTTTGCAATATGTCTCGTTCGCCCTGCCACTTTGCACGCAATGCCGACTCCTTAGATTTTAACTCCTCAATCTCGCGTGTAAGCTTTTCAACTCGTTGCTCATCATTCTCTCTGCGTATAGCCTCACGCTCAATCTCAAGTTGACGGATGTGGCGGTCGAGGTTATCTATATCCTCGGGCACGGAATTCATCTCCAAACGAAGGTGTGCTGCTGCCTCATCTATGAGGTCTATTGCCTTGTCAGGCAGGAAACGAGAGGTTATATATCTGTGCGATAGCTCTACGGCTGAGATGATAGCTTCATCCTTGATGTGTACCTTGTGGTGATTTTCATAGCGCTCTTTAAGTCCTCTTAGGATGGATATTGCATCCTCGGTCGTAGGTTCATCAACCATAACCTTTTGAAAACGACGTTCCAATGCCTTATCTTGCTCGAAATACTTTTGAAACTCATCAAGTGTAGTAGCTCCAATTGTGCGCAACTCTCCACGAGCCAAAGCAGGTTTCAGAATGTTTGCCGCATCCATCGCACCGCTTGACTTTCCTGCACCCACAAGCGTGTGAATCTCGTCAATGAAGAGTAGTATCTCGCCATCACTTGCGATAACCTCCTGAACCACAGCCTTCAAACGCTCTTCAAACTCGCCCTGATATTTAGCGCCCGCAATAAGTGCACCCATATCGAGTGAGAAGATGAGTTTCGACTTTAAGTTTTCGGGCACATCACCATCGACAATACGGTGAGCAATACCCTCTGCAATAGCCGTTTTACCTACGCCAGCCTCGCCAACAAGTATAGGGTTGTTTTTTGTTCGGCGCGATAGAATCTGCAGCACACGACGAATCTCGTCATCTCGGCCAATAACGGGATCGAGTTTGCCATTACGAGCCATCTCATTGAGGTTGATAGCGTACTTGCCCAGTGCATTAAATTCCTGTGACGATGTTTGAGAATCAACTGTTGCGCCCTTGCGGAACTCCTTGATTGCCGATATTAAATCTTTCTCTGTTGCTCCGCTACGCTTTAATATGTCTGCGACCTTGCCACGTTCAGCAATAAGTCCTAATAATAAGTGCTCGATAGATGCATACTTGTCGTTGAACTTCTCTGTGAAGTCTATGGCTCGTTGGATAACCTTCGAGGTGTCCGATGAGAAAAATTGCTCGTTATTGCCGCCAGATACCTTTGGTAGTGCACTGACGGAACGCATAACTTCATCTCGTAGTGTGCGTACATTTACACCCACACGTCCCAATAAAAACGCACTCAAAGAGTCATCATCTTTGACCAACACCGCTAATAGGTGTAGTGGCTCAACCGCTTGCTGGCCACCTTGCTGTGCAAGAGTCACCGCCGACTGCAACGCCTCCTGCGCCCTAATTGTTAATAAATTAATCTCCATAGTTCATAAATTTTACAAACCTTTTCACAGTGTTATTCACAACAAAACTATTGCCAGCCTATTAAATGGTTAGCAATGCTGAATATTTGTCACAAATTGGCAGTTTGTTTATGTCACATTAGGACATTGTGGCACATATAATGACAAAAGAGCGCCAAATAACATATACCTAAAATCCGCAACTAATAGTGATGCTGACTAATTATGCAGTTCGCTTCTCCATCTGGCGATAGTCTTGTCTGTACCGACGTGATTATGCATGGGTCATGCCCACCTTCCCCTTACCCCGTCAGGCATTACAGGGG
>JBGUSZ010000018.1:0-14455 GCA_045132795.1 Tidjanibacter sp. | reverse complement strand
CCGATGGTCGTGGTATCAAGATTGACGAGCAGTATGTTGACGCTCCCGCAAAGGTTACCTTGAATGTTAACAATGTTACCTTCAAGACCGAGGAGAAAGCTGCTATCTTGGTTAAGTCGGTTGCTGGTGCAGAGATCAACGCCGAGAATATCAACATTGCCGAAGTTGCTGCTGACAATCAGTTCGCCGTTTGGGTTGACGAGGCTACCAAGGACCACGCTGCTAAGGTTACCGTAAATGGTGCAAATGTAAAGGTTGAGGGTACAATTGTTAACATCGTTGAGGTTGCATCTGTTGACGCTCTCAAAAATGCTTTGGTAGATGCAGGTAGCGCAGGTTCCGGCAACACTGTTATCAACCTCGCTGCTGGCGAATATACTATGACAAATTGGACTCCTCTCACTGTTGATGGTTACCACGGTGCTGACATCGTAACCGTAAATGGTAATGGTGCTGTGTTGAAAGGTATGACCAAATCGTTGTTCAATGGTGGTTTCGCTGGTGGCTCGGGTATCGTAATCAAGGACCTCACCATCGAAGGTGCAGCAATCGTTGCTGACAACACTCAGGGTTATGGCGCTTTCGTTAACTGCGCAGATTCGATGAATGAGATCACACTTATCAACTGCCACCTTATCAACTCGTCCATCATCACTCCCAACGACGGCGCTAACGAGTCGCGTATGGGTGGTTTGGTAGGTTGGACTTCTGGTTACAACAATGTAAACGACGGTCCCGTAAAGACCTATGTTAACATTAAGAATTGCTCGGTTGTAGGCTGTACCATTAAGGGCGCTGGCTCTATTGGCGGCATTTGCGGTCACGCAGGTGCAAACGCTTGGACCTACACCACTATTGAGAATTGTACCGTGAAGAACAACAACCTTATTTCTACCGACGCTGGTAGCTGGAGGGTTGGTGTTGCAGTTGGTACTGCTAACGTTGGCGAGGTTGTTGTTAACAACTTGACCGAGAGCGGTAACACCCTTACACAGGGCACAAAGGTAGCTCCTACCGGTGTTCGCAGCTATGCAGGCCGTCTCTCTTTGGGTACTACCGGCTCGTTTGTTGTTGATGGTGTTGCCATCACCGAGTAAACAAAGAGTATAATAAACCAATACTCAATATAGGCCGGAGGGGGCTGAACTCCCCTCCGGTCACAAAAACAAAGATTAAACTATTTCTATAACAATAGAGTTATGAAAAAAATTCTCTTCGCACTGGTTGCTGTTGTGGCTCTCGTGGCGTGCAACGATGAGGTGGTGGTCGACCGCAGCCCCAAGGTGGCTATCGGTTTCGGCAACGCCTACGTCGACCACATCACGCGCGCCGATTTCAGCAGCGGCAGAAGTGTGGAAGAGTTTAAGGTGTATGCCACCGAGGCTTGCAGGTGTGACGGCCTAACAGAGCAGCTCTTCAATGCCGAAACCGTCTCCACACCATCGGCAAGCAGGGCCGGCGCCACCCCCTGGGGCTACAAAGAGGCGAGGTATTGGAGGCCCAACTCCGACTACGTCTTTATGGCTATCGCAGACGGTGAGGCCGCACCAACCAACACCCTCCCACAGTCCATACCCTTCACCGTTGCAGACGGAGCCGACAACAAGGACCTCCTAATCGCAACATCCTTCGCCTCGACAAACGCACACGCAGTGCCCATCGAGGGTAACGCAGGAGAGGTGGAGCAGGGCGTGGTTAAGTTCTCCTTCGCTCACCTCCTCACAAAGCTCCAATTTACCGTCAAAAACGGCTCAAATCCCTACATCAATTACTTCTATGAGGTAACAGGCATTAGTGTGGCAGGAGTGGCCGAAAAGGGCGTTTACGACGTGGCAGGAGCCGCGTGGGCGCAGGAGGGTAGCTCCACCACCGCGCTCTCGTTCGGTGGTGTCGAGGGTTTCCTGGCCGGCGACCAGCGTGGGGTTACCGTCGAGAGCCGTCAGATCCTACCCGTGAGTCAGGAGTTGGTGGTTACCGTAACCTACAACAAGAAGATTAACAAAACAGTGGTAGCAACGGGGCAAACTCTCACCGCCACAATCCCCGCACGCATCTACAAGTCGGGCACCAGGTACAACATCACCGCAACAATCAAAAACGAAGGAGCGAAGGACAAGTTGCAACTCTCGGTGGGTACCATTAGCAGTTGGGCCAACGCACCCGTCAGCGCCAAATAGGGGCGCGGGCAGCTCCCGCAATGGGGTATAACTTGTGGTGGAGCGCGTCAGTTATCGGTCCTTCATCCTACCACACGGAAAATTGGGCTACAAAAAAAGGGGAGGCTCACACAGCCTCCCCTTTTTTATTCACATTTTACACAACAGCTCTACCGCCGTTGTATGCAGACCATCACTTCAACGTGAAGGTTGCCCTTTGGCGGATGTCGGCCGACGAGGAGCCAACAAGCACCTCAAAGTCGCCACTCTCGGCCACCCAGCACCCCAGAACATCGTCGTAGTACGACAGTGCATCCCTATCAATGGTAAAGTTCACAGTCCTGCTCTCGCCCGGCTCCAACTCAACCTTCGCAAACTCCTTCAACTCCTTCACAGGGCGAGGCAGCGACGACTCCAAATCCGACACATAGAGTTGCACAACCTCCTTACCCTTGCACTTTCCGCTATTGCGCACATCCACCGACACCTTCAACTCGCCCCTCTTCGACATCTTCTTCGAGGACAACGTCAGGTTGCTATACTCAAAAGTGGTGTAGCTCAAACCGTGGCCAAACGCAAACAAGGGCTCAACGCCTGCCTTCTCAAAGCCACGGTAGCCCACAAAGATATCTTCGTGGTAGGTGGTGGGGCCATCGTTGGGGAAGGTTGCACCATTTGCGTGCGAGGGAAAGTCTTCGAGCCTCCTACCAAACGTAAAGGGCAACTTACCGCTAGGGTTGACCTCGCCCGACAGCACCGCTGCCAACACATTGCCGGTCTCGGAGCCGAGGAACCAGCCCTGAACAACCGACTCTACCCTATCCACCCACGGCATCTCCACGGCATTACCCGAGAGCAATACAACAGTGAGGTGGTCGGTAGCCTCCGCGAGGGCCTCAATAACCTCGCCTTGGCCATAGGGCAGGGCAAACTCCCTGCGGTCGGTACCTTCGCAATCCTGATGGTCGCTCTTATTCAGGCCACCCACAAAGACCACTGCGTCTGCCGTGCGGGCCATATCCACCGCCTCTGCAATAAGCTCCTTGGCACTACGGCTCTCATTGAGGTCTCGGCCTCCGGATACGCCGTTGTAGCTACGGCCAATGTCGCCTACATAGCCACGAGCGTAGGCAATCTCGGCCTTACCCTCATAGTGAGCCATCATACCCTCCAAGAACACACATTCGTGGCGTGCTTTCAGCGACGAGCTGCCGCCACCAATCGTGAGCACCTTTATTGCATTCTCGCCCACCACAAGGATATTCTTCGCCTGGGCAGAGATGGGAAGGTTGTTTTTGTCGTTTTTGAGCAACACAACACCCTCGCCACCAATGGCACGAGCAGCAGCGGTGTGGGACTCGGAGCCAAGAGCACCATAGGGTTTATTGGGGTTCATAGCCGTCCTAAACGTCAGGCGCAGCACACGGCGCACCTTCTCGTCGAGTTCTGTGGTACCCACCTCGCCCTTCTGTATGCGTTCCAGATAGGGGTGAGCCATATAGTAGCGGTCGTAGGGATTACCACCACCTTTCTTCGAAACCCAAGTACCGAACTCCAAGTCGAGGCCATTGGTGATAGCCTCGTCGGTGTTGTGAGTGCCACCCCAATCGGACACAACAGCACCATCGAAACCCCACTCCTCTTTGAGAATTTTGTTCAGCAGGCGGTCGTTGTGGCAGGCGTGGGTGCCACGATATTTATTATAGGAGCCCATAATGCTCCACGTTCCACCCTCAACCACAGCAGCCTTGAATGCGGGCAGGTATATCTCATAGAGGGCCCTATCACTGCAATCAACATCCACCGTGTGTCGGTGGGTCTCCTCGTTGTTGAGCGCATAGTGTTTCACACACGCAGCAACTCCCTGTTCCTGCACGCCCTTAACATAGGGAACAACCATCTGTGCAGCCAGATAGGGGTCCTCGCCCATATACTCGAAGTTGCGACCACCCAGAGGTGTGCGATAGATGTTCACACCTGGACCGAGCAATACATCCTTCTCCCTGAAACGGGCCTCTTCGCCAATGGCCACACCATAGGTTTTGGCCATCTCTCTGTTCCACGTTGCGGCCAGACAGGTCAGTGCGGGGTAGGCCGTACACGAGTCGTTGGTCCAACCGGCTTGGTCCCACTCGTCCCACTTAACCTCGGGGCGTATTCCATGGGGGCCGTCGGTGGTCCACAACTCGGCAATACCCAAGCGTGGCACGCCGGGGGAGGAGAACTTCGATTGTGCATGGATGATGTTGATTTTCTCTCGGAGAGTCATCCGAGCAAGCGCATCCTCCACCCTCTCCTCAATGGGGGCATTGGGGTCGAGATAGAGTGCCTTGTTGGTGATTGCATTGTCGGTCTTGCAACACGTCAACAGAATGCCAAGCGTGGCAATAGCCAAAAGAGGTTTTTTCATTTTGGGTAGGGGTTTAGGATTTGTCATATCACAAAGATAGGTATTTCTCGGGGAATAAAAACCATGCTCGTCATTAGGGCGTTTTATTCATTGTCACATTGGACAAAAAACAAAGAGGCCCGCAAATGCAGGTCTCTTTGTTTTTATAGAAACGGGTGAGTTACTCAATAACCCAGGTTTCGCCGCTATTGAGCAAATCGTCCATACATTTGATTTTGCTCGAAGCCTTAACCTCCTCAACCTGACGGCAAACCTCATCGTTGTAGGTCTTGTCCTCAACGTCCCTGATAACGCCCAGAGCCACGGGGTATTCGGGATATTTCATTGCCGCCAAAGCGTTGTGAATGTAGGTGTCCTGTTCGTGGGAATCGTGGGTGAGCACATCGTCCAAGGTGTATCCATCCTCGCCAACGGTTACCACCTTCAAGCGGAAGCCGTCCAACACAAGTCCCTTCTCCTTGTTGGCACCAAAGAGCATCTTCTCGCCATCTCTCAGAAGTATGGTGTGGGCCGCACGGCTGGCTTTGTCTTTGGCGAAAGCAGCGTGGGCTCCATCATTGAAGATAACACAATTTTGCAACACCTCCGTAATGGAGAAGCCGTCGTGCTGGGCAGCCCTCACGAGGCATTGGCGGGTGGTCTCAACCTCCACATCAATCGAGCGAGCAAAGAAAGTTCCCTTTGCGCCGATAATCAACTCGCCAGGGTTGAATGGTTTTTCGATTGTACCATAGGGTGAAGTCTTGGTAATCTTGCCAAGCTTCGAAGTGGGCGAATACTGACCTTTGGTGAGGCCATAAATCTCGTTGTTGAACAGCACCACATTGAGGTCGATATTCCTACGAATGGCGTGAATGAAGTGGTTACCACCGATGGCGAGCGAGTCGCCATCACCGGTTGCCACAAAGACACTCACACCAGGGTTGGCCACCTTCAAGCCCGTAGCGATAGCGTTGGCCCTACCGTGGATGGAGTGGAAGCCATAGGTTTTCATATAGTATGGGAAGCGGGACGAGCAACCGATGCCCGACACCACCACAAACTCCGAACGTTTGCGTCCTGCAATCTCTGCCACATCGGGCATTGCCCTCTGCACTGCGTTGAGAATAAAGTGGTCGCCACATCCGGGGCACCATTTAACCTCCTGATCGCTCTTAAAATCTGCCTGTGTGTATTTCATAGCTCCTATTTCTCCAATAATTCGTTAAACTTGGCCTCCAACTCGACGGTGGTGAAAGGCAGGCCCTGACACTTGTTGTACTGTTCGTAGTGGAACTGCTGGAAGTTCATGCGCAGATAGTTGGCAAATTGGCCCTCGTTGAGCTCACACACAACGATTTTCTTGTACCTTGCAAAGATCTCCTCCACACCTTTGGGCAGGGGGTTGATGTAGTTGAAGTGGCACAGAGCAACACTCTTACCCTCCTCCTGCATCTTCTCAACGGTTGCTTGCAGGTGGCCCTTGGTACCGCCCCAGCCCACAACCAAAAGGTCGGCCTCCTCGGGACCAAGTACACTCTGAGTGGGGATGTAGTCGGCAACTTTGGCAACCTTTGCAGCCCTTGTGTGTACCATCACTTGGTGGTTCTTGGGGTCGTGCGACACACTACCTTTGAGTGCATCTTTCTCCAAACCACCAATGCGGTGTTCGAGGCCCTCGGTACCGGGCAAAGCCCAACGGCGAGCGAGTTTTTCGTCGCGCTTGTAGGGCATATACATGGGCTCATCCTCGGGCAACTCGGTGATGATGGGAGGATTGATAGTGGGGTAATCACTCATAGAGGGAATCTTCCAAGGCTGCGAGCCGTTGGCGATAAAACCATCGGAGAGCAACACCACGGGGGTCATATGCTCCATTGCTATCTTACCTGCGGTGAAAGCATAGTCGAAGCAGTCGCTGGGCGACGAGGCCGCAATCACAACCATAGGGCACTCACCATTACGTCCCCAGAGTGCCTGCATAAGGTCACTCTGCTCGGTCTTGGTGGGAAGTCCCGTCGAAGGGCCACCCCTCTGTACGTCAACCACCACAAGGGGCAACTCGGCAATCACAGCCAAGCCCATTGCCTCGCTCTTCAACGACAAACCTGGGCCCGAAGTGGTTGTTACCGCAAAAGCACCACCAAAAGCGGCGCCGATAGAGGTACAGATACCTGCAATCTCATCCTCGGCCTGCACGGTCTTAACGCCCAACTCCTTGTGTTTGGCCAACTCTTCGAGAATAACCGTGGCGGGAGTGATGGGGTAGGAGCCGCAGAACAAGGGGCGTCCACTCTTCTCGCTGGCGGCCATAAAGCCCCAAGCGGTTGCCACATTACCACTAATGCTACGATAGCGTCCCTTCTCCAATTGTGCAGGCTGCACGGTGTAGGTATTGGCAAAGGAGTGGGTATTGTGGGCGTAGTTCCAGCCCGCGTTCAACACAGCAACGTTTGCCTCCGCAACCGCAGGGTTGCGCTTGCCAAACTTGTTGCGAATATAAGTAATGGCGTGGTCGAGTGGTTTGTCATAGAGGAAGAGGCAAATGCCGAGCGCAAACATATTTTTGCACTTAACGATTGCCTTATTGTCAAGCCCCGAATCCTTCAATGCCTCTTTTGTCATAGAGGTAATATCGGGAGTGAGGATATTGAAATCCTTAATGCCGAGTTCTTCGAGGGGGTCCGATGTTTTGAAGCCTGCCCTTGCAATGCTCTTGTCGTCGAGCGAGTCGCCATCAATGATGATGGTTGCATCCTTTTTGAGCCACATCACATTGGCTTTGAGCGCAGCGGGATTCATAGCAATCAGCGCATCGCAATAATCACCGGGGGTGAGCATGCGGCTGCTGCCGAAGTGAACTTGAAAACCGGAAACACCAGCGACAGTGCCTTGTGGCGCACGGATTTCGGCAGGGTAATCGGGGAAGGTGGAGATACCGTTACCAAAAAGAGCGGCGGTGTCCGAGAACAAAGTGCCTGTGAGCTGCATACCATCGCCCGAGTCGCCCGAGAAACGGATAACAACATCTTTCAACTCTTTTACATTCATAATGTGTAAGTGAATTGTTAGTATTTATAAAAAGTTTAGGTGTCTAATTGCAAGCAAAGGTAATAATTTATAATGGAGTGTCAACCATTTCACAAAAAAATAGTTACCTTTGGGGGCTTCTTTGAGAGAACACAAATTAGATACTCAAACAAAATACACCACAAAATGAACAACAAAATCACTTTTACCACAGCCGACGAAGCCGTTAAGGTCATCAAATCCGGCGACCACGTACACCTCTCTTCGGTGGCAAGCGCACCCCAGTGTCTGATTCAGGCAATGTGCCGTAGGGGCGAGGCCGGCGAACTCAAAGATGTACACATCCACCACCTCCACACCGAGGGACCCGCTCCCTATGCTGACCCCAAATTCGAGGGTATCTTCCAGCTCGATTCGTTCTTTGTGGGCGGTAACGTTCGTAAAGTTACCCAGAGTGGCTATGCCGACTACATTCCAATCTTCCTGAGCGAAACCCAGAAACTCTATCGTGCAGGTGTATTGCCTTGTAACGTGGCAATGATTCAGGTGTCGCCCGTGGATGCTCACGGCTATGTTTCGCTGGGGACTTCGGTTGATGCAACTTTGGCTGCTATTGAGTGTGCCGACTACGTATTGGCTGTTGTAAACAAATATGTACCCCGTGCATTTGGTGATGCTTTTATCCACATCTCCGAAATTGACTTCTTTGTGGAGGACAACCAGCCTCTGATGGAGGGCCACATTGCCGAGATTACCGAGACCGACGCCGCAATTGGTCGCCACTGTGCTGCTCTGATTGAGGATGGTGCTTGCTTGCAGATGGGTATCGGTGCAATTCCCAACGCTGTACTTTCGCAGTTGGGTGGCCACAAAGACCTCGGCATCCACACCGAGATGTTTGCCGATGGCGTATTGCCTCTGGTAGAGAAAGGTGTTGTGAATGGTCGCAACAAGGTTACCGACAAGGGTAAGATTGTTTCGACCTTCCTGATGGGTTCGAAGGAGGTTTACGACTTCATTGACAACAACCCCGGTGTGTTGATGAAAGATGTTGCCTACACCAACGACCCCTTCATTATTGCCCAAAACCCCAAATTCTGCGCTATCAACTCCGCACTCCAAATTGACCTCACCGGTCAGGTGTGCGCCGACTCGCTCGGAACCAAGTTCTACTCGGGTGTTGGTGGTCAGATTGACTTCATCTACGGCTCGTCGCTCTCGAAGGGCGGTAAGGCCATCATCGCAATGCCTTCGGTTACCAACAAGGGCATAAGCAAGATTGCCAATACTTTGACTCTCGGTGCAGGCGTTGTTACCACTCGTAACCACGTACACTGGGTTGTTACCGAGTATGGTGCTGCCGACCTCTATGGTAAATCGTTGCAGGAGCGTGCAAAGGCACTCATCAGCATTGCTCACCCCGACCACCGCGAGGAGTTGGAGAGGGCTGCCTACGAGCGCTACGGTGCACACTACACCTATATTAAGAATTCGTAGTCCAACAAGGGCAACCAAGAAAAAGAAAACCTCTCAGGTAGCAGCTCCTGAGAGGTTTTCTTTTTGTTGATTAACAGCGAAGCCGCACAATCAACCTATTTTTTCATTGCGGCAAGAACTGTCAAGGCCAAAGCCGAAGCGCCAAGGATTGCAGCATCCTCTCCGAGTTTGGAGAACATAACCTTTGTGTCCTTCATACTTGGAAGCATATACTTGTCGAGATACTTTTTGAGGGGGTTCATCAACAAGTCGCCTGCTTTGGTGGGGCCACCAAAGAGGAATACAGCCTCAGGGCAGGTAATTGCCACGGCGGTCGAAACACCAATTGCAAGATAGTGGCCGGTGATGTCCCACACTTCGAGAGCCAACTTATCGCCAGCGGCAGCAGCAATGCTAACATCCTTAGCGGTGAGTTTCTCGCGCTCAATCTTGCGCAATACGCTAGGGGTTGCAGTGTCGTCAATCAGGCGAAGTGCGGTACGACGGATGCCCGTAGCGGAGCAATAGGACTCCAAGCAACCACACTTACCACAGCCACAGCTGCGACCATTAGGCTCAACAACAATGTGGCCCAACTCGCCTGCAAAACTATTGTGTCCATATACGATGTCGCCATTGCTCACAAAACCACTACCGAGGCCGGTACCGAGGGTAATCTCCACGAGGTCTTTCTTTTTGAGGCTCTTACCGCCACCATAGTAAAGTTCACCGAGGGCGGCAGCGTTAGCGTCGTTGGTCATAGCGATAGCCTTCACTGCGGGATAGTGTTTCTTGAGCAGGCGTACCACATCGCAACGGCTCTGCTTCTCAAAATCGCCCAACACCTCTTTGGAGGGTTTGTTTCGGTCTTTCCAGGTAAGATTTGCGGCGTTGAGAATTGCGCCCTTGTAGTAGTGTGCGTTGGGTGCGCCGATACCAATACCTGCAACCACGCCATCCTCGGGAGCTGCGGAAATCAAGCGGTCAATGGCTGCATAGAGAAGATCCATATACTCATCAAAGAATACAGGGCCATTCTCGGATGTCGAACGCTGTGTGCTGAAATCGGTACGTGCAAGGCAATTACCCTCGCGGTCAATAAGGCCAAGAACGGTGTTGGTGCCACCAACATCAACACCAATGGTAAGTTGTTTTTTCATTTGGTTATTGTTAGTCTTTTAAAAAAGTTGTTGCACAAAAGGATAGTCAAAAATAGGGGATTTTGCTGAAATCACAAAGTAAAAACGTATATTTGCACAAAATATTCCAAAAAATATGTACACACTCTCCGAACTTCAAAAAGCAGTGGCGAACTATATGGACCACCTCGATGTGGACGGCAATCCTCACAGCCTCTATGAACCTATCGCATATTCCATCAGCGCTGGTGGTAAGCGTTTGCGCCCAATGCTCACCGTGTTGGCTTGTAACATCTTTTCGGACAATGCACTGCAAGCACTACCCGCAGCGGCGGCTCTCGAAGTGTTCCACACCTTCACCCTGCTCCACGACGACATTATGGACAACGCCCCCACCCGTAGGGGCAAACCCTCCGTTTATGGCAAATGGGGTGCCAATGCCGCAATCCTTTCGGGTGATGCAATGATGATATATTCCTATAAGTTGCTCCAACAAACTCCCGTGGAGTTTCTGCCTGCCGTACTTGGATGCTTCAACTATACGGCTATGACCGTGTGCGAGGGCCAGCAGTGCGATATGAACTTCGAGAGCCGGGAGGATGTGTCGATGGAAGAGTATCTGGATATGATCAACAAAAAGACCGCCGCATTGTTGGCAGGCTCAACCATTATTGGTGCCATTCAGGGTGGTGCCGACCCCCAAAACCGCCAACACCTCTTTGTATTTGCCACCGAACTCGGCCTTGCATTCCAATTGCAGGACGACCTTTTGGATGCATTCGGCACCGAGGCACAACTCGGCAAACCCATCGGTGGCGACATTTTGGAGGCCAAGAAGAGTTTTCTGCTCCTTGCCGCACTCCAACGTGGCGATGCCGAACAACGCAAACACCTTCTTAAATTGCTAAAAGACAACACCATATCCCCTGCTGTAAAAATTGCCGAAGTGCTCGACATCTACAACAAGTTGGGTATAAAGGAGGTTGCCGAAAAGGAGATTACGGAGCACTTCAACAAGGCAATGAAGGCTCTCGATTCGCTCGACGCCGAGCCCGAAAGAATTGCCCCCTTGAAAGAGTTGGCACTCGGACTTCTGGGTAGGAAAAACTGATGAAAATTCAAAATTTTCTCAACTAATTATAAATGTAGCTAACGGCTAATGGCTAACAGCTAACGGCTTAAAAATGAAAAGAGAAGATATAGAAATAATGGCTCCGTGCGGAAGCTACGAAGCTCTGCACGCCGCCATCAACGCAGGTGCCGACTCCATCTACTTCGGAGTGGGACAACTCAATATGCGCTCCGCCTCGGCAGCCAACTTCACCCTTGACGACTTGGCCAAAATAGTGGCCATCGCACATCAACACAACGTGAAGGCCTATCTAACTGTTAATACTGTGGTGTATGAGGAGGAGATAGATGTGTTGCACAAACTGCTCGATAGGGCCGCCGCCGAGAAAGTGGATGCTGTGATTGTGAGTGACCAAGCCGCCATACTCTATGCACGCAGCGTGGGTTTGGAGGTGCACATCTCCACCCAACTATCCATCTCCAACAGCGAAACCGTGAAGTTCTACTCGCAGTGGGCCGACACGGTTGTTCTCGCAAGGGAGCTCTCATTGGAGCAGGTGGCAAAGGTGAGCAAACGCATCGAGGAGGAGAATATATGTGGCCCCAACGGAGAGAGGGTTAAGATTGAGATGTTTGCCCACGGAGCTCTGTGTATGAGTGTGAGTGGTAAGTGTTTCCTTTCGCTCCACGCCACGGGTTGCTCGGCCAACAGGGGTGCGTGCAGGCAGATTTGCCGCCATGCCTACACCCTTGTTAATAGGGACACGGGCGAGGAGTTGCACACCGACGGCCCCTACCTACTCTCCCCCAAGGACCTCTGCACCATCGACTTCCTCGACCGCTTCATTGAGTCGGGTGTGAGGGTGCTCAAAATTGAGGGCAGGGCACGACCTGCAGAGTATGTAAAGAGGGTTGTGGAGTGCTACGACAGGGCTTTGAGGGCCATCGAGCACGGCTCGTTCACACCCGAAAGGGTGGCCAAGTGGAAGGAGGAACTCTCCACTGTGTTCAACCGTGGCTATTGGGGTGGCTACTACCTCAACTCACCCGTGGTGGAGTTAAGCAAAAACTATGGCTCGTCGGCAAGTGTAAGGAAGGTCTATGTGGGCCGAGTAACCAATGTCTTTAAGAAGGCCAAAGTGGGTGAGATTTTGGTGGAAGCTTCGCCTCTGGAATTGGGTCGCAAGGTGCTCATTACGGGCGAAACCACGGGCGCTGTGGAGTTTAAGCCCGAACAGATATGGGTTGACGAACACCCCGTAGAGGTGGCTTTGCAGGGACGCAAGTGCTCGGTGAAACTACCCCAGCAAATCCACCGTGGTGACCGACTCTACAAGTATGTGGCTGCCGAGGAAGTGTAACCACCCCAAAGGCATAAAACAAGATTTATCTGTGGGCGGACAAGGAGTTCTTTTCTCTTTGTCCGCTTTCATTTTGTAAGCACCCCGAAGAAAAAATGTAGTTTTGTGGCGCTAAAAAACAAAGTTTTTATTGGGCGTGTGGTATATTATTCGAAAAAATAAATATCTTTGTAGCGTAGTTTGCCCTTTTTGCGGGGCGGTAGCACAAGAAACAAAACAAAACTAACAACAAATAACACGTTTAATTAATTCCAAATTCAAAGTTATGAAAAAACTTTTTATGATTTTGTCGGTTGTTGCTGCAATGGCATTTGCAACCGTTAATGTTTACGCACAGGAGCCCGAGGCAGCTGCTACCGAGCAGGTTGCAGAGGAGGCAGTTGAGGCAGCAGAGGTTGAGGCCCCCGCAATTGACGAGGAGACCGAGATCCCCGGCGTACCTTTCCACCAGGCACTGAAACAGAAAGTTATCGAGGGTGGTGTTCTTTGGATGACTCCCGTATTGCTCTGCTTGATCATCGGTTTGGCAGTGTGCATCGAGCGTATCCTCTACCTCTCGTTCTCGCAGATCAACACCAAGAAGTTCATCGCTAAGTTTGAGGCTGCTCTCAACGAGGGTGGTATCGAGGCTGCAAAAGAGGTTGCTCGTAGCACCAAAGGCCCCGTAGCCAGCATCTTCTACCAGGGCGCACTCCGCTACAATGAGGGTTTGGACGTTGTTGAGAAAGCAGTTGCATCGTATGGTTCGGTACAGAACGGTTTGATGGAGAGCGGTTTGAGCTGGATTAGCCTCTTTATCGCAATCAGCCCCTCGTTGGGTTTCATGGGTACCGTAGTTGGTATGGTTGAGGCATTCGACCAGATTCAGGCAGCAGGTGAGGTTTCGGCTACCCTCGTTGCAGGTGGTATCAAGGTTGCACTGTTGACCACTCTCGCAGGTCTTATCGCTGCTGTTGTTCTCCAGTTGTTCTACAACTACATCCTTAACAAGATTGACTCCGCCGTTGTTGAGTTGGAGGATTCTTCGATTACTTTGGTAGACATTCTGACCGATTACAGCAAGAAATAAGTTAACCCCGTTCATTAACTAAATAAAGATTACAGACTATGAAATGGGTTAAATATGTAGAATATGCACTCTTTGCTATCACCATCGCGTGTGTAGCATCGCTCTTCTTCCTGCCTCAGGTGCAGCACATGGGCGATATGCACGCTGATTGCGAGTGGTTGCTGTGGTGGGTGTATGGCATTGTAGGCATTGGCCTCGTTGCCGCGTTGATTTCGCCTATTAAGAACATGATCACCAACCCCAAATCGGCCATCAAAGCCCTCGTTGGCGTTGTTGTTGCCGCTGCGCTTGTTGGTGGTTGCTACGCATTGTCGAGTGCAGCTCCCGTGCCCAACTCGGCTGGTGGTTTCTTTGAAGATGTTTTCGAGTTGAGGTTTACCGACACCATCCTCTACATTGCCTACTTGGCATTGGGTGGTAGCATCCTCGCTATCCTCGCAGGCACACTTAGGAACGCTATCAAATAGAGTTGTACCATATTTATAAAAGGAGATTTGTAATATGGCAAGAAAGACACCGGAAATTAATGCCAGCTCAATGGCTGACATCGCATTCTTGCTCCTTATCTTCTTCCTTGTGGCAACAACAATGGACATTGACTCGGGTCTGAACCGTGTGCTTCCTCCTTGGAGCGATAAGCCACAGGATGCGCCCGACATCAAGGAGCGAAACTTGATGTTTGTTCACGTGAACAAGTATGACCAGATTGCCGTACAGGGCGAGGTGATTGACATCACCCAGTTGAAAGATAGGGCGAAAGAGTT
>JBGUSZ010000017.1:0-12824 GCA_045132795.1 Tidjanibacter sp. | reverse complement strand
CTTTGCTCTCGCTTATTCGCAACTTTCTCAATTAACCCACCTTTGGTGGCTTTTAGTTGCTCTCGCTCGGCATAGTTTGCAAGCACCCTCTGCTCTCGCTTACTCGCAACTTTCTCAATTAACCCACCTTTGGTGGCTTTTAGTTGCTCTCGCTCGGCATAGTGTGCAAGCACCCTCTGCTCTCGCTTACTCGCAACTTTCTCAATTCTCAATTCTCAATTCTCAATTCCTCTGTTATGCTTCGCCATCTGACCGTTGAAAACTATGCACTCATTGAGAGGCTCGATATGACATTGAGCCCCCGCTTGAATATTATCACGGGAGAGACGGGTGCCGGTAAGAGTATCCTGCTGGGTGCTCTGGGCCTTGTGTTGGGTAATAGGGCAGATATTGCCACCCTCAAAGAGAGTGGGCGTAACTGTGTGGTTGAGGCGGAGTTTGACGTGGAGGCCTACGGTTTGGAGGAGTTCTTTGAGGAGAACGACTTGGAGTGGGCGGCCACGACAACCATACGCCGAGTGATTACCCCTGCGGGTAAGTCGAGGGCCTATGTGAACGACCTGCCGGTGCAGCTCGTTGTGCTCAAAGAGTTGGGCACAAGGCTCATTGATATCCACTCCCAGCACCACTCGCTGATGATTGCCGGCGAGGGTTTTAGGATGCAGATTGTGGATGCGGTGGCCGAGAATGGTGCCCAGAGGAGCGACTATGCGGCCAAATATGCGGCACTCCGCAAGGCCGAGGGTGCACTTGCCGAGGTGAGGCGCACCGTGGAGGCCAACCTGAGGGATAAGGAGTATATCGAGTTTCAGTATAACCAACTCGCTGCGCTCAAATTGCGTGAGGGGGAGTTGGAAGAGTTGGAGGCAGAGAGCCGTATGCTCGATAATGTGGAGCGCATTGCCGACACGTTGGGTGGCTCGGTGGCTCTGCTGGACGAGGAGGAGAGTGGTGTGGTGGCACGACTGCGCCAGATTGAGGGCGGCTTTGCCAAAATCAGCGACGTGTATGGCCCTGCCGGCGAGGTGGCCGAGAGGGTTAAGGCTGTGTTGGTGGAGTTGAAAGATATATCTGCACAACTTGGCGAGGAGGTACAGTCGGTGGAGAACAACCCACAGAGGGCCGAGGAGGTGAACGACCGCTTGGATGCCATCTATACGCTGATGCGTAAACACGGGGTGCAGACGGTGGAGGAGCTCATCGCCATTGAGAAGGACTACGGCTCGAAGCTGGGTATCATTGTGGATGCCGATGCCGAGTTGGCCCGCTTGGAGGCCGAGGTTGGTAGGTGTAAGGAGGCAGCCGAGAAGAGTGCTGCCAAGCTGACGGCTTCGAGGAGCAAGGCAGCCAAGGGGCTGGCCGAGCAGGCGGAGGCTATGCTGGCACGTCTGGGTATGGAACACAGCACCTTTGTGGGCCACATTGGTAGGGCCGAGGGGTTGATGGCGAGTGGTGCCGACACGGTGGATTTCTTGTTCTCCTCGTCGCCCAAGTTCTCGCCCCAACCGTTGGAGAAGGTGGCCTCGGGTGGTGAGATTTCGAGGGTTATGCTGTGCTTGAAGGCACTTGTGGCCGACAAGGCCGATATGCCCACGGTTGTCTTCGACGAGATTGACACGGGTATTTCGGGACGTATTGCCGACACCACGGGCCAGATTATTGCCGAATTGTCGGTGGGTCGCCAGGTGGTCAACATCACCCACCTCCCACAAGTGGCCTCGAAGGGCGACACCCATTTCAGAGTATATAAGGATGCGGCCGACGGTAGGACACATATCGAACTCCTCTCGCCCGAAGAACGAGTGGTGGAGATAGCCAAGATGTTGAGTGGTAACGATATTACCGACACCGCCATCGAACTTGCCAAACGCCTGCTGGCATAGCAAAACAACCTCGGGTAACGAAATTCGTTACCCGAGGTTGTTTTATGTCCACCGTCGACCGTCCACCGTCCACCGTCGACCGTCGACCGTCGACCGTCACCCGTCTGACATACCCCTCAGTCGCTTTGCGACAGCTCCCCTAACTTAGGGGAGCAGTGTGCACGGGGTCGTGCACGCAATTACGACCACCCCTCCCAACCTCCCCTGTCGTAGGGGAGGTGTTTTTTTCTTTGCGGGTAACGTTTTCGTTACCCGTGTTTCTTTGGAGCCCCCACCTTTTCACGGGAATCTTTTTTAATACCCGTGAGTTTGTCGTCGGTCGTCGGTCGTCGGTCGTCTGTCGTCGGTTGACGTTTTAGTAGTTGGCATCCAACTACTAAAACAAATTCGCAAGGAGTTCTCGGATGCGTTCCACGCCGTGCTCGTCGAAGGTTACGGTGTGGAATCCGAGTGCACTCGCAGCAGCTGTGTTGACGCTCTTATCGTCGGCAAACAGGCACTCCTCGGGGCGGAGGTCATAGCGTTCCAAAAGGCAGGTGTAGATACCCTCGTCGGGTTTGTTGATGTGTTCATAGCACGACACCACCTCGCCATCGAAGTAGTCAAACACGGGGAAGCGGCTGATGTGGGCGTAGAACTCCCTCGACATATTACTCAGCACATACATCTTAAATCCACGCTCTTTCAGCTCCTCAATCAACTCCACGGTCTCCTCCACGGGTTGCAGCAATTCGAGCAGGTTCTGGATGCTCCTCTGGGCCTCCTCCACGCTACACCCCTTGTCGGCAGCCAACATCTCGGCCACCTCCTCACGGGTGTACATTCCCCTGTCGAACTCGCTCCAATAGGCCGGAAAGTCGTTGCCCGCAATGAACGAGAAGGTGTCGCCCAGCAGTTCGGCAAGGCGAGAGAAATCACGCCCGAGGACCACTCCACCGAGGTCGAATATTACATTTTTAATCATACGCGCGCGCGTGAGTTTCTTCGTTTGGGATTGTGTGCAGAGAGTTTAGTCGATGGTAATCACCCTGCGAGTGTTGCTTGTGGGGGTGATGGTTACCTTCATCACGTCGTCGGGCAGCAGCTCCTCCACCTTCTCGGGCCACTCCACAAGGCACAGGCCGTCCGAGTAGAAATACTCCTCATAGCCCATATCGAAGGCCTCCTCTGGGCGCTCGATGCGGTAGAAATCGAAGTGGAAGATGGCATCGCCCTCGGCTGTGTCGTAGCGGTTGATGAGGGCAAAGGTGGGGCTGGTTACGGTGTCCTCGCTGCCGAGCTGGGCACAAATCTCCCTCACAAGGGTTGTCTTGCCTGCCCCCATAGGGCCATAGAGTGCAACCACATTGCGACCGTCGAGCGCACCCAAAATCTCTTCGGCTGCATCTGGCAGGTCGCCCAAACCATTTACGTTAATCTCTTTCATCTATTATATATATAATATTTACTAATTATTCTTTCTTGCCCATACATACCCCTCCGCCTAACGGCACCTCCCCTGACTCAGGGGAGGAGTGGGTGGAAGGCACGGGTAACAACAACGTTTCCCAATATGAAAATGCACCGCAGGCACCACAATCCTCAATTGACCAAGCTCCGCTTACTCGCAACTTTCTCAACTCTCAATTCAGTTCTACGCCTTCGGGCGGAGCACAATGTAGGGCACACACATCTCCTCCAACGAAATGCCGCCGTGCTGGAACGTGTCACGATAGTAGCGGATGAATTGGTTGGCATTGTTGGGGTAGGAGAAAAAGTCTCTGCCGAGTGCGAAGATATAGCTGCTCGTTAGGTTGCCCTGCGGTAGTTGTGCCTCTGCCGGGCGGGTAATCTCATAGACCTCTCGTGGGTTGTAGGAGAGGTTGCGCCCCGTCTTGTAGCGCAGGTTGGGTGAGGTCTCCCTGTCGCCCACAACCTTTATGGGGTTATCCACACGGGTGGTGCCGTGGTCGGAGGTGATGATGACCGTGTGGCCCGCCTCGGCGAGCATCTTCAACATCGTGTACAGCTCCGAGTGCTCAAACCACGAACGTGTAAGCGAGCGGAATGCAGCCTCGTCCTCGGTGAGTTCACGGATAATCTCCGTCTCGGTGCGTGCGTGGGAGAGGATGTCGAGGAAGTTGTAGACGATGACCGAAAAATCGGCCTCCCTCACTCGCCCGAAGTTCTCCACCAATTTCCTACCCGCCTCGGGCTTGACGAGCTTGTCGAACGATAGCTTCCAATCCTTGCCCGCACGCGACAACTGACGGCGCAGAAACTCCTCCTCATACTTATTCTTTCCCCCCTCCTCGTTGTCGTTGAGCCACTTGTCGGGCATCAATTTATCAATCGCCAAGGGCATAAGGCCCGCAAAGATGGCGTTGCGTGCATATTGGGTTGCGGTGGGTAGAATGCTACAATAGAACTCCTCGCTGTGGAGGTCAAAGTGGGAGATGAGCATCGGCCAAATGGTGCGCCATTGGTCATAGCGGAAGTTGTCTATCACGAGCAGGGTGGTCTTTCCCTCGCTCTGCTCCACGGTGGGGATAATCTTGTTTTTGAACAGCGTGTGCGACATCGTGGGACGCTCCTCGGTGCGCACGTTTACCCAATCGAGGTAGTTGCGCTTGACAAACTTACCAAACTCGCCACTCGCCTCACTCTTCTGCATCAGCAATATCTCCTTGATGCTACGGTCGTTCGACTCGGTGAGCTCCATCTCCCAGCCCACCAACTTGCGGTAGATGGCACACCAATCATCAAACGAGCGAGCCGACCCAAGCAGGGTGCTGATGCGCCCAAACTCGGCTCTGTAATCGGCCGTAGTTTGCTCTGTTACGAGCCTCTCGCGGTATATGTTCTTCTTGATGGAGAGAAGTACTTGGTTGGGATTTATGGGCTTGATGAGGTAGTCGGCAATCTTGGAGCCTATGGCCTTGTCCATAATGTTCTCCTCCTCGCTCTTGGTTACCATAATCACGGGCGTGGAGGGCCTCGCTTCCTTAATCTGGGGAAGCGTTTCGAGGCCCGTCATACCGGGCATCATCTCGTCGAGGATTATCAAATCGAATGGCTCCGAGCGCACCAACTCCACGGCATCGTAGCCGTTGTTGCAAGTGGCAACCTCGTAGCCTTTTGATTTTAAGAAGAGGATGTGGGGTTTGAGCAACTCCACTTCGTCATCAACCCACAATATGTTCACATCATTATTATTCATCTTCTGGTGCAAAATTAGTGATATTCTACGAATAATAAATGCAGAATAACCCCATTTTATTGTGGGTGGCGAATGTAGGGCCGACTATTTTTTGTTCACCCCTCGCTCCTTGCGGGCATCCCTCTCGGGCCTACGGTGGCGCAGAGCAACCTTAACCGCAGGTACGGCGTGGCCCATAACAACATCGTCAATGGCCATTATGGTCTTGTCGATGAACTGCTGGAACGGAGCAGCGCCCTTGGTGACACCCTTTGTGTGGCGCTCGGTCTTGTGGGGATACATATCGGGAATGGTTACCATAATGGCGGTCTCCTCCACGTCGCCAAAGTCGGGGTTGGTCACCGTGTCGAACACCTGCATCGAGGGCGACACGTTCATATAGGAGCTAATCATCGGAGGGATAAACTCGCCCCTCTCTTTGAGCTCGTGGGCCAAAATCTTGTGGTCGTCGTTGTAGTTACCCGCAGTGAAGAGTTTTTCCATAGCCTCGGTGTCGATGCCCAAGTCGATGGGATAGACAGGCTCCAAAAGGCCCTCCTTCGAGGGGAAATATTTGTGCAGGAAGTACATCAGGATGTTCCTTGCCTCGGTGTCGTAGTGGGTGTACATCGTAACCTTGCCGATGAAATACTTTTTAGTGGGGTGGTTTACGATGATTGCTCCCAGGCCGTCCCAGATGTTGTCCATCACATAGAGGCTCTTGGCATTGGCGCGGGTGTTCTGGTAGTTGGGGTGGACATAGCTACGTCCCAACTCGATGGCGTGGGGCAGGTAGTCCCTACGGAACTCCTCGCTGAAACGGAAGTAGTGCTCGGTGGAGCAGTGGCTCTCGTCGCTACTCTCACACACGATGAAGCGGTAGCCACCAACAATCTCCTCGGCCGAGGGGTCCCACACAACCAACTGCTTGTAGCCACCCTCCACGAGGTCCAACTCGTCGATGTCAACCGATTCGCCAGTGCCACCTCCTGCGCTACGGAATGCCCACTCACGCAGGCGGCCGATTTCGCGCATCACATTGGGTGCTTGGGCTGCCGTTACCACATAAATCTCGTTGCCGGCACGGTTTGTTTCACGCAGGAAATACTCCTGTTTGAGCTCGCTTTTCAGCAACTTTCTCGATACGGGCTTTATAATCTGTTTCATAACAATTTCTTCTTTTGGGTTGAACGTCAACTATTTGCCACTCTTGGGTGCAAGCGCATAGGACTTGGCCCTCACATACTCGGTTTGCTCTCGAGGGGTGCCCACAGCGGCAAGTTCCTCGGGAGAGATGGGGTCGCCGATGACCACCTCGAAGCTCTTACCTCTCTGGCGGAACATCTCGTCCACCAGGTAGAGCATCTCGATGTTGGCCTTGATGCCGAAGAATTTACGGAAGGAATAGATGTTGTAGAAACGGTTGCTAAGGCGGCCCTCAAAGTGCACGGGGACGATGTGGCGGTTGTGCTGGATGGCCTTTTTGGTGAAGTTGGTCTTCCACTCCAAGTCGGTAATCTCGCCCTTGATGCGCCTCGAACAGAGTCCTGCGGGGAATGTCTGGATGGGCATATCGCTCGCAAAGGTATTTTCGTAAGTTTCGGCTGCAGTCCTCGACTGCGCTCCGTGTTTGTTGACGGGCAACAGGATGGGGGCCAGGGGTTCCAAGACCATCAGGATATCGTTGCTGATGGAGCGAACGTCGCCCAAATGTGCGATGATTTCGGAGGCAAGGATGATACCGTCCATACCGCCAAAGGGGTGGTTGGAGGCAAAGAGATAACGGCCCTCTTTGGGGAGTTTGTCCATACCCTTGATGTGCCACGATACGCCCATAAATTCGAGGGCATTGTGGATGAACTCATAGGGCTGCATCTCGCCATAGGAGGCCATAATCTGGTTAATCTCGTCTTGGTGCACGATTTTTTTCAGGTAGTTAATCAAAAATCGTGGCAGCTTTTTTGCAAGTTTTGGAGCCTTGTCGGCCAAAACTTTCTCTACGTCAACCTGCATTGTTTGAAGGTTTAGTGTCTATATACTATGCTTTTACGTTGGCACACCAAGGTGTGTGCGTCCTTGTTGTGCCACACTTCTCCGATACAAAAATAGTAAATTTTTGTCAAATGACAAATTAAAGTCGACCGTCGACCGTCGACCGTCGACCGACAACAATTCAAATTGAAAATTGAAAATTGAAAGTTGAAAATTATGGTGCGCTTTCAGCGCAGTGTTTTATTTGTTGTCTCTTTTTTGAATTTTGAATTTTGAATTTTGAATTTTGAATTCTCAACTCCCTTACTGCCCTTACTGCCCTTACTGCCCTTTCTGCTCTTTCTGCTCTCCTTTGCCCACCTAAATTTACCTAAAAATCAATAATTTTCAATTTTCAATTTTCCATTTTGAATTTTATGTGTATATTTGCGGGCTGTTTAACCAATTAAAATTTTATCGAAAATGCCAAAAATGAAAACTAACGCCGGCGCAAAGAAGCGTTTTGATTTCACCGGCACAGGAAAAATCAAGAGGAAACACGCTTACCACAGCCACATCCTCACCAAAAAATCTACCAAACGCAAACGTAACTTGGACTACTCGGCAATCGTTACTCCCGCCGATGCAGCCAAATTGCGCAAACTCCTCGTTAAATAATCATCCGATTGTTTAACCCGTAGAGTAATTGTTTAACCAAAGAGAGAATTAGCCCCGAAGAGTGGGGGAGAACCTCACCGCTAATCTTTCGATTAAAACTTTTCAAAATTTTATGCCAAGATCAGTAAATGCTGTAGCATCGAGAGCTCGCAGGAAAAAAGTTTTAAAACTTGCCAAGGGTAACTTTGGTTCAAGGGGAAACGTATGGACAGTTGCCAAGAATACTGTCGAGAAAGGTTTGCAGTTTGCATACCGCAACCGCAAAGAGAAGAAGAGGAACTATCGTAGCTTGTGGATTCAGCGTATCAACGCTGCTGCCCGCATGCACGGTTTGACCTATTCGGAGTTTATGGGTAAGTGCCACGCTAAGGGTATCGAGATGAACCGTAAGGTTCTCGCCGACCTCGCGATGAATCACCCCCAGGCATTCGAGAAAATTGTTAACACGGTTAAATAGTTTGCCCCACCAGGGAGCAAACTTGCAGAGTGCTCGGCTGAAAAGTCGGGCACTTTTTTTGTGCTTTTTTTAAAAATTCTCTTGTTCTCAATTCTCAATTCTCAATTTTTATGAGTACTTTTGTGGCGTGGAAGTGATTTGGCTGCTTGCAAACCACGCCGACCACGCAGAGCGGGGGGAGTGTTATGGCCCTGCTTACTCTCGGCCCTGAACGGGTTAATGTCGGCAAAAAGTGCTAAAAGGCAATGAGTTGGGTGCTTGTGTTGCCCCGCTTATCCTCTCCCAAACTCCTCCCCAAAAAAGAAACGGAAGTTTAATGTGGAATTGATTGTTGGAGTAATTCTCAATTCTCAATTCTCAATTCTCAATTTTAATAAGGTATGGCATTTTTGTTTACATCGGAGTCGGTATCCGAAGGACACCCCGACAAAGTGGCGGATCAGATTTCCGACGCTATTCTTGACGAATTTTTGCGCTACGATGCTTCCAGCAAGGTGGCGTGCGAAACCCTCTGCACCACAGGTCTGGTGGTAGTGTCGGGCGAGGTGCGCTCGGATGCATACGTTGACATTCAGGGCATTGCACGCAGGGTTATCAACCAGATTGGCTACAACAAGAGCGAGTATCAGTTCGACGGTGCTTCGTGCGGTATTCTCTCGGCCATCCACGAGCAGTCGGGCGACATCAACCAGGGTGTTGTGCGTGAGGTTGAGGAGGAGCAGGGTGCTGGCGACCAGGGTATTATGTTTGGCTATGCTTGCAACGAAACCCGCGAGTTGATGCCTGCAACGCTCATCCTTTCGCACGTTTTGCTCAAAGAGTTGGCCGCCATCCGCAGGGAGGGCGAGGTTATGCGCTACCTGCGCCCCGACTCAAAGAGTCAGGTAACCATCGAATATGGCGACAATTGGGAGCCTCTGAGGGTGCACACCATTGTTGTCAGCACCCAGCACGACGACTTTGAGGATTGCCAGCGCATCATTGCCGACGATGTTCGCAACATTCTCATCCCCCGTGTGAAGGCACGCTTGGAGAGGGCCGGCGACAAGTTGGCGGAGTTGATTGACAACGATTATATCCTCTACGTTAACCCCACAGGTAAGTTCGTTATCGGTGGCCCCCACGGCGATACCGGCCTGACGGGTAGGAAGATTATTGTTGACACCTATGGTGGTCGTGGCGCACACGGTGGCGGTGCCTTCTCGGGTAAGGACTCCTCGAAGGTGGACCGCTCGGCAGCCTATGCTGCACGCCACATTGCCAAGAATATGGTGGCCGCAGGTGTGGCCGACCGTATGTTGGTGCAGCTCTCCTATGCCATTGGTCTTTCGAGGCCCATCAGTATCTTTGTGGACACCTATGGTACCTCGCACGTTGCGGCCTCCGATGCGGAGATTGCCGAGGCTGTTTCGGCAGCCTTCGACCTGCGCCCTGCGGCCATCGTCAGGAGGTTTGGCCTTACCAACCCCATCTTTGAGCCCACCGCTTCCTATGGCCACTTCGGACGTAGGCCCTACACCGAGGAGGTGGAGGTGAAACGTAATGGTCGCACCACCACCAAAACACTCAAATTCTTCGGTTGGGAGGAGTTGGACGAGGTGGACAACCTGCGTAAGATGTTCTTTGCCGAGTAGGGCGGAGAGAGTAGAGGCTCAATTAGAGAAAAAACTATGGAAAAGTTCATTATATCAAACGGTTGCGCGCTGCGTATCACCGACACCCTCAAAGGTGAGAAGTGTGTTTTGTTGCTCCACGGCTACCTCGAAAGTCTGGATGTGTGGGAGGACTTTCAGAAGTTCCTCACGCCCGACTACCGAGTGGTGGCGATGGATATTCCCGGCCACGGTATTTCGCAGGTTATGGGCGAGGTGCACACTATGGAGTTTTTGGCCACCACTGTTGCGGGTGTGTTGGACGAGTTGGAGATTGCAAAGGCAACCATTGTGGGACACTCGATGGGTGGTTACGTTGCGCTCCAAACGCTGCGTATGTTCCCCGAGAGGCTCAACGGTCTTGTGCTGTTGAGCTCCACACCTAACCCCGATAGCGAGGATAAGAAGGCCGATAGGGACCGAGAGATTGAGCTGGTGGAGAAGGGCCACAAAGACCTCTTGGCACAGACGGCACCCAATGGTTTTGCCACCGACAACTTGCGCCGTATGAGGGACGAGATTGCCTTCTTGGAGGAGCAAATCTATGTTACCGAGCCGGAGGGTGTTACGGCACTCTTGAAGGGTATGAAGGCGAGGGTGGATAGCAACGAGCTGCTCCAAAAGAGCACTCTGCCACAGCTATTTATACTCGGTAAGAAGGATAATTACATCCCCCTCGAAAGGGCCGAGGAGATGGTTGCAAACCACCCGCAGGCGGAGGTTGTGTGGCTCGAAAATTCGGGACATATGGGCTTCTTTGAGGAGCCGGAGGCTACGGCCGAGGCCATCAAACAATTCCTGCAAAAACACATTTAGCACGGCAACTGCCACAAAAACACATATAGCAGGTCAACTGCTGCGTTGCACTGCGATAAAAAACTCTCGGGTCGATACCCGAGAGTTTTTTTTAGCCATTAGCCATTAGCCGTTAGCCATTAGCCGTTAGCTGTTGGCCATTAGCCTCAATTCTCAATTCTCAATTCTCAATTCTCAATTCTCAATTCTCAATTCTCAATTCTCAATTCCCCTTCCTATCCCCTTAGGGCCTTTACGATGTCAACCATCTGGTCGTATTGGGCCTCCATACTTTGGAGCAGTTTGTACTGCGCGCGAGTACGCACAAGGTTGTGGTCGGCATATTTGGTCTTGTAGTAGGTGTCGCCGTCGATGTAGTCCATCAGGAAGCGCAGCACCTGCTCGAAGGTGATGAACCTACCACTGAACGCCAGCCACTCCCACTCGCTCTCTGATAGGGTTGCGGCGCGCTCCGAGAGGTAGCCCTCGATGTAGGCACGGAACATATCGAGGCTCATCGACACCTTCTCCAAGTCGGGGTCATCCTCGGCACCGGTGTTGGTGTAGGAGCGCAGAGCATCGCCCACGTCGTTGAGCGAGGTGCTGCTCATAACCGTATCGAGGTCGATGGCGCAGAGCACCTCTTTGGTGTCGGCATCAAAGAGTATGTTGCTGATTTTGGTATCGTTGTGGGTTACTCGTGTGGGAATGGTACCATCCTCCACGAGGGCCCAGAAGCCCAACATCTCCTCCCTGCGGCTCTCAATCCAGCCAATCTCCTCGGCGAGGGAAGCCACACGGCCGGCCTTGTCGGCCCTCACAGCCTCGTCCCACTGCTCAAAGCGGTAGCGCATATTGTGGAAACCCTTGATAACCTCGGCCAAAGGCTCCGTGAAGTCGGCCAACTGCGCTTGGAAGCGGCCTATACCCTTGCCACCCTGATAGGCGAGTGCGGTGGAGTCGGCACGGTCGTAGGTGGTGGTGTTGGGAATGAAGGTGCACACAGCCCAGAAGTTGCCCTCCTCGTCCTTGTGGTAGAGTGCGCCATCGGTGGTGGGGATGACCGTAAGTGTGTCACGCAGTGGGTTCTCCACCTTGGCCTTGATGTGCTCGGTGACCTTGCGGATGTTCTCCATCATAGCGGGCACATCGGGGAATACGATGTGGTTTTTGCGTTGGAGTATGTAGTCGGGGGCCTCACCTTCGGTCTTCACGATGAAGGTGTCGTTGATGAAGCCGTCGCCGAGTGCACGGATGTCGGCGATGGTGCCTTCGAGCACAAAACGCTGTGCAATGTTGAGAAGTTTATTGTCCATATTCGGGGAGTTTTATTTGTCAAAAATGAGTTCGCCAAACCACTCGGGGCGGTGGAAGTCGGGCTGCTCAACACCGATGGGGCTCCAACTCACAAAGTGAATGGGGGTGGTGCCGTCGCCGCACTTGTAGAGGTTGGCGAGGAGCCTTTCGGGTGTGCCGTCGAGTTCGAGTACCGAGAAGGGGAGTGTGAGCTCCAAACTCCACCTACCCTCCTTGATGTCGATGGGTGTGGCAGGGAGCGAGGAGTGTCGAACGATGGGTGCGGCCTGCTCGGGCGTGAAGTGGGCGCAATCGGAGCGCGAACGCCTTTTGGCCGAGAGTCCCACGCCAATGCAGTTGGTCTCGAAGTTGAAGTAGAAGGGGCTGTCGGGCTCCTTGATGAACAACTCCACACAACTATCCTCCCACACGGGCCCGTTGGCGGTGGTGCAGATGGCCTTGGTGTGGGCCTCCTCCACCTCGTAGCGCACCAAGAGGGCCTCCTCTGTGTGGCCTATGTAGAAGCGCACGGATGGTTTGTAGGGATACTCTGCCCAATTGATGCACTCGATGGTGTCGGTGGCAAACTGCTCCAACTTCTCAAAGCCCTCCACTCGGGGCACACGGATACTCTTTTTCATAGTTTTGTCTAACGTCCAACGTCCAACGTCTAACGTCTTTTTCTTAATTGGTGAATATTGTTCCTTTCTTTTTCTCGGGTATCTTTTTTAATACCCGTGAAGTTAGGGAATTTAGTGAGGTTAGAGAAAATTAATTCATAATGCACCGCAGGTACAATAATTTTCCATTTTCAATTCTCGCAAATGCGAATAAGCGAGGGCAGAGGCCACTTGTGGGCTATGCCGAGCGAGAGCATTTTAGACAAAATTTATTTTGTCAATTCCAACCCTACT
>JBGUSZ010000016.1:0-7953 GCA_045132795.1 Tidjanibacter sp. | reverse complement strand
GTCGACGTTCTCGCAGAGAACTCTCACTTCATCGACTTTATCCACTTGTGCATCGTCAGGAATACCGAGCGGTTCGACTGAAAGGCACTCTTGTTGTGCATTTGCGCAGCACACTCCTTGATTCTCAGGTCGTTATATTTCGCACGTAGCTCGGCCAACTGGCTCGCTGTCATAGGCTCCGGAAATTGCAGCAACGTTGGGGCATATAGGCTAAGCCATTTTTCAAAATTTCTCAAAACTTTTTCTTCCCTTGTGGGTGTGGGTGGTGTGGCGGAGGTAGCCACCTCCGCCTGGGAGGCAACTCTTGCCTCCGCTCCTCTCTTGGCATCTACATCATCATCGGCATTGCCCTTGTCATTTTCATTATCATCTTCATCATCATTTTCATTTTCATTGTCATTTTCATTTTCATTGTCATTTTCATTTTCATTTTCATTGTCATTTTCATTTTCATTTTCATTTTCATTAGCTCCCGCCTTGCTTTCCGTTTGGTTTACGCTTGGTTTAGCTTTGCTTTCGGCTTGGTTTGGAGCAGCCTCGGTGGTGGGTTGTTCTTGGTCGTTGCTTGTGGTGTCAGCCTTATGTCCACGGCCACCTTTGACGCCGTTGGCATAGCGACGATTGTTGGCTTCGAGGTTGGGCATAAAGGCCATAATGAGCAGCTGGGCACAGAGGGACATATCCTCGGTGTCGGGTGTTGTACCGTTGAGTGAGTACTCCATAATGGCCTTATAGACTATGAGTTGGTCGTCGGCAGGGAGCAACGAGATGGCCTCGTAGTAGGAGCGATAGAAGGTGAAACCCTTGCGCTCTTGGGAGGGTTGAATGGTGTTTTCCATAATCGTATTTTTGTTAGTTGTGTTGGGGATTTTTATTCTACTACAAAGATACAACAGAAATCGCAAAAAAGTTTCTACATTTATTGAACTATTTGATTATCAGGGGAATTGAGAGTTGAGAATGGAGAATTGAGAATTGAGAGGAAGGGAGGAAGGGCAGGAAAAGGAAACAGCTCCCCTAACTTAGGGGAGCTGTCCGAAGGACTGAGGGGTATGCTGTCGGTTGACGGTAGACGGTAGACAATAAAACAACAGACCTCTCTGGTGCTGCGCACCATCTCCCCTAACTTAGGGGAGAATGAATGACCCTCGCCTAAGTTAGGAGAGGGTGCCGAAGGCGGGTGAGGTCTGTAAAAGGGCAGAAAGGGCAGGAAGGGCAGGAAGGGCAGAACGGGAATTGAGAATGGAGAATGGAGAATGGAGAATGGAGAATGGAGAGGAAGGGCAGGAAGGGCAGAAAAAGGAAACTGCTCCCCTAAGCTAGGGGAGCTGTCGCAAAGCGACTGAGGGGTATATCTGACGGTAGACGGTAGACGGTTGACGTTGGACTAAAAAAAGCAACAGACCTCTCTGGTGCTGCGCACCATCTCCCCTAACTTAGGGGAGAATGATTTCTCCTCCCCTACGACAGGGGAGGAGCGTGCACAAAGGGCACAAAGGGCAGAAAGGGCAGAACGGGAATTGAGAATTGAGAATTGAGAATTGAGAGGAAGGGCAGGAAGGGCAGGAAGAGTGGAAAAGAAAATAAAACTCTGCGCCAACGGCGCACCTTAATTTTCCATTTTCAATTTTCCATTTTCAATTTTAATTGACGTTAGACGTTAGACCTTAGACGTTGGACGGTCGACGGTAGACGGTCGACGGTAGACGGTAGACGGTCGACGGTAGACGGTATTAAAATTTGTTAATAACTTTTTGGGGGTGGGGATAAGTTTTGGGCACGAAAGTCGTTATATTTGTAGCATAATTGTATAGTGTGGAAAAATCTACGCTGATAAGAGAGATTTGTTGGATATAACTGAATTTGATATATGCGTAAGAAAGATAATGTAGAGGTCGAGATTGTAACCGGCATTGCCGATGCCGCCGAGGGCTTCCAGCAGGTCATACCCATTGTGGGCGACGAGGAGGAGCTCTCGGAGGGTGTGGTTATCCCCGACGTGTTGCCCATCCTATCGTTGCGCTCCTCGGTGTTGTTCCCCGGAGCCATCACCCCCATTACCGTAGGGCGTGCCAAGTCGATGAAGCTCATCAGGGATGTGGAGTCGAACTCCGGTGTGCTGGGTGCAGTGTTGCAGAGGGAGGCCGATGTGGAGCAGCCCGCAGCCGATGATATGTATCGTGTGGGTACCGCTGCACGCATACTCAAAGTGCTCGAAATGCCCAATGGTAACCTCACGGTAATCCTGCACGGCTTGGAGAAGATTGAGGTGCTCGAATATATGCAGTCGGAGCCCTATTTCAAGGCCACTGTCAACATCCTCAAAGATGTTGCTCCCGAGCGTAACAACGTTGAGTTTGACGCACTTGTGGACTCCATCCGTGATGTGGCCCTCAATGTCATCAGCATCTCGCCCAACATCCCCAAGGAGGCTACTTTTGCCATCAAGAATATCGACTCCAAGAGGGGTATCATCAACTTCATCTGCTCCAATATGGACTTCACGGATGCCGACCGCCAGAGGCTCTTGGAGGCTCCCGGACTGTTGGCCCGTAGCCGTAAGTTGCTCGAAATCCTCGTTAGGGAGCAGCAACTCGTGGAGCTGAAAAACAGGATTCAGGCACAGGTCAAACGAGATATTGACCAGCAGCAGAAGGAGTATTACCTCCACCAGCAGATGCGTACCATCCAGGAGGAGCTGGGCGAAACCGACGAGGGCGACATTGCCAAACTCAGGGAGCGTGCCAAGACCAAGAAGTGGACCGAGGAGGTGGCCAAACAATTTGAGCGTGAGGTGGTTAAATTGGAGCGACTGAACCCCGCCGTGGCCGAGTACTCGGTGCAGATGAACTACCTCGAAACGATGTTGGAGCTCCCCTGGGGCGAGTACACCGAGGATAATATGGACCTCACCCGTGCCCGCCAGAGGCTCGACGAGGACCACTACGGTCTGGATGAGGTGAAGGAGCGCATCCTCGAACACCTCTCGGTCATCAAGCTCAAAGGCGACCTCAAATCGCCCATTCTCTGCCTCTATGGCCCTCCGGGTGTGGGTAAGACCTCGCTGGGTAGGAGTGTGGCAGAGGCTCTGGGTAGGAAGTTTGGCCGCATTTCGTTGGGCGGTCTACACGACGAGTCGGAGATTAGGGGCCACAGGCGTACCTACATCGGCTCGATGCCCGGACGTATCATCGAAACAATCAAACGCTGTGGCTCGTCCAACCCCGTGATTATCCTCGACGAGGTGGACAAGGTGAGCCGTAGCAACCACGGCGACCCTTCGAGTGCGCTGTTGGAGGTGTTGGACCCCGAGCAGAACAGCACCTTCCACGACAACTATATCGATGTGGACTACGACCTCTCGAAGGTGCTCTTCATCGCCACGGCGAACAATGTGGGCAACATCAGTGCCGCCCTCAGGGACCGTATGGAGATGATTAACATTGCAGGCTACATCCTCGATGAGAAGCTCGAAATTGCCGAGCGACACCTCATTCGCAAACAGTGTGAGGCTCACGGTGTTAAGCCCGAGCAGCTGACCATCAGCCGCGAGGTGTTGGCCACCATCGTGGAGGACTACACCCGTGAGAGTGGTGTGCGCTCGTTGGATAAACAGCTGGCCAAGATTGCTCGCCACAGGGCCAAACAGATTGGCTTCGAGGAGCAGTATGAGCCCGCAGTGAGCGTGGAGGATGTGCGTAAGATTTTGGGCGTGCAGAAGTTCCAGAGGGACCGCTACGATTTGGGCGGTATGGTTGGTGTTGTTACGGGTTTGGCGTGGACCGAGGTGGGGGGTGACATCCTCTACATCGAGTCGGTACTCACCCCCGGCAAGGGCACTCTGAACCTTACGGGTAACCTGGGCGACGTGATGAAGGAGTCGGCCACCATTGCGTGGGAGTGGGTTAAGGCACACCACGCCGAGCTGGGCATTGCTGCCGAGTTGTTCGAGAAGCACGACCTCAATATCCACGTGCCCGAGGGAGCCATCCCCAAGGACGGCCCAAGTGCTGGTATCACTATGGTTACGAGCATCGTGTCGACCTACACGGGCCGTAGGGTTGTGGAGCGCATTGCGATGACGGGCGAGACCACCCTGCGTGGTCGTGTGCTCCCCGTGGGAGGCATCAAGGAGAAGATTTTGGCCGCCAAGAGGGCGGGCATCAGCCACCTGATATTGTGTGAGGACAACCGCAAGGATATCTCGGAGATAAAGGCGGAGTATCTCGAAGGACTCACCTTCGACTACGTCAGGAGCGTGGACGAGGTGCTTGCGCTGGCGCTTGAAAAATAGTCGGGATTTCCCGACTATTTTTTTGTCTACCGTCGACCGTCTAACGTCCAACGTCTAACGTCTACCGTCGACCGACAACCGTCGACCGTCTAACGTCTAACGTCTAACGTCTAACGACAATTTAATTAGTAGAGAGTAAAGAGTAATTAGTAAATATTTCCCCTTTCTGCCCTTCCTGCCCTTTCTGCCCTTTCTGCTCTTAAACAGACCTCACCCGCCTTCGGCACCCTCTCCTAACTTAGGAGAGGGAGTTTTTTGGTCTAACGTCAATCGTCGGCATACCCCTCAGTCGCTTTGCGACAGCTCCCCTAACTTAGGGGAGGAGCTTTCCCTTCCTGCTCTTTCTGCCCTTCCTGCCCTTTCTGCCCTTTCTGCCCTTTCTGCCCTTCTCTCAATTTTCCATTTTCAATTTTATCCTTCGGTCTACACCAGCCGCTGATAAAGTTCCTCTATCCTATCTGCCGTAGCCTCCCACGAGAAGCGACTGCGCTCGCTCTCAACGCCCTTGCGGTAGCGTTGGAGGTTATCGCCCTCATAGACCTTAGCAATGGCATCCGCCACACTGCGAGGGTCCACATCGGCCAGCACGCCCACCACATCGTCGGGTACAATCTCACGTAGGCCTCCCACGCGGGTAACCACCATCGGCACCCCAAAGGCGTAGGCCACCTGCGTTACGCCACTCTGTGTGGCCGACTTATAAGGCAGCGCAACCATATCGGCCACCGAAAACCACAGAGCCACCTCTCCGTCGGGCACAAAGTCGGTGTGCATCACCACGTCATCCCTCAGGCCCAAGCGGTCAATCTGCGCCCAATACTTGCTATCGTCGCCATAGACCTCGCCCACAACGAGCAGTTTGCGTCCCTCGGTCCTACCCTCCGCCTTCAACAACGCCCACGCATCAAGCAGCACATCGAGGCCCTTGTAGTCCCTCACATATCCGAAGAACATAACGTAGCTCTGTGTGGCGTCCAATCCCAACTTCGTGCAGGCCTCCGTGCGGTCAACCTTGGAGCCATAGGTGTCGAAGAGTGGGTGTGGCGAGAAGAGCGCAGGAGCTGTGGGACGGTAGGTGAGAAGGTCGGTGTGCACAGCCTCCGACATATAGATAAACCCATCGCAGGCGTTCAGGAAGTAGCGATTGAGGAGTCGGTCGTAGAAATGTGGCTCGTGGGGAGTGATGTTGTCCACGTGTACCACCACCTTTGTGTGTCCATTCCCACGTGCCAAACGGCAGATGGTGCCGAAGCAGGGTGCCATCAGAGGGGTCCAATATTTGAGTACCACCATATCGGGCCTCTCCCTACGGAGCCTACGCCCTACCCTCCACCACGAGAAGGGATTGACGGTGCTGACCTCACGGGTTATGTGTAAGTCAGCGGGTGCTTCGCCCGTGCGGAACTGACTCTTGCCTGGGAATAGCAGACGTGGGTATTGCAACGAGAAGGTTTTGATACTCACCTCGTTGTCCCTCGTCTGGAACACCCTCGCAAGGGTTTCTATGATTGTCGCCAGCCCGCCCCTATACGGATAAGCAGGACCAATAAACGTAATCTTCATTTGAATTGAGAATTAAAATGCTGTGCCGTAGGCACACCATAATTTTCAATTTTCAATTTTCCATTTTCAACTCTATTCCTGCGTCATCTCTTTGAGTTTCTCGCGGTAGGCGGTCAGGATGTTGGACTTGCTGATGAAGCCCAAATATTTGTTCTCCTTATCCACCACCGGCAGATTCCACGCACCCGTAGCCTCAAACTTCTCCAACACGCTCGTTGCCGACTCGTTCACGGCAACAATATCAGGTGGGGTTATCATATAGCGAGTAATCGAGTTGGGGTACTTCGTCTGGTCGAACATATCCTTCCTCAGGCGGTCGAACTCCACAACACCCAGCAGATGGCCATCCTCTGCCACTACGGGGAAGATGTTACGTTTGGTGTGTGGGATAACCCTCACAACCATATCGCCCAGCGTGTCATACTCGCTAACGGCAATGATGTCGCTCTCAATCAACGAGCGAATAGAGAGCACCACGCCCACCGCTTGGTCCTTATCGTGGGTGAGCAGTTGGCCCTTCTTACGGAGCGACTTGGTGTAGATGGAGTCGGGTTCGAGGTAGTGGTCAATGACATACGACACGCACGACACCAGCATCAGCGGCACAAAGAGTTGGTAGGCACTCGAAATCTCGGCAATGAGGAAGACCGCCGTGAGCGGAGCCTTCATCACTCCCGACATAAGGCCCGCCATACCCACCAGCGAGAAGGCCGCAATGGAGAGGTCCGTACCAAAGAATGTGTTGCACACATAGGCCACCGTAGCACCCGTGAACGCGCCCACAAAGAGCGACGGAGCAAAGGTACCACCCACACCGCCCGAGGCGTTCGTGAGGGCCATAGCCACAACCTTAACAAACATAATGGCCACAAGGTAGAGCACCACCACCCAGCTGATACCTCGGAAGCGGAAGAAGGGTGAGTTGTCGAAGACAGCCTGCACATCGCCCTTCATAAAGTGGTGGAACATACCGTAGCCCTCGCCATAGAGAGGCGGGAACAACAAGATGAGCAGACCGATACAGAAACCTCCCACGAGCCACTTTTTCCACTGTGCCCCCAGGCGGTCCACAAACTTCTTAACGCGGAAGTTGACCGAGGTGAAGTAGTAGCACATAAGGCCACATATCACCGCCAGAAGGGTGTAGAGCGGGATGTGCGACATCCTCAACACGCCCGACAGGTCAACCGTCAGCATAGGCTCGAAGCCCCTCACAAAGAATACCAGCGTTACGGCCGACACGGAGGAGATAATCAGTGGCACAAGGGCCGTCATACTCAAATCGAGCATCAGGATTTCCAGCACAAAGATTACACCCGTGATGGGCGCCTTGAAGATACCCGACAGTGCCGCCGCCACACCGCACGCCAACATAAGCGTGAGGTTGCGGTAGTTCATCTTCATCAGTCGGCCTATGTTGGAGCCGATGGCCGCACCCGTGAGTACAATGGGAGCCTCGGGACCCACCGAGCCACCAAAGCCGATGGTCAGCGCACCACCCACCACCGACGAGTAGCAGTTGTGTGGTTTGATTTTGGAGGAGTTGGTACTCATCGCTTTAAGCACCTTGGTAACGCCCTCCGAGATGTCGTCCCTAACGATGTGGCGCACAAAGAGTGTGGCCAGCACGATACCAACGGTGGGATAGACAAGGTAGAGCCAACCGGCACTCTCCCTGGGGAACCAGCTTGTGAGTCCACCCTTGATGCCCTCCAACAGCCACTCGAAGATGCATGTAACACCACCTGCCACAAGGCCGATGAAGATGGCCACAACGAAGGTGAGCTGGCGAGTGCTGATGCGCCTCGTCTGCACCATAAACCACAGTGTGGCCCTTTCGAGTAGGCTTTGTTTACCTTGTTTCATCTTTATAATTGGTCTAAGGTCTAACGTCTACCGTCTACCGTCTACCGACTATTTAATTAGTAATTAGTAAAGAGTAATTAGTAAATATTTCCCCTTTCTGCCCTTTCTGCCCTTCCTTGCCCTTTCTGCCCTCAAACAGACCTCTCTGGCACTGCGTGCCATCTCCCCTAACTTAGGGGAGAATTAATTTTTAATTTTCAATTTTCGCAAATGCGAATAAGCGAGGGCAG
>JBGUSZ010000015.1:0-3037 GCA_045132795.1 Tidjanibacter sp. | reverse complement strand
CTCTTTTTTTACACCCCCTAACCCCCTGACAGGGGGCACACAAGGGTCGCGGGTTGTAAACTCTTTACACCAAAAATCAGAGGGTGGCAAAAACCACCCCTCTGATTTTGAGCGGAAAACGGGACTCGAACTCGCGCTGCGCGCGAGTATTTTTTCCGCGAACTCTTTTTTTACACCCCTAACCCCCTGGCAGGGGGCACACAAGGGCCGCGGGTTGTAAACTCTTTATACCCAAAAATCAGAGGGATGGCAAAAACCACCCCTCTGATTTTGAGCGGAAAACGGGACTCGAACCCGCGCTACGCGCGAGTATTTTTTCCGCGAACTCTTTTTTTACACCCCCTAACCCCCTGAAAGGGGGCACACAAGGGCCGCGGGTAACAAGTTCTTTATACCAAAAAATCAGAGGGATGGCAAAAACCACCCCTCTGATTTTGAGCGGAAAACGGGACTCGAACCCGCGACCCTCGGCTTGGGAAGCCAATGCTCTACCAACTGAGCTATTTCCGCAAAATTTGTGGCGCAAGGATGCAACAACCATTCCGCACATCGCTTGCGACCACAAATATAGACATTTATTCGTCCAATTGTACTCCTACTTGCCAAAAATAGTATTCAGCACATAGGCCAAGCGGTAGCCTCCAACCAACAAGCGGTCCTCCAAAAGGTCCGAAAAATCATAGACAAACTGGTAGGAAAGGTTAGGATTCTCGGCACCCGTATCCTCCACATATTGGTAGATGCTTGCAGCTCCCTTCACAGTCTCTACAAACCACTCCTCATAGGTGCCACACATCACGCTCTTCTTATACTCCTTGCTCTTGCGGTCCAACTGTTCAACCCACTCGCTGTAACTCCATCTGTGAGCCGACTCAACAATCTTACTATCCCACACCGAATGGAGGCTTGTATTCTTACCAAACCACCTAACATTCACACGATTACCTCCCAAGTCAGAGAGCCTTCCGGCGTGCATCGGGCAGTGCATATCGCCCACCATATGAACAATCATCTTCACATAGTCCTGGCGCATACTATCGGTGAGGTTCTCATAGTTATTAGTCAACTCATCGGTCAGCTTGGTGAGTGCCTGCACAACGTCGCCTTTCTCGTTTTTAGGCATTGTTTGATAGGTCTGTCCCTCATCCACATTAGCATAGTGCCACGTTTTGGTTTGGTTGTAGCCATCCTTCCAATAGGGCGAATTTTGCAGGCCATCCATCCACGAAGAGTAGTAGACAATCGAACGGCCATCGAGCAACTTATTAAGTTCCTTTTTGGCCTTTTTATTAAGGTTTTTCTCGGCAATGGCAGCCACCACATCGTGTCCGGTAGCACCCCAACCAAAGAGAGCCTGCACGTTGCACAACGTCATAAGGCTCAACATAAAAATTGCAAGTTTCTTCATAGTGTCAGTCGTTTTGTTTATGTTTCTATTTGTTCATCGTAATCAAAAACTCCTCGTTGCTGGCGGTGTTCTGCAACTGCATCTGCATAAACTCCATAGCCTCCACAGAGGTCATATCGGCCAAGTGGCGACGCAATATCCAGGTGCGTTGCAAGGCCTCGCGTGGAGTAAGGAGGTCCTCCCTACGGGTACCACTAGCCAGCACATCCACAGCAGGATAGACACGCTTGTTGGCCAGCTTGCGGTCCAACTGCAACTCCATATTACCCGTACCCTTGAACTCCTCAAAGATAACCTCATCCATCTTCGAGCCGGTATCAATCAGTGCCGTAGCGATAATGGTAAGCGAGCCACGCTCCTCAGTCTTACGGGCAGCACCAAAGAAGCGTTTGGGTTTGTGCAACGCATTGGCATCAACACCACCCGAAAGCACCTTACCCGATGCGGGTTGCACCGTATTGTAAGCCCTTGCAAGGCGGGTGATGGAGTCCAAAAGAATAACCACATCGTGGCCACACTCCACCATCCTCTTGGCCTTCTCCAACACCATCTCGGCAACTTTAACGTGGCGTGAAGCCTGCTCGTCGAAGGTGGAAGCCACGACCTCGGCCTTGACGTGGCGAGCCATCTCGGTTACCTCCTCGGGACGCTCGTCAATGAGCAGAACGATGAGGTAGACCTCCGGATGGTTGTCGGCGATAGCATTGGCTATCTCTTGTAGAATCATTGTCTTACCCGTCTTGGGCTGTGCCACAATCATACCCCTCTGGCCCTTACCGATGGGGGCGAAGAGGTCGATGGTACGGGTAGTGAGATTGTTGTGTCCGTTGCCCGTAAGGGTAAACTTCTCCTGCGGGAAGAGAGGGGTCATATACTCAAACTGCATACGGTCCCTGAGGTTTTCTGGCGAGAGTCCGTTGACCTCCATAGCCCTCACCAGAGGGAAATATTTTTCGCCCTCCTTGGGTGGACGGATAATACCTTTGATGGTATCGCCGGCCTTCAAGCCCCAATTCTTAATCTGCGAAGGAGATACATAGATATCGTCGGGCGAGTTGAGATAGTTGTAGTCGGACGAGCGAAGGAAGCCATAGCCATCGGGCATAATCTCCAAAACGCCCTCGCCCTCAACAACCACATTCTCCACCTCGTGTTGAATATTGCGGCGTTCCTCCTGCTCCTTGCGCAGTGCGAGTTCCTCCTCCGATGGGCCCTCCATTATGGGCTGTTCCACCACCACAGGCTCTACCACCTTGCGGGGGCGGCCACGTTTGGGTTTCTCAGCCACGGGCTCCGCCTCGGCTGTCTGTTCTGTCTGAGTCTGCTCATCCACAACGTCCGAAACCTCCTCGGGCAGAGGGTTTTTCCTTGGACGACCTCGGCGTTTGGGCTTCTCTTCTACGACCACCTCTTCGGCCACTTCGGGTGTCGTTTCGGCGGGCTGTTCTTCGGGAGCAGCCACGCTCTCATCATCGCCTTGCAATCGGGTGGAAAACTCCACCCTTGCCTGTATTCTCTTTCGTGGACGACGTGCCACAACAGCCTCTTCAATGGCGGCTTCGCCCTGCTCCTCAAAGTTGGTAGCGCCAACAATCTTGGCTACTAGTTTCTCCCTACCGGAGCGCACGT
>JBGUSZ010000014.1:0-28986 GCA_045132795.1 Tidjanibacter sp. | reverse complement strand
CGGCAATCTCGGCAGCATTTGGAGCCTGCAACATAATATTGACGCCAAAGGGCTTATCGGTCATCGTGCGGCACTTGCGAATCTCCGCCCTCACCGCTTCCGTATCGGTATTAATGGAGGAAATCAAGCCAAGGCCGCCCGCATTGGACACAGCCGAGGCCAACGAAGCATCGGCAATCCACGCCATACCGCCCTGAATAATGGGGTAGGTAATGCCGAGCATATCACAAAGTCTGCTTTTTATCATAGTTCAAAACTCCTTTTTCTCGTTTCAGACGAGCAAATATACAAAATAGGTGCGAAAATTTTTCTCTTTTTGGAACAAAAGTTGCCAATCACACTCTGCAATCATCAGCAACCAACAAAAAACATTGTATCTATGAAACGATTACTACTTCTTGCACTCCTTGTGCCCATCGCCTTATCGTCATATGCCACCACCAAGGCGACACCCAACATTACCTACACAACCGAGGGGCTTTGGAACACATCCAATGGGCACGCCAACTGGATAAACATTCTGAATGCCTATCACGAGATTGACCTTTGGCGTGGCGGCTCGCTTGACATCGACCTGCTGGCCGTAAACAACCTGCGCTACTCGCAGGGCAAGAGTGGTATTGCGGACGACCTCCACATCTTCTCTGCCATTGAAGATGAAAGTGTACATCTCTCCCTCTTTGAGTTCGGCATCACCCACCATTTCAATGCCTCCACTCTCTCGTTTGGTGTTCGTAATGTCAACAAGGACTATTTTACCTCTCCGTGGAACTCCATATTCACATCCTCGGTAGGAGGACTTTTCCCTTCTCTTTCGGACAATTTTCCTATATCCGACTCGCCAATGTCGGCAATGTGTCTACATTCCGAACTATATCTTTTTAAGGGCTTTGTGTGGAAATCATCGCTCTACAACGGTGTGGCGTCCAATCAGTGGGACGAGGTGTTCAACATACGCCCCAAACGGGATGGCGTCTTTTCCATCACAGAGTTTAGCTACACAGGTAAGGAGGGCACATATTTGGGCACCTATCGACTCGGAGCAGCCTTTGGCGACACTCCGCTACCCGAGGCTCAACGCAGCGCTGACAATCCTACAAAAAAGCACAAGCGAGAGTCCATATGGTTACTCGTTGAGCAACCTCTCTACTTCACACCAGACGGCCACCAGCTCACTCTCCTACTCCACGGAGGTTGGGCGCCGAATAGCGAGTGTGAACTCTATGGTGCAATGGGTATTCTGTGGCGAGGTTTGCTCTCTGACGAGGACTACATAGGATTTCTCTACAACCGTAGTTTATATCACACGGGCTACGAAACGGCTTTGGAACTCACCTATGCATACCCTACCTCGTTTGGTACCATTCAGCCAGCCATACACCGAGTCTATACCCACACCGCCACCCACACAATTGCTATGGCAAAGGTAGTTTTTGACTTTTAATGGTTTGCAAAAATTTAGGGGAGTGTTACAGTCACTCCCCTAATTCTCAATTCACTACATCTCCTCCACGGCCAAAATTCCGTTTCGGGTCATCACTATACGGAATCTCTTATAGTTCATACTCTTTCCCTCGCAAAGTTGCATTACCAGGTTGATATAATATATCTTCTGCACCCTGACGGTCTGCACCCTACCTTCATCATCGAGAGTATTGACAGGCACCTCCGGGTTATCCATCTTCTGGGTAAAGCGGTGAGTATGGAAGCGCAAAATCTCGTTGATACCATTGAGGTAGTACATCGAATCGCTATTGAGTGAGCCACTATCCAACACCACCCTTTTGCGATAAAGGAGGATTTTCTCCTCAAAAATCCTATTCTCTGCCTCCACCAACGACGAACGGCTCCTCACATCAAGCACCTCTCGGAGTGTCTGTGGGTCGCTAATAAAATCCACGCCCTCCTTAATCTCACCCACAACGCGGTCGTGGATTTTAATCTGCGCCTTATTGTCGAAAAACTTATTGCCGAGGCGGTGGGCAAAGTAGTATCGCATAAGGTCTTTGATGCGGTCTTTGAGCATATAGCTCACCACCAACACAACAAACAATGGCCCCGTGATATTGCCATATTTAAGTTGTGCAAACCACGCTACTGCCGTTGCAAAAATCATCGCCAAGCCGGCTGCGATACTATAATATAGTTGTTCAACAGCAAAACCATCACGTTTCTTATTAAGGCGAATATAGAGGTCGCTCTCCACATACTTTTTGAGCATACCATAACGGAATACCAATTGGCGATTACCCTTAGGGTTATCGGCATCTACCGAGTCATACCCCATCGAGCATTTATATTCCTTTTCCTCCCGCATCAACGCAACAATCTGCTCCCTCACAGCGGCAAGTTGAGGATTAGCAGCCAAAAGTTTGTCGATTTTCTTCAATACACGAAACGCCTGCAAGTCGATAAAGTGTGTCAAAATCTCGTCACCAAAGAGGTAGTAACCACGCAGTTTAGGCTCCACTCGGGGCACATTCACCAAGCGATAGATGTTGCGATACTCCCCAACAATCTCTTTGGCATACCTTGCAAGTTCTTCGCTCATTGCGGCAATTTCTTCCACACTATTGCTTCCGGCAATGCGAATGGAATGGTTACGCATTGCGCTCTTGAAGATGGCCGCAAACATCTTAATCTGCGACTCATAGTTGGCAGTTGTCCCTGCCGTAGCCCTCTCGGCCACAGCTTCACACGCACTTCGCAAATTACAGAAAGGCAACGCATTCACATCAGCCAAATCGGCCAACGAATAGACAGGCGTAATGAGGCGCACATTGGACTTAATGTCGCGGTAGAATTGTTTCTTACCGTAGGTTTGCGGATTAATATCCAAACTATTGGGCACGAATATCCACGAGTTCACAACGAACTCGTGGCTCGGAGCATCATCTCCGCCCACAAAGCCGAATTTGAACTCTACGGAAAAGTTATCGTGTTTCTTTGCCTGAATAGTAATCATTACAACGGAAATTTAGGGCCCCACAGAGTGGAGCCCTCGTTTTTTACTTAGAAAAGTCCGGGAGTGTAGCCTGCCCATTGGAGCACTGTTTCGCCCCAGATAAATATCATCACCCAAGCGATAAGCATCATAATGATACCAAACTTGAAGGTATCGCTCCAACTATAATGGTTGGTAGTGTAGAGCAGTGCCGCAGGTTTGCTGTTGAAAGGCAAAACATAGACGTGCTCAATAAGCAGTGCCATAGGGAAAGCAAAGCTCATCACGGGATAGCCAAACCTCTGTGCCACGCCAATAGCAATGGGAATGAAGATGAGCGCACGCATAGTCTTCGATTGGAACACAAGGCCACTAAACAGCATCAGACCCGTGAGAATTACATAGAGCACAATAAAGGGGGTGTCCTGCGAAATTCCCAGCGCATCGAAGCCCGCATTTACAGCCAACGAAGGCAGGTCGGTAGCATTCAAACCCGAGCCGAGCGTATAAGCACCGGCCGAGAAGAGCATCAGGTGCCAAGGAATATCCACATCGTTCCACTTAACCACGCCAATGCCGGGCATCAGTGCCAACACCGCACCAATGAATGCAACCGTTGTTGCATCCACCGAGTGGAGCCCCTTGCCGTCGTCGCCACCCGTAACCCACATAAAGAGCACCAGCAGGAAGATACCGATGGCCTTATACTCCTCCATAGTCATCTTGCCCAGCGCCTTATACTCTTTGCGCAGGGTCTCCATACCGCCCTCAATCTGTGGCCTCTGCTCCTCCTTCTTCATCGGGAATACGAGTTTGGTACCCACAAGCCAGCCCACAACAAGGAGTATAATTGCCAATGGGAAACCCACCGTAAACCAATCTTTCCACACCATAGAGCCACCTGCGCCCAGAATGAGCGAAACGGCCAGCAGGTTAGCACCCGAGCCGGTCATAAATGCGCTCGCACCGATGTTCACCTGGAAAAGGTTTTGCAACACGATGTTCCTACCGAAGTTGTTACGAGTGCCATTGCTTGCGCCATAGATTGCCGCCACAACCATAAAGATTGGCAGCAGGATGGTAGCCTTCACCGTGGTTGCCGAGATGAAGAGCGAAAGAATGACGTTGATGACAATAAAACTGATAAAGATACCCGTGGCGTTCTTGCCGAATTTGAGCACAAACCACAACGCAAGCCTCTTGGCCACACGGGTTTTAACCAGCATACTTGCCAGCACGAACGACAAGATATTGAGCCACATCACCGGGTGTCCGAGTTGCGCAAAGGCCTCCTTCTGGGTAGTTACGCCCGTGAGCACAATGGCCAAAATAACCATCAGCGATGTCATATAGCTCGGCACAGCCTCCGTAACCCACAAAATCATTGAGGCACAGAAGATTGCCAACATTGCATAGCAGATGCGTGTAAAGGGTGAGTTATCACGAGGGTTGTCGGCTTTGACCACTGCGGCCTCGTCTTGTGCAGCCACCATCGCCTTGGCCTCCTCCATATTGAACGCCTCCACCGAGTCGGCCTTAACCACCTCCTGCACGTTGCCTATCACGCTCTTTTCGGCAGCCTTTGCCTCCTTGCCGGCCTCCACTACTGCGGGCACTTCGGGGCACAGCACCTCATAGCGTGCCTTGGCTTTTTTGTCGAGTTTCGAGGGGTCGAGATTGTCGATAAAGGGGATGTCAACAACCCAATAGAGCAGCACAAAGACCAGCGCAGCCAGAGGGCCACCCAATCGTGCCATCCATTTCTCGAAGCCGCTTTTTTCCATTTTAGGCAGTTTTTCCACCTTGTAGTTGTTCATATCAAGCACATCAAACTCCTGTACTTCCTGAACTTCTGCCTCATTAGTAGTTTTAGCCATATTATATCGTTATTTTAGATTATTTCCAATTTAGGGGCAACTCCTCTCTACGAAGTTGCAAAGCAGCGGGCTCATGCCCAAAAGTTTGTTTGTGGGGCGGACTACTCCACCCCACAAGCAACCAATATTGTGCAGCGATTAGAAGTTAATCTCTGCGCTGTAAAGGCGGCCGGTGCTATCGCAAGCAAACCAAATCACGCCTCGTGCGTAGTCCACGCAAATACCCTCGGCTTTGGGAACAAAGCTAACATCGTAAGTGGCCAACACCTCGCCATCCAGAGAGATATTGAAAGCCAAACTCTGCTTGGAGTCAACCACCCAAAGGGTATCGTTGGTTTCGTCGTAGCACAAATCCGACAAGAATCGTGCGAAGTCAACCTGAACGCTACTTGTAACCTTACCCTCTGCCACCGAGTAGGTAAAGATTGTGGTAGGACGCTCTTGGTTAGCCACATAGAGGTTGCACACATTGCCAAAGTGGCAAAACGAAGAAGGTTATTGCGGAAACGACGCATAACTATTTCCAATTTTTGTAGGGGTTTTTCATCAGCATCGAGTTGTAGTACTTCACATCGCCGGTAACCTCCTCGCCCAACCACTCGGGTTTAACGAAGTTCTCCTCCTCCGATGAAAGTTCAACCTCTGCCACAGTGAGGCCCTCATTGTCGCCATAGAACTCATCTACCTCAAAGGTGTGCTCACCAACCTTTACGAGGTAGCGTGTTTTGTCAATCACACCGGGCTCACAAATCTTCAACAACTCCTGTACCTCCTCTACGGGGATTTCCTTCTCCCACTCATAGCGGCTTGCGCCACTTGCCGAGCCGATACCTTTGATGGTGATGAAGCCCTTCTCGCCTTTAACCCTCACACGCACGGTACGCTCGGGTACGGACGAAAGATAACCTTGTGTGATGCGGGTAGCCTTCGAAACAAAAGGTTTGAAATCGCCTGCTACCAAAAATTTTCTCTCAATTTCCTGTGCCATAGTCCTACTCGTTTGCAAGGGGTTTCTTACTCATACCAATCACACGTTTGATAGCTTGCAGGTAGTTGATGTTCTCAACGCCCTCCAAACCGCAGTCGGCGATAGTCTTTTTGATGTCCTCAATCTCGGTTGACTCGGAGTTGATGGTAACAATCTTTGCACCGTTGATAAGTACGTTACCAACCTCGCAAATGGTGTCGTTGACCATATAACCGAACCTCTCTTTGTGTACCCTCACAGCAGCGAGGTCTTTGTTGGCCTCTACCATTGCGATAAACTCCTCAAAGGTGTAGGTATCTTTGTCCAAAGCGGGCATCTCAACCATAAATGCGGGGAATACCTCCTGCTCCAAAACCTCACGAGAGATGGGGAACTCGCCTTTCATAAGAGGATTCCACTGCTCCAAACCGTCAACGGTCTGAACGTAGGTTTTGATATCCATCTTACCATCACGGATTTTGGTGTTGTTGATGTCGTTGGCACGGCTAATGATATAAATCTCATCGCTTGTGCGCCTCCAAACTTTCTCGGGCACGGGTACCGAGAGGCGAGCCATACGGGCGTGTGCAGCCTCGAAGTTCTGACCGAAGGAGCGGAACTCAAAACGGGGTTTCGAGATTGCTCCGATTTCCATTTTCTCTTTCGACATAGTTTTTTTGTGTGTTTATTATATGGGTATAGAAAAGTTTGGCCCCACCCCATTAACGGAGTGGGGCCACAACCTATTAATATACAATTAACTTGCCAACTTCAAGATTAGAAAGCAACCTCAAAGCGCATTGCAATCATGCTATAATCCAAACCAGCATCGGGAACATCGATATCGCCACCTGCATCAGCAAACTTATCGTTGTCGTTGTACTGATAGTTGAGGATGAGTTTTACGTTCTGGCTGGGATAGTAGTTCAAACCAACTGCATAAGCACGAGCAAAACCACCGCGATATTTGTCGGCAATCTTCACATCGTTAAAGTTGAAATCACACTCCTCATAGCGCAAGCAGAGCTCAAGGTCGCCCCAATCTTTACCACGGTTTACGCGAGTGTACTTTGCACCACCCTCATCGTAGTTCTGGTTACCACCGAAGAGCAGATAACCTGCCTGTACATACCAACCGCTACCGGTCAAATTAACAGCCTCAGGTTTCTCGTCCATCTTCTTGAAGAGTTTGCCATCCCAGAATTCAGGGTCAGCAATGTCTTCTGCAATAGCCTTCTTCAGATAAGCAGTCTTCGAGATGTAAGCAGCCTCATAGCGAAGAGCTTTGTAGTGGCCGGCCAACTCAATGGTGTACATATCCTCGTGATCTACACCCTGCAACTTCTTGCTGTCAAGATATTTAACACGGTTGATATTGGTCGAGTTGCGGCTGTCAAAGCGAGCGATAGGATATGCAATATCAACCTCTTCGCCCTCTGCATCCTCAATAGTATCAAACTCGTAAGCAGTAAGTTTGGGGTTACGGTACGAATAAGCAAAACCAATGTGGAGCGAACCATCTTCCATGTTGTGCAAGGGACGCAATACAGCTTTTGCGGTATATGCCAAACCCTCACTACGCTGGAAGTCTTTGTTGGCATCCTCAAATGCGGTCTGCTCCTCAAAAGTCTTCAACTCGGGACCCGAGATACCTGCCGAAATCCAATAGAGGGGTTTCGAATAGGTGAAGTTGATACCCAAGTGGCGAGAAGGTGCCAACGAGGTAATCATAGGACGCTCCATAAACTGCAAGTAGCGGCTGGTGGTGTTGCGCTGGATGGAGAAGTTCTCCTTGAAGTTACCAACCTTAACCTCTAAATCCTCTACACCGGAGAATTTCAGGTAAGCGTCTTTAAGCTCAGGCATACCGCTTGTCCAGTCGGTATCAATCTCACCATACCAGTTCTTGTCCAACTGTGCCTTAACAGCAAAGCGAGTACGGCGAAGGCTCATACCGTTACCAATCGAATACTCATCTTTGTCATAGCCAAAGAATGCAGCAGCATCGGCTTGGACACGAACATCAAACCACATCTTGTAGTTTGCCTCTTTGTTTTGGAAAACCAAGATACCATCCTGAATGGTGGCATCAACAGGCAGAGATTTAACCTCTTGACCATACTGGTTAACCTCAGTTTCCTGTGCCTGTGCACTGCAAATTGAAGCAACTGCAACGGCAGCAATAAGTAAAAGTTTTTTCATTTGATTAAGGTTTTAGTTAATAATTAGGGGTAATTGTCTGTTGTATAATCAATTTCTCACTTAAAGGCATTCAATTATTCACACAAATATATAGACATCTTACCAAATATGCAACAAAAAAATTAACTTTTTGTTAACATACGGCTCTCGGTGGAGAAATTTCCCAACCTACAAGCCATAGGCCTTGCGAGCCCATTCGGTCTGGAAATACCACAACATCGTGATGGGCGCAGTGGTTCTCGGCAGGTAGCAGCTCAGTCCGCACAACTTCACGCTCTCTGCCCCATCCTTGGGTTGTATCACACCATAGCCATAGGAAGCAAGGCCATCACTAGAATAGCCCAAGGAGGTTATCTCGTCCGTGTTATCCGCAAAGACAACAGCCTCACTGAGCGCCACCCTAAACGCCTCAACCTCTGAAACGTTACCCTCACCAGCAAGCTGCTCCACAAAGTCTTTCAGGTCATAGAATCCTGCAGGTTTCATCCTATCGAGCACCTGCACCTTCTTCTCGTCAACATTGGCGGAAATGAAACCAACCACCTCCGACTCGCTGGTAAGCTTACCCATACTCACCTTACGCCACACAGCGCTCACACTCTCCGTCAGGGCCTCCAACTTGGAACAGTCTATGAGCGACACCGCAGCCGACTCCGTTACGGAAAAAGTTCTATCGTTGCGATAAACATCCATAATCTTCTCACACACAGCCTGCAAGCTGTGGTTAGGAGCCATAAGCAACGGAATGATATCTTGGTAGGGATAGCCTGGGCCCATAACCTCAACAGGCGAGGCGATAACATAGTCGGTGTAGTTGCGCAACTCATAGAGAAACTCCAACGAAGCCATAAAACAAGCATCGAAGACGATGTAGTCGAACTTAATGGGACTAATACCCTCAACAAATTCGGCCGTGGAGGTGAAATTATTAACATCGCCGTCATATCCCATAGCCCTAGTAAGAGGCTCCTTGGCTGCAAAGAAGCCAAAGTCGTATTCATCGCCAACGGTTTTTTGGGGCGCGACAACCGGACCAAGTGGTTTGTTTTTCTGATTATTATAAGCCGTACCCGAGTCGGGCTTAGGGAACCAACCCGAGCCGTGGCCTGCGTGAACAAGGCCATAGGATTTGCTCGGCACAAGAGTTTTAATGTCCTCAAACACGGCCTTCATAACCGCGGGAGTTGTGGAGGTCTGTTCGGGATACTCTTTCAGCACTCGTGTATGTTTAATATAGTTACCATCTCCATATCGAAGATAGCTCACCTCATAGAGTTTTGTCGAGGTTGCAGTATCAAGATAGATAACAAGTCGGGTCGACGGCATTGCTCCCACCATACCAACCTCCGCATCATAAACATTATTTGTAATGTGCGGAGAGAGGTTATTGTTTGCATTCAGATACATCACAAGCGTGTGCTCCGCCACACCACTTTCCAACTCATTGTCCTGTTCCGAAAACTCACAACCTCCTAGCGCAAGAGTAATCACTCCCACACACAAGGCCATCAAAAGCCCACGCAATCCATTCCAACCTACCTGTTTTATCACTCGTTGCATTAATTTATAGGTACATTATTAAGTGTCCACCCTCGTTTCTCCTTCGTGGGCTGCACATCTGGTTTAGTCCAGTAAATTCTTGAAAAATCAAAATAATATCCCTGATTACCATACCTGTCTTTCATATCAAGGAACACAAACTCTGCCGTACGCGAGACCACCTCTCTACGTTTAATCTGCTGACCACGAGCATAGATAAGGTCGGCGGCGTGGCCAAACGAAAGGACGTGCATCGGAGAGTTCTCCTTTACGCCCGTTCCGGAGCGTTCAATGGTCATCAGCACTCGGTTGAGCCTTTCAAAGCACCTCTTCTCATTAATCGTATCTCCCAACAAACCATAGGCATAAGCGAGAAAATTGAGATTCTTTGGACTGAACGGATCCCTCTCCATCACCTGCAAGCCACAGTCAACCACCCTTCTGAGGTTCTCCTCCGTAGGCTCCTTCATCACGCTCTCCATTGCCCCCAACACAAGGTCTTCGGCTGTGATGGGTTCCAAAGGTTTGTAGGCTTCACTGTAAGCATATCCATAGTAGAGGTAGTGGTATTCCTCATCCGTCATTCCCTCGCCACCATTCAGATAGCGTCCAAGCAATCGGGGATGCCAATATGGGGATTCGGAGTTGATGGTGCGGGCCAAAATATCCTCATTGTCGGGCACACGCAAGGTCTTACCCTCCACCTGCACACCATCTGGCTGTTGGGTCGCCACCCCCTCTTGGGCCACAGCACCCGCCACCGACAGCAGCAACGCTCCCAGCAGCACAACAACGTTTCTCGCCACCAGCCCCTTCATCTTCCTACTCAAATCCGTTCTCCTTAATGGAACTTTCAATCTGGGCATACAATTCGTCCGACACGGGCACCAAAGGCAGTCGCAACACATTGGACAACACTCCCTTGACACACAACGCCGCCTTCACTCCCGAAGGATTACCCTCTGCAAAGAGCATTTTAACCATCGGGCGAATCTTCTCAAACATCACCTCCGTATGTCCCCACTGCTCCTCAAACTGCGCCTTAATCATAGCAGAAAAATACTTGGGAAAAGCATTGGCAGCCACAGAAATCACGCCCACACCACCTGCCTTAATCACAGGCAACGCAAGGGAGTCATCGCCCGAAATGGTCAGGAAGCCCTCGGGGGCGCCTTGGATAATTTGCTCAATCTGCTCAATCTTACCGCTTGCCTCCTTGATGGCCACCACGTTGGGGCACTCACGGGCAATACGCAGAGTGGTTTCAGCCTCCATATTCACACCCGTCCTACCTGGCACATTATAGAGAATAATAGGCCTCGGAGAGCGTTCTGCAATGTATTTATAGTGTTCAAAGAGCCCTCTCTGCGAGGGACGGTTATAGAATGGTGTTACACTCAAAATGGCATCCACGCCATCAAGATTGGTCTGATTAATAAGCTCCACCACTCGCGCAGTATCATTACCTCCCACACCCACAACAATAGGCAATCGGCCCGCATTGCGTTCCTTGACAGTACGCAACACAGCCACTCGCTCCGGCAATGTAAGGGTCGGGGTTTCACCCGTCGTCCCCATAACGACAAGGTAGTCGGCACCACCCTCAATCATCATATCAACAAGTCGTTGCAAGGCCACAAAATCGACCTCTCCGGAGGGTGTAAATGGGGTTACAAGCGCAACTCCCAAGCCTGTAAGTTTGGTTTTCATATAGTGTTTATTCTTTATTGCTTTATTTTTCGCGCCACAAAGGTAACTTTTTATTAAAAAAGTTCACCCTGAACAGCAATCTTTTCACTCTCTTTCTTGTGTTCTACACTTGTATTGGCTGACAGAGATGGCCCCACACTGCCAATCATTGCCTCAAAATCACTCTCGGAGATAATCTGCACACCGAGTTTAGTAGCCTTCTGCAACTTTGCAGGGCCAATCTTATCGCCCGCCAAAAGGTAGTTCGTTGCTCCACTCACGGCGGCCAAGTTCTTTCCTCCGTGCAACTCTATTAGCGCTTTGAGTTCATCCCTCGAATGCCTTTCAAAACTACCCGAAATGACAAACGATAGTCCCGAAAGGCTCTCCGAAAGGCGTTCCTTTTCGGCCTCCACAAACTGCAAGCCCACTTTACGCAGGCGCCCTACAATGGAACGATTCTTCTCATCCTCAAAGTATGCCCTAATGCTGGCGGCAATCTTTTCGCCCACCTCGTCTGCCTCGGCCAACTCTGCCTCCGAAGCATTCATAATAGCATCCAGCGAACCGAAGTGGTGGGCCAGATATTTAGCCGTGGTTTCGCCCACAAAGCGAATACCCAACGCAAAGAGCACTCTCTCAAAAGGTACCTCTCGTGAGGATGCAAGTTCTCTCATAATATTCTCAGCACTCTTGATTCCCATTCTCGGCAGGGTGGCAATCATCGTGGGTTGCAAATCATAGAGGTCTGCCACATTGTGTATCAAGCCACTATCATAGAGAAGTTCAACCGTTTCTTCACCAATACCCTCTATGTTCATAGCCTTGCGTGAGATGAAGTGGATAATGCGACCGACGATTTGCGGACGACACCCATCTTGATTGGGACAGAAGTGTTTTGCATCGCCCTCCATACGCACCAACTCCGTACCACATACAGGGCAGTGGGTAATATATTCCAGCGGCATACACTCCTCCCCACGCTCGGAGAGTTCCACACCCGTAATCTTGGGGATAATCTCGCCACCTTTCTCCACATAGACCATATCACCAATCCTCACATCCAAGAGGGCAATCTGGTCGGCATTATGCAACGAGGCTCGTTTGACAATCGTGCCGGCCAACTGCACCGGCGAGAGGTTGGCCACGGGAGTTACAGCACCCGTACGTCCCACCTGAAAATCCACCGAAAGAAGTTTTGTGAGTGCTTGCTCGGCCTTAAACTTATAGGCCACAGCCCAACGGGGAGCCTTGGCCGTAGAACCCAACCTACGTTGCACGACATAGTCGTTAACCTTCACTACTGCGCCATCGGTGTCATAAGGAAGATTTTCCCTCTCCCTATCGGTACGAGTAATGAAGGACTCTATCTCTTCCCACGAGTGGCACCTCTGCATACGGTCCGAAATCTTAAATCCCCACTCCCTAGCCGCCTGCAAATTGTCCCAATGGCTCTGGTGTGGCAATCCCTCGCCCACCACATAATAGAGGAAGCAATCGAGCCCCCTGCGGGCAACCTCCTGTGAATTTTGGAGTTTAATGGTACCTGCGGCAGCGTTGCGTGGATTGGCAAAAGGACTCTCGCCAATCTCCTCCCTTTCGGCATTAAGGCGATTGAACGAGGCGTGGGGCATAATCACCTCACCCCTCATCTCAAAGTAGTCGGGCCACCCCTCACCCTGCAACACCAAAGGCACACTACGGATGGTACGCACATTTGCCGTAACATCGTCACCACGCACACCATCTCCACGAGTGACGGCTCTCAATAGGCGGCCGTGTTCGTATGTGAGTGAAATGGCCGTGCCATCAAATTTGAGCTCACACACAAACTCCGTAGGGCCCTCCTCCCTCTCAACCTTCTCCACAAAGTCCTTCAACTCTTCGAGCGAATAGGTATTGGAGAGCGAAAGCATCGGGAAGTGGTGAGCCACCGACACGAAGTCGTTCACAAGGTCACTACCCACCCTGACGGTGGGCGAAGTGGGGTCATAATATTCCGGATGTGCAGCTTCCAATTCCTGCAACTCACGCAGCAGGCGGTCATATTCGTAGTCGCTAACAACGGGAGATGCCTCCACGTAGTACTTGTGATTGTATAAGGTGAGTTCCTTGCGGAGTTGTTCTATTCTTTCGAGCATAAATATCCATTATAAAACATCGTAAAAGTACAACAAAATGTCGGACAAACCTCACTCCAAAACCCACTTTTTCTCATTTTTTCCGAAAAAGTTATTAACAACTGCTCTTTGTTAGGATTTTTGCCTTATAATTGCAGAAAATTTCAGAATACAACCAAAATTATGAATAAAGCAAGGACAAACAAAAAGCGCTCAGTGGTTAGCTTTGCCAACCTCTCGCCCGAACTGCAAGAGGAGGTAAAGAAACTCTATCCCTATGGTTTTACCGAGGCAATGATGCGCATCGACAAACCAAATGGTGAATTCTTCTATGCTGTTCCTTTTGAAACAGATGAGGTTATGTATCTCGTAAAAATCAATGTAAAGATCGACGACCATATCGAAGAGGAGGACGACAAGGACTACTACAACGACGACCTCAAAGGTGCCGACGAGTTGGCCGACAGCGAGGAGGATGAAGACATCGACAATCTCAGGGACGAAATCTAACAAGCGCAAAATCAATAAAATAGGAACTGCCATTCAGCAGTCCCTATTTTATACAGGTCATTAGACTCTATTTTCTCATCAGCCCCTTTTCTGCTGCAATTTTTTCCATCAACGCAAAGGCGGCATCATATTCATTGGGAATCACGCCATCAAGGATTGCCTCCTTAATCTCAGCCTTAATCTCCCCCACCAGAGCACAAGGCTCCAAACCATAGGTTTGCATAATTATCTCGCCCGTAATGGGAGGCTGGAAGTTGCGCACACGATCTTTCTCCTCAATCTCACGCATCTTCACCCTTACTAGTGCAAAGTTGCGCAAGTAGCGCTGCACTTTGGAATCAATTCCCGAAGTAATATCGGCCTCACAGAGAGTCATCAAATCCTCCACATCGTCGCCCGCCTCAAAAAGCAATCGCCTAACAGCCGAATCGGTAACCTCATCCTCGGAGAGAATTATGGGACGCAAGTGCAGAAATACCAACTTTCGCACATATTTCATATGCTCATTAAGGGGTAGTTTCAACCTACGGAAAATATCGGGAATCATCTTACTACCCACCACCTCGTGGCCGTGGAAGGACCATCCCACACGAGCATCAAATGCCTTAGTTCTCGGCTTGGCAATGTCGTGCAACAGTGCCGCCCAACGGAGCCAAAGATTATCACTCTTACGCGCCACATTATCGAGCACCTTCATAGTGTGTATAAAATTGTCTTTATGCGCCTTACCATTCCTTACCTCAACCCCTCGTAGAAGTTCCAATTCAGGGAAAATAAGTGGCAAAAGTCCGGTCTTGGATAGCAGGTCAAAACCAATCGAAGGAACGGGCGAAGCAACAATTTTGTGCAACTCGGTAGCGATGCGCTCCTTCGACACAATGGCAATTCGCTCACGATTACGCTCAATGGCCTCAAAAGTCTCGGGTGCAAGGTCAAAGCCGAGTTGGGTGGCAAAGCGCACGCCACGAATCATCCTCAACGGGTCATCCGAAAAGGTTACATCGGGGTCTGTCGGGGTGCGAATTATACACTCCTCCATATCGGCCATACCGCCAAAACTATCAAGCAGTTCGCCATAGGTATCGCCATTGAGCGACCAAGCCAATGCATTGATTGTAAAATCCCTACGTAGTTGGTCGTCCTCAATAGTACCCTCCTCCACAGCCGGTTTGCGCGAATCGGGCGAATAGGACTCTTTGCGGGCACCCACAAACTCAATTTCTCGCCCCTCCCTATCGTGTAACATAGCCGTACCAAAGGTCTTGAAAATCGACACCTTAGTATGCAGCATCTTACCCAATCGTTTAGCTACTTCTATGCCACTACCAACCACCACCACATCAATATCGGTAGATGGTCTACGAAGGTAGTAATCACGCACATAGCCACCAACGACATAGGCCCTCAGGCCCATCTCATCAACAATGTCCCTAATCTGCGTAAAGATTGGTAACGAAAGAGGATTGTGGGTACTCATTGCAGGTTTATTATTTCAGTTCTCGGAGGTATAGTTGCACAGTGTTTTCAAGGCCATAGTAGAGTGCATCGCTTATGAGGGCATGACCAATAGAGACCTCATCCACATAAGGAATACGCTCAACGAAATAGCGTAGATTGTCAAGATTCAAATCGTGGCCCGCATTGAGTCCCAAGCCCAAGCGGTGAGCCTCCTCTGCGGCAGCCACATAGGGGGCAATAGCCGCTTCCCTATCGGCCTCATAACCTGCGGCATAGGCTTCCGTGTAGAGCTCCACCCTATCGGCACCACACTCTTTTGCACCACGCACCATCTCCACCACAGGGTCCACAAAAATCGATACTCTGACACCCTTCGACTTAAACTCCCTAACCTTCTCCATCAAAAACTCCCTATTGGCAATAGTATCCCAGCCTGCATTTGAGGTGATGGCATTGTGGGCATCGGGCACCAAAGTAACCTGCGAGGGCACAACTTCCAACACAAGGTCCGTAAAGGAGTCTATGGGGTTACCCTCGATATTAAGTTCGGTGGTAACGATATTTTTCAGCGCACGCACATCATCATAGCGGATGTGGCGACCATCAGGTCGAGGGTGGACGGTGATACCTTCACCACCAAAACGCTCGATATTCTCCGCCGCAAGCAGCACATCGGGTATATTACCACCACGAGAGTTGCGTATTACGGCAATTTTATTTATGTTTACACTCAATTTAGTCATACCTTCTTGCTGTTTGTTCGGAAGATTTGGGTAAATTTGCGACGTAAAGGTATCACAAAGTTTTGTGAAATGAAAATAATTTTGTTTTCGCGCCCTTCGAGTGGCAAGTCCACCGGCCTATTTGGCGCACTTGTAAATAGCATTAAGGAGCGTGGATTTGACTACTCCATAGACTCTGCAACAGCCACTTGGCTCGAAGAGGGCGAGGGTGTCAAAGTAGCTCCGGAACACCGCTATGAAACTTTATGCTCGACACTCGCGGAAGATGACATCGTCATTTCCTATGGTGGCGACGGCACTCTATTGAGTGTCGTAAGGGCTATCGGTGGCAGAAAAATTCCGGTATTGGGTATCAACTCCGGCAGACTCGGTTTTTTGGCCTCCGTTGCTGGCAATGAGTTTGAAGAGGCGCTCGATGCGCTCCAAAGTGGAGAGTACACCATCGAACGACGCTCATTGCTACGCATCGAGGGCGATGTGCAGGATGACGTGGTATTTCCTCTGGCCTTCAACGAATTTTCCGTACAGAGGGGCGGCAGGGGTATGATTGGTATCAAGGTGGAGATTGACTCTCGCACAGTGGCCAACTATTGGAGCGATGGAGCCATCATTGCCACCCCTACGGGTTCTACGGCATACTCACTGAGCGCAGGAGGCCCCATTGTCGCACCGGAGTGCAAGTGTATGATACTCACACCCATCGCACCACACAACCTCACGATGCGACCAATTGTAATTCCCGACAGCAGCACCGTTCGCCTGACCATCGACGCACGCGACCCTCAGGCTTTGGTCGGCATCGACAACGAGAACTTCACAATCAACAGCGGCGCGTCCTTCACAATCACCAGGGCCGAGAGGGAGGTTTTTTTGGTACATCTGCAAAATAAATCCTTCTACGACACGTTGAAAGATAAAATGATGTGGGGTGTTGACAGCAGAGAATCAAAGCAATAGAGGTGAAAAAGAATTCCGAGAATGACTTTCAGGAGCTCGGAGCTATGAAATCCCAAATATAATATTTATATTTGCACGTTTAATTCGACACCAATGACAGAAGAGAAGAGCATACAAAACATTCCCACCCACGTCGCCATCATTATGGACGGCAATGGAAGATGGGCCAAAATGCGTGGCAAAGCACGTCCCGAAGGACATATTGCCGGCGTCGAGAGCGTGCGTAGGGTAATCAAAGCTGCCGTAGCAGAGGGTGTGAGATATCTCACGCTCTATACCTTTTCCACCGAAAACTGGGGACGCCCACAAGAGGAGGTGGATGCCATAATGGAACTCTTCTGCCGCAGTGTGATTGCCGAAACTCCCGAATTAAAAAAGGAGGGTGTGCAAATCCGCATTATGGGCGATAGGGTTGCCTTCTCGGAGAAGGTTAATTCCTACATTGACCGTATTGAGGGCGACACCGCCGAGGGAGAAAAGCTGACGGTGGTATTGGCAATGAATTATAGTTCCCGCTATGAGCTCACCGCTACCACAAAAGAGATTGCCCAAATGGTTGCAGAGGGGAAAATCAAAGCCGAGGATATTACAGCCGACCTCATCAGTGCCCACCTCTACTCGAAAGACTACCCCGATCCGGATCTTATCATCCGTAGTGGCGGCGAGCAGAGGTTGAGTAACTTCCTGATGTGGCAGGCAGCATACAGCGAACTATATTTCACCGACACCCTTTGGCCCGATTTCGACAAAGAGTCGTTCCACGAGGCACTCGAAGCTTATGCGGGACGCCAACGCAGATTCGGACTTGTAAAGTAGAATAAAGAGTTACACCAACGAGAAAAATAATCGCAAACGAACATATTTCCATTCAGCATACAATGAATAAGAAAACACTCATACTAACGCTCGCTCTGCTGGCCGGCACTGCGCTTTGGGCGCAAACTCCCGAAGGCGCCCCCACCACCGACGAGTCAAAGGACAACGTAGAGGCAACCGTAACCGAGGATGCTGTTCCCGGAACAGAAGAGCAAAGCGAGGAGCAACCCAAAATTGTGATTGACCCCAACGCCCCCTTGGCCGACTACACTGCACCCAAGAAATATGTAATCCGTAATATTACTGCCGAGGGCATCAAATTCCTCGATGCGGAGATGCAGATTAACTCTTCGGGCTTGGCGAAAGGCGACGTAGTGAGCATTCCCGGCAGGGAGATTTCGCAGGCCATTAGCCGTTTGTGGTCCAAACAATATTTTTCGGATGTGCAGGTATATGCCACACCCGTTGGTGATAGTGTTGATTTGAGTTTTGTGCTTGCCGAGAGACCCCGAATCTACAACTGGCTCTTTGAGGGTATCAGCAAGAGTGCTGCCACCACTATGATTGAGGATTTCAAACTGAAACGTGGTGCGGAGACTCTTAGCGACTACAACATCGAAAAACGTATCAACCAAATCAAAGACCACTACATTCACAAGGGTTGGAGGAATGTGGAGGTCACTCCACGTATCGAGAACGACTCGGTGATACAGAATGCAGTGAATGTAACCTTCGTGGTTGACCGTAACGAAAAAGTACGCATCGGCGAGCTGGACTTTGAAGGCAACGAGGCTTTCACCGACAAACAGCTCAGAAAGGTGATGAAGAAGATACACAAAAAGAGTATCAATATCTTCCACAATACCAAACTGCGCGAGGATGAGTTGGAGGAGGACTTTGGCAACATCATTGACTTCTACAACTCGAAGGGCTATCGTAATGCAATGATTGTCAAAGACTCGGTTTATGTCATCAGCCCCGAGCGCATCGGACTTGTAATCACTGTGGATGAGGGTAACAAATACTACTACCGCAACATCAAGTGGATTGGCAACAGCACCTACCCCACCGAGCAACTCAACAATATGCTCGGTATTAAAAAGGGCGATGCCTATGATAAGAAGACTCTCAACGAGCGACTTGGCGTGGGTAAAGAGGATGACCCCGAGGATGTGTCTACCGTCAACGCACTCTATCAGAACGAGGGCTACCTCGCTTCGCAGATTTCCCCCACCGAGATTATCATCGGCAGCGACTCGATTGACTTGGAGATAAAAATCTTTGAGGGCCACCAATACCGCTTTAACAATGTGGGTATCACGGGCAACAACAAGGTCAACGACGAGGTTATCCGTAGGGAGATTTACACCCGCCCGGGCGAACTCTACAATCGTGCCCTCATCATGCAAACCATGCGTCAGTTGGCAGCTATGGGCCACTTCGACGAAACACAGATTAAGCCCGACATCAGGCCCGTATCCAACGAGACTGTGGATGTAACGTGGGGACTCAGTGAGAAGGCCAGCGATAAGTTTGAGATTAGTGGTGGTTGGGGTGCCGGAATGTTCGTAGGTTCACTCGGTGTGGTGTTCACGAATATGAGTATGAAGAATTTCTTCAACAAGGAGGCTTGGAGGCCCTACCCACAAGGCGACAACCAACAACTCTCCATTCGTGGACAGACCAACGGTACCTATTATAGTTCAATCTCGGCGAGCTTTACGGAGCCTTGGCTGGGTGGCAAGAAACCCAACTCGCTAACCGTGGGAGCCTATTGGTCGGAGCAGACTACGAACTATTACACGGCCTACACAGGTTTGGTTGATAATGGACAATATTTCCGTGCAATGGGTGCGAGTGTAGGTTTGGGACGCAGGCTTTCGTGGCCCGACCAATACTTCACACTCTACAACGAGTTGGCCTACACTGCCTACGAGATGCAGGATTGGAACTACTTTATTTTCAGCAATGGTCGTTCCAACATCTTCACCTTCCGTACGCTGTTGTCGCGTAACTCCACCGACTCGCCAATCTACCCACGCCGAGGTTCGGAGTTCACATTCTCGCTCACTCTGACACCACCCTACTCGCTCTTCGCGCCCAATAAGGATTACGCTTCGATGCCCGACGAGGAGAAATATAGGTGGATTGAGTATCACAAATGGCTGTTGAGCTACAAATGGTACTACCCTCTGACCAACGATGGCAAGTTAGTTGTAATGACTAGGGCAGAGATGGGATATCTGGGCAATTACAATCCTGCCAAGCAGTCGCCTTTCGAGGGATTTGATGTGGGTGGTGATGGTATGAGCGGATATAACGTCTATGGTGTGGACATCATCTCGATGCGTGGTTATGAGGACGGAACCCTCACTCCAAGTTCTTCGAGCTACACCTACGCCAATGTGTATAATAAATACACCGCCGAATTGCGTTACCCGATTATCATGGAGCCTCAGTCGCAGATTTATGCACTGCTCTTTGCCGAGGCCGGTAACGGTTGGCTGGGTTGGAAGGACTTTAACCCCTTTGAGTTGAAACGTTCGTTGGGTGCAGGTCTGAGGATTTACCTCCCGATGATTGGCCTTCTCGGTATCGACTGGGGCTATGGTTTCGACAAGCCCTATGGTCAGAGCGACGTGAGCGGCAGCCAGTTCCACTTCGTCATCGGCCAGCAGTTCTAATGGACACAAAAAAGAAGATAGTTACACAAACAAATAAAACGAACTATTATGAAAAAATCCATCATTCTCGCCATTGTAGCCGTAGTGTTCTCGTGGAACCTCTCGGCACAAAACTATGCTGTGGTTAACACATCCAAGATATATCAGTCTATGGATGCATACAATGCTGCTGTGCAGGAGTTGGACGAATTGGCCACAAGCTACCAAAAGAATATCGATGACGCTTTTGCTAAACTCGAAGAGATGTACCAGAACTATATGGTAGCCAAAGACGGGCTTAGCCTTGCCGACCAGCAGGCCAGGGAGAAAACCATCCTTGATAATGAAAAGAAGATTACCGAGTACCAACAGAAGGTATTCGGCACCGAGGGTATTATTGCTAAAAAGCAAGAAGAGCTTCTCAAACCCTTCACCGACAAAGTTAATAAGGCTATTAGCAACTATGCCACTGCCAACAATCTTGGCCTTGTGATAGACCTTGCCGCCACCTCGCTGCCCTACTATGCGCCCAGCGTTGACATCACCGAACAAATCATTAAATCAGTAAAATAAACAAAACTAAAAGAAAAAATGAAGTTACTTACAAAAATTGCACTCACAGCAGCTGCGCTCCTCTGCGCAACCACACTGAGCAACGCACAGCCCAAATTTGGCTACATCAACTCGCAGGAAATCATCTACAACATGCCCGAGATTGCCGACGTACAGTTGCAGTTGGAGAAGTTGCAGAAAGATTTGGAAGAGCAGTTGAATTTTATCCAAGTGGAGTATAACAACAAACTCACCGAGTATCAGAAGAATGTGGCCAACTACTCCGATGTAGTTCGTCAGAGCAGGGAGCAGGACCTTATGAATTTGCAGCAGCGTTATGAGGAGCTTGGCAAGGCCGGTGCACAGGATATGCAGAAGAAACAGGGCGAGTTGATGACTCCTCTGATTGAGAAGGCTCGTGCCACCATCAACAAGATTGCTGCAGAGCAGGCCCTTATTGCCGTATTCGACATGGCTGCCGGCTCGTTGGCTTATATGGACGAAGCACAGATGGTCAACCTCGCCCCCGCAGTGAAGAAGGAGTTGGGCATTGCAGAGAACGCACAGCAGCCCGCACCCGCAGCTGCCAAATAGAACATAGCGTAGAGAATACGCTACACAAAAGTTGCTCGGATCTTTGATAGGTCCGAGCAACTTTTTTTGGTACATCATTTGCTGTGCAAGAGGAGAATAAAACGAAATGTGTACCTCAATGAAAAAACATCCACTCTTCCTCCTCTCATACCTATTTATATTATATAGTAGCAGCCTACAAGGGCAAACTGCGGGCGACACACTCCGTCTATCACTAAACGATGCGCTACTACTTGCCGAACAAGAGAATCGAGCAGTACAGATTGCTCGTGAGGGAGTCGATGTAGCCACACAAGACAAACACATATTACGCTCGGCGTGGTGGCCCACAATCACTCTTACGGGCGAGGCCATACATACAACCACTCCTATAAGGCTCACAAAATCGGTTGCAGAACTATCCGACGGACGCTTGCAGGAGTTAGAGAAAGTGGTTGTTGATGAGCCACTCTTGGAGGCTATTTTGCAGGAGGTGGGGAGTATGGACATTGGGGTTAATCTTGCACCCCGCAACACTGCCTCGGTTGGGGCAAACCTGATGTGGCCACTATTCAGTGGCGGTAAACGTATCTTCGCTACACGGGTTGGGAACCATAGTGTCGCTCTCGCACACACTGCCTATGAGAGTGTACTCCAAAGAGTAACAACCACCACTGCAGAGGTTTATATGGGAGTGGAGGTTGCAAATGTCAACGTGGAGGTGTGCCGTATGGCGCTCTCATCTGCACTCGAAGTGGTCAGGGAGGCTCGCAGTATGGAGCGCGAGGGAATTATCAACAAAGCCGAACGTCTTGCTGCCGAAGTGGACGCTGCCGAGGTCGCATCACTACTTGCAGAAGCACACACAAGACTAACCATAACGAGGGCGGAGTTGGGTGCCCTACTCGGCCTTGACTCGCTCTACCTGCTCACCACCACCCCGCTCCTCAACATTACTCCTCTACCCTCTCAGGAGTTTTTCCTCCAAGCCATAGGTAATAATCCCACGGTGAGAGCTACACGTATCGAGAAGCAACTCGCCAACGAAAATCTACATATTGAGCAGGGGCGTTACCTGCCGGACATTGCCCTTATCGGCGGATACCGTCTGTGGTCTGAGGGCATAGACAAGGGGCTTATTCCTCGTGCCTTCGTTGGTGTGGGGGCAAGTTGGACACTCTTTGATGGCACTGCACGAGAGCGTTCCATTTCCAAATCTCGTTCGCTTGTGCGCACAGCACAACTCGCCGAAGAGCAGCAACAACAGGAACTGAGGGTGGCAGTAGAGCGACTATGGGGTACACTCGCCGAATCGCAAAACCAACTCACCACCGCCAACACAACCATATCTCTGGCCGAGGAGTTGGTCAGAATGCGACACAAGGCTTTTGCGGAAGGAATGGCAACAGCCTCGGAAGTCATCCGTAGTGAGGTCAAGCTGGCTGAAGCAAAACTTGGCCGTATTGCCATCCTCTACCAATGGAACGTCGCACGGGCAGAACTCTTCGCTCTGTGCGGACTTTCACTAACAGAAAACATCCAACAACAAAACATGTGTGATTATGAAGACAAATAGAGGCTACACTGCTCTTGCAGTGGCATTTGTGGTGATTTTAGCAATCATCGTAGCCGTTTCCATTTGGGGCATCCACACCTCTCGCCATCGCCCCGAGATACTACAAGGCACCATTGAGGCCGACCAAGTACGCATATCCGGCAAGCTACCCGGCCGCATCGGGTGGTTCTATGTATCGGAAGGCGACGAGGTTTGCGTGGGCGACACCCTTGTTCACATTCTCTCTCCCGAAGCCGAAGCCAAACGTAGCGAGGCTGTGGCTATGGCTCGGGCTGCACAAGCCCAAAGCCGCAAAGTCGATGGCGGAGTGCGCAAGGAGGTCATAAGGGCCGCCAAGCAGATGTGGCAGAGCGCAAAGGCACAACGAGAACTTACCGAGCAGACCTATGGTCGCATACAAAGACTTTGGGCCGACAGTGTCGTTACACTCCAACGTAGGGATGAAACCGAAGCGATGTGGAGGTCGGCAGTAGCAATGGAGAAAGCCGCCCGCGAGGAGTATTTGCTGGCTCTCAGGGGAGCACAAAGGGAGGACAAAGTGAGCGCACAATCAGTGGCCGACGCCGCAGGAGATGTCGTGGAGCAAGTGGATGCCGTGCTGGACGATGCATTTCTGTGTTCTCCCATAGATGGTCAGGTGGCCGTCATCTACCCCTGCGAAGGCGAACTTGTTGGCACAGGAACTCCAATTATGACAATCGTACCTCTGTCGAGAGTCTATGCCGTGTGGAATATCCGAGAGGACAGAATGCCCCTATTCCCCCTGGGGACCATCCTACGTGCAGCGATACCTGCGCTGGCATTAGAAGATGTTGAATTTAGGATTGACTACATCTCACCTCTCGGTAGCTATGCGACATGGAAGGCGTCGGGCAATGTAGGCAGCTACGATATGCGCACCTTCGAAGTCAAGGCTCATCCGACTTGCGAGGTGGAAGGCCTACGTCCTGGAATGAGTGTATTGGTAGATTTGAGCCAAATGAGTGAGTGTGATGAGTAACTTTGGGCTGCGGCATACAGTATGGCGAGAGTGGAGGCGCATTGTGAGCCGTCCATTCCACTTGCTTGTAATGATGGGTGTTCCACTCTTTGCCACGCTCTTTATGAGCACTATTTTTAACAAGGGGCGCATCACCAACATCCCGATAGGTGTTGTGGATGAGGATTTTACGGCCACAACAAGGAACATCGCACGAGCCATTGATGCCACCCCAGCCCTCACCGTCGTTGACCACTACACCTCCCCTGCCGAAGCCCTCTCTGCCGTGAGGGCCAAGGATATCTATGGTTATGTACTCTTTCCTGCCCATTTCGAAGCCGACCTTGTGGGCAATCGCGCTCCCTCCATTGAATATTACTTTCACTATGCTATGATGAGTGTTGGAGGGGTGATAGAGGCAACACTCGCGCCTTTGTTGGCAGGTGTAGCCATCCGGCCCGTGGAGGTTACAGCCGCTGCGTTAGGACTTTCGCCGCAAGCAATCTCTACCCTCGTTATGCCCATACAGGCAGACTCGCTTGCACTATTTAATCCTTCGCTCAACTACTCAACATATCTATCACTACCTCTCTTGATGGTCATCTTGCAGATTGTTGTCCTTCTGACGACCATCTACTCTATTGGCTCGGAGGTCAAGTCTGGCACAGCTATCAGGTGGCTTATCGGCGCAGGAGGCAACATTTTCAAAGCCATTTTGGGCAAACTAATTCCCTACACGCTCACCTTTTCCACGGCTATCATCGGCTCTGTGGCGTGGCTCTATGGCGGTGTTGATGGGCTTCCCTATGGCGATGGTTCATTGTGGTTGCTTGTACTATGGGGCGTATTGCTTGTGGTATCGACCCAAGCGTTAGGACTATTTCTCTATGGACTTTTCCCTGCATTGGGATTTATCATGAGCAGTGGCTCTATGATAGGCTCGCTGGGGGCTACTCTTTGTGGTGTGACCTTCCCAGTCGGTGCTATCACCCCCATCTTCCAACCCGTGGCATCCCTTTTGCCCATTCGCCACTACACCCTGCTGGCACAAAACATCCTCTATGGTAACTACGGCACCGAGTGGGTGTGGAAAAACATTGTTGCGATGCTGGCCGTGTGCGCACTTTCTACACTCATTCTTCCACGATTACGAATGGCCATACTATCAAGGCGTTATGAAAAAATTGACTAACACTCTGCACCTACTTGTCGACACCATTCACCATGAGGTCGTGTCCATTGCTTCCACCCCTGCAACCATATTGGTAATGGTCGGTGGCGTGGTGCTGTATGGGTTACTATATAACTTACTCTATCGTCCCAACGTGGTACACGACGCTCCCGTTGCTGTGGTCGACGACTCCCACACCCCACTCTCTCGTCACCTCATAGAGTTGATTGATGCCACTCCGCAAGTGGAAATTGTTGCCACGGCAGAGGATATGATAGCAGCCCACAACATTATGGCCGAGGGTAAAGCCGAGGGAATCATCCACATCCCCTCCGATCTTGAAAAGCGCATCGGAAGAGGCGAAGAAGCTCTCTTTGTGGCCGAAGCAACCACCGCAGAATTTCTCTACTACGAAGCCATACAAAGTGGCACACTTGGCGTCCTCCAACACCTCGACACCTCTCTGGCGCAACAACTTGTGCTCCAACTTCCTCCCAACACCGCACAATCCATTGCCCAGAGCCGACCGGCCCAAGCAGTGGGTGGTCCACTATTCAACCCCACCAAAGGCTATGCCACCTATCTACTGCCTGCTGTACTCATTGTCATCATCTTCCAAACGCTACTGATGGTCGTGTGCATACGCACAGGCCGAGAAAGAGAACTCGGCAAGAAAAGTTTTTTCAACCTTTCGGCACATCCCGAAAATATGACAGGTAAGATTGGTTGGGGCGATGCGGTTGCGGTAGTGGTTGGGCGCATGATTGTCTATGTGGTCATCTACGGAATTTTCTCGTTCTTTCTGCTGGGCCTACTCCCTGCTGTTTTCAACCTTCCACGACTTGCCGAGTGGTGGGAGTTGGTGGCCTTCTGCGCTCTATTCCTACCATCCACGGTTCTCTGTGCGCTCTTTTTCTCCTCACTCTTTCGGGACAGCGAGGCGGGGATATTGGTTATCGCCCCCTTTTCGCTGGGACTCATTCTCCTCAGTGGCCTCTCCTACCCTCTTGAACTTATGCCCACAGGGTGGTTCCTTGTCCACCATCTACAGCCAGCTCCGGTGGGTATACTCGGCTTCGTCAAACTCAACTCCATGGGGGCTTCGCTCGGAGAGTGCAGTCATCAACTCTATGTCTTGGCCATACAGGGGGCGTTGTATTTCATACTTGCCACCCTCGCCACCTTTCGTCTACTCAATAGGCTGTCAAAATAGGAGTGGTTTTATAGTAAGTGGTTTGGTTTTCTCGCCATATTACCCGATATTTGCACTCACAAACCAAACAGACATCTCAAAAAATGGAAGAAAAAGAGTATCTCGAACACTACGAACAGCGACTAGAAAACCTCCTCGCAGGTATCTACGGCTCCGAAGGCCAACTAATGGACGTAGCCGAGTTGGAGGAACGTTGGCACGAATTTGCCCCCGAATATATGGCCGATGCTGTTGGGCAAATCAACTCCTACCCTGCATTCACACTCGCTGTTGCCGCCTATGTGGGTATGGCTCTGGCCGCTTGGTGGGACACCGCTTGGGAGAAACACGAGAAGGAAACATATGACGACCTGAAACGCTACGGCGGAGGCTTTGATACCATTGACGAGTATATCCTCAAACACATTCTTCACATCGAACCCGAAAGTAAGGAACGTGAGGAACTCGAAGATACGATGCGCACTTTGGCTCATAGCGTGATGAACGCCATCCAGCACGAGCAAATTGAGAAACAGACCACCCGCGCATTCTACATTTTGGCTCGCTCGGCGAAGGTTATGTTTCGTGCGGGCGTAACGCTCGAACTTCGCAAACGAGGCTACCGCTATGAACGTGTAAAAATAGCTAACCCCGTCTGCTAATCAGCTATCATTTCAACGGCTTCCAAAGGTTTGGAAGCCGTTGGTGCTTGAATAGAATTTGAATGACTTGGGATAAGTATTAACTAGATTCACCAGATGAATACTCCGAAAATCACAATCCGAGCGGCACAACCTGAGGATACCCACATCATCGCACAAACCATAGCAATGGCCATTGGAGATGAAGTAGCGCTGCGTAACTACTGTGGGGAGCACTACCTCGACGTACTGACCGAAATCGCCCACACGGAAGCCACTCAATATAGTTGGCAAAACGCACTCATCGCTGAGTATAACGGCGTGGTTGCTGGTGCTGTCGTGGGCTATGATGGAGCGAATTTGGAGACCTTACGAAGCGGTACATTGGCGATTGTAGATAGACTAACGGGACGAAGACCAAACGTAGTTGATGAAACTTCTGCCGAGGAGTACTATCTTGATTCTGTTGCTGTTCTCCCCGAATTCAGAGGCAATGGCATCGGTTTACACTTGGTAAATGCATTCTGCGAGAAGGCTTTCTCGGAGGGTGCCCAACGAGTAGGATTGATTGTTGACATTGAGAATCCCGCCGCCGAACGACTCTATACCTCACTGGGATTTGAATGTGTTGGTAAACGCGACTTCTTTGGACATCAGATGCACCACCTGCAAAAACAATGAAACTGTGCAATAAAGACTCGACACTTCTCCTTCAAGAATATTTTTTTTGAAAAAACCACGAAAAGATTTGCAGAATTAAAAAATATGCTTACCTTTGCAACCGCTTTGAGAGATTAAAGCACGGCTGGTGCCATAGCTCAGTTGGTAGAGCAAAGGACTGAAAATCCTTGTGTCCCTGGTTCGATTCCCGGTGGCACCACGAAGAATCACAGCAAAAAGATGAAAACCTCTGAATTTCAACGAATTCAGAGGTTTTCTTTTTGTTTCAACTGTGCAAAACATGCAGATTTAGGAATTTCAATCGTGCCAAATTCGTGGCTTTTTTTTGAGCCACTGAAAAAAGCCACGATTTGATATGTAAAGCACAGATATTCACTTATTTGCATAGCGTGCGTTTCATCAAACATTAGCACTTTTGTACCACAAAAAAATGTATGTAAGATGAAGCATGAAACAATGAAAATCCTCTTCGTTATCAAGAAGAGCAGCTTGCTGAAGAACGGCGAAGCACCTATCGTAGTCCGTGTTACTATCAACGGAGTGTCTGACGAGGTACGCATACAGCGTAGCGTATTGCCTCGTTTGTGGAACCAAGCCCGTGGCTGCTGTAAAGGCAGAGACAGGGTTTCAATCGAACTGAACGATTATATCGAATCTCTCAAAACCAAGATTCACAACCTTCACAAAGAGTTGTTACTTGAAGATGCACTTATCACTCCTTCACATCTATTGAAACGCTTATTTAATAAAGGTGATAAGCGAACCTTCCTCAATACAATGGAAAAGGAAATTAAAGCAATGGAAGCACTTATCGGTATCGAGTATGAGAAGATAACCATCAACCGATATTGGAATTGCTACCGTTGCTTGAAGGCTTGTGTTCAATCTTTCTATGAAAAGGAGGATATTGTCTTTCCTGAACTTTCTCGTGACTTTATTATCTATGTCGAGCGACACATGCGTCTTGAAAAGCGTCTTTGCCAAAATACATTGGTGAGATATATGAAGTGTTTCAAGAAATTCGTCAATATGGGACTTAATATGGGTTGGATGAGAATCAATCCATTCGCCGGCATACAATATCGCCAGCAGGAAAATGATCCTACATTCCTGACTCTTGAAGAGGTCAAGACAAT
>JBGUSZ010000013.1:0-50334 GCA_045132795.1 Tidjanibacter sp. | reverse complement strand
CTACCCCACTGTTCTCTACACCGAGTTCCAGAACCACAAGTTCAACTTCATTGACGCTCCCGGCGTGGATGACCTTTGCGGTGGCGAATTCTCGGCCTTCAAGGTGTGCAACCTTGCTGCTCTCGTTATGAACCACAACGGTTTTGATGTTGGTAGCGAGATCCACAACCGCTACACCGCCGAGGCAAAGATGCCCGTTGTTGGTTTGGTTAGCCAGCTCGATCGTGAGAACGCAAACTGGGACCAGATTTACGACTCGCTGAAAACCAACTCGCCCATCATGCCCGTAATCGTTCAGTACCCCGTAAACGCAGGTGCAGGCTTCGACTCCATCATTGACGTTTTGACAATGAAGATGTACAAGGCCAAAGACGACAACGGTAATGTGGAGATTCTCGACATTCCCGCATCGGAGGCTGACCGTGCAGAGGAGTTCCACTCGGCCCTCTTGGAGGCTGCTGCCATCAACGACGAAGCCCTGATGGAGAAGTTCTTTGAGACCAACGACCTTACCCCCGACGAAATCCGCCAGGGTTTGAGGGATGGTGTTGCTGGTCGCGACTTTATGCCCATCTTCTGCTGCTCGGCAAAGAAGAGCTTCGGTATCAAACGTTTCTTGGAGTTCATCATCAACGTACTTCCCAACCCCGCACAGGCTAAGGCTTTGACTGATGTTGAGGGTAACGATGTTGTTGCAGACGAAAATAAACCCGCCTCTATCTTCGTATTCCGCAGCGCTGTTGAGCAGCACGTAGGCGAGGTTAGCTACTTCCGCGTAGTTACCGGTAAACTCACCGAGGGTATGGAGTTGACCAATCCCCGCAATGGCAACAAAGAGAAAATCTCGCAGATTTTCGCTTGCGCAGGTAAGAACCGTGTTAAAGTTAGCGAGATGTGCGCCGGTGATATCGGTTGCACCGTAAAACTCAAAGGTACCAAGACCAACGACACTCTGGGTGTTGGTGAGGTTGCCGAGATTTCCAAAATCAAATTCCCCGCACCTCGCTACCGTGCAGCAATCAAGGCTGTTGACCAGAACAACGAGGAGAAGTTGGGCGAGCTCTTGAACCGCATCAAACAGGAGGATTTGACCTACAAGGTTGAGTACTCGAAGGAGTTGAAACAGACCATCGTTCAGGGCCAGGGCGAGACCCACATCAACCTCTTGAAGACCCTCGTGGGTGCACACAAGATTGATGTTGAGTTCTCGGCTCCCAAGATTCCCTATCGTGAGACCATTACCAAGGTTGCTGCTGCCAACTACCGCCACAAAAAACAGTCGGGTGGTTCGGGCCAGTTTGGTGAGGTACACATGATTGTTGAGCCATATTATGAGGGAATGCCCGAGCCCGGCAAGTACAAAGTTGACGGCAGGGACCTCATCGTAAACATCAAGGGCAAAGAGGAGTACACTCTCGATTGGGGTGGCAAACTCATCTACTGCAACGCTATCGTTGGTGGTGCTATTGATGCTCGCTTTATGCCTGCTATTTTGAAGGGTATTAAGGATAAACTCAACGAGGGTCCTCTGACCGGTTCGTATGCTCGTGACATCCGTGTTATCATCTACGATGGTAAGATGCACCCCGTAGATTCAAATGAGATTTCGTTCGTATTGGCTGCTCGCAACGCCTTCAAGGAGGCATTCCGCAACGCAGGTCCCAAGATTTTGGAGCCTATCTATGACGTACAGGTATTCGTACCCGGCGAGAATATGGGTGATATTATGAGTGATCTCAACGGCCGTAGAGCAACCATTATGGGTATGAACGCCGAGGGCAAATACAGCCGCTTGGATGCCAAGGTGCCTCTGGCAGAGTTGTATCGCTACTCGACCACTTTGAGTGCATTGACTTTGGGCCGTGCAAGCTACACCATGGAGTTTGCTTCCTACGAGCAGGTACCTGCTGATGTTCAGGAGAAACTCTTGAAGGCTTACCAAGAGGAAGAGAAAGACGAGTAGTTCTTTATTCCCAACCATTTTGCGAGCCACCCAACATTGGGTGGCTCGTTTGTTTTCACGCATACAGATGTAAGCAGAAAGGCTATTTAAGCCATACCTATTAAAAATAGGTGTGGGCGTTTGGAAAATAAAAACCAAATGCGTACTTTTGCACTAATTGGAAAAATAGTATTTTTTAATGCCTGTTCTGAATGACAAGGTAAAGCGACAAATCAAACCCGAATGGCTTAAAATCAAACTCCACGATGGAGAGGGTTTTGCCGAGGTTGCACACATCGTTGAGGCACACGGACTGCACACTATTTGTAGTAGCGGAAAGTGTCCGAACAAGGCAGAGTGTTGGAGCAGAAGGACTGCTACTTTTATGATTTTGGGCAACATTTGCACCCGAGGTTGTAAGTTCTGCGCGACACAAACGGGTAGGCCGCTACCTATCGAACCAAACGAACCCGAAAGGGTTGCCGAGTCCATTCGTCTGATGGGACTCCGCCACGCCGTAATCACCTCGGTGGACAGGGACGACCTGCCCGATGGGGGAGCCGAGCATTGGCGACAGGTTATTGAGGCTGTAAAAACTATTAATCCAACCACAACAGTAGAGGTGCTCCTGCCCGACTTTGACGGCAGGGAGGAGCTTGTGGACCTTGTGATGAGCGCAAGGCCCCACATTGCAGGACACAACTTGGAAACCATCCGCAGGATTACTCCTTTGGTGCGTTCCAAGGCGCAGTACGACACCTCGCTCCGCACCCTGAGGCGCATTGCCGAGAGCGACGTGCCTGCCAAGAGTGGCCTTATGGTCGGCTTGGGCGAGAGTCACGAGGAGGTGTTAGAGGCCCTCGGCGACTTGCGAGAGGCTGGAGTGGAGATTGTAACCCTTGGGCAATACCTGCGCCCTACGGCCAAACACCTTGCGGTGGAGAGGTATGTTACCCCCGAGGAGTTTGACCAATGGAAGGAGGAGGCTTTGGCGATGGGGTTCAAATATGTGGCAAGTGCGCCACTTGTGAGGTCATCCTACTTGGCAGACCAAGCGGTGGAGGCTTGCACGGGAGCAAGGACACAAGAGTAGGTAACATTAGAGCTATGGAATTGGATGTGGTTGATATTGGCACGATGGCCTACGGCGAGTGCTGGGAGTTGCAACAGAGGCTTTTCGACCACGCCATAGCAGCAAAAGCGGGAGGAGGAAAGCCGCAACAAACGATGTTGTTGGTTGAGCACCCACCCGTATATACACTTGGAAAAAGTGGCAAAGAGAGCAATCTTTTGGTTGCAGAAGCGTTCTTAAAGAGTATAGGTGCGGAGTTTTACCATATCGACCGAGGGGGTGATATCACCTTTCACGGCCCCGGTCAGGTGGTGGGTTATCCAATTTTGGACCTCGAACAGTTGGGCATTGGGCTGAAGGCCTACATTGGTGCCATCGAGGGAGCCGTGATTGACACAATGGCCGAATGGGGCATTGTGTGTCAGACGGTGGAGGGAGCCGCAGGAGTGTGGATTGTTGAACAGGGAAGGCCGATGAGGAAGATTTGTGCCATCGGAGTTAGGAGTTCCCGCTGGGTAACAATGCACGGTTTTGCGCTCAATGTAAACACTGACCTCCGATATTTCGGCCACATCAACCCTTGTGGCTTTACCGACCGCACCGCAACCTCTATGGAGGTTGAGCTCGGAGAGCGTATGGACCTCGCAGTTGTCAAAGAGCGACTCGTGGCCCACTTGGCAGAGAAATTAGACGTTAATAAAATAAATACTAAAAGATTATGCCAATTGACAAACGTTGGGTAATCAAGGAACAGGGCGAGCCAGAGAAGGTGTTGAACCTCTCACAGAAGCTCAATATCCCCCCTGTCCTTGCCAACTTACTTGTTCAGAGAGGCATAGAGACTTACGAAGAGGCCACAAGGTTCTTTAACCCGAGGCTGTCGGACCTCCACGACCCATTCCTGATGAAGGATATGGACAAGGCTGTGGAGCGAATCGATAGGGCTGTGCGCAATGGTGAGAAAATCATGGTGTATGGCGACTACGATGTAGATGGCTGTACGGCGGTGGCGCTGGTCTATACTTTCCTGCGCAGCCGAGGACACAAAAACCTCACCTTCTACATTCCCGACCGTTACACGGAGGGATATGGCGTGTCGATAGCCGGTATCGACTATGCCGAGCGTAAGGGTGTGGGGCTGATTATCGCACTCGATTGCGGTATCAAGGCCGTGGAGAAAGTCGCCTATGCCACAAGTAAAGGGATTGATTTCATCATTTGCGACCACCACCTGCCGGGCGACGAGATTCCCGCAGCGGTAGCTGTGTTGGACCCCAAGAGGGAGGACTGCCACTACCCGTTCGACGAACTGTCGGGCTGCGGTGTGGGTTTCAAACTCGTGCAGGGATATGCCCAAAAGAAGGGTATTCCGTTCAGCGAGGTGGAGAAATTGCTGGATTTGGTAGTGGTTAGCACCGCTGCCGACATCGTTCCTCTCACGGGCGAAAACCGCATCTTGGCCTACTATGGCTTGCGTAAACTCAACGAGAATCCTCGCAAGGGACTCGCTTCGGTCATCCGCATCTGCAAACTCGACAAGCACCAGATTACCATCGACGACATCGTCTTCAAAATCGGTCCACGCATCAATGCCGCAGGCCGTATGAGAGTGGACCCCAACGACCCCGATGCAGCACCTTCGGGTGGCCACAAGGCGGTGGAGATGCTTATCGAGATGGACGAAGAGGCGGCCGAGAGGGCTGGCGATGTGATTGACGAGTTCAACCAAAACCGCAAGAGTATCGACCGCAACGTAACACAGGAGGCCCACGACATCATTGAGAGTAGCGAGGAGATGAAGAGCCACAAGAGTATCGTCATCTACAACCCCAAGTGGATGAAGGGCATTGTGGGTATTGTCGCTTCGAGGTTGATTGAGACATACTATAAGCCCACAGTGGTGCTGACTATGAGCAACAACTTCGCAACCGGCTCGGCACGTAGCGTGGCAGGCTTCGACCTCTATCAGGCGGTGGAGTCGTGCTCCGACCTGTTGGAAAACTTTGGTGGCCACATGTACGCTGCCGGACTTACGATGAAGCCGGAGAATGTGGAGGAGTTCACCCGTAGGTTCCACGCCTATGTTGAGGAGCACATCGACCCCACCCTACTTGTACCACAAGTGGAGATTGACTCGGAGTTGCTGTTTAGCGACATCACCCCTTCGTTCAGGGCAGTTTTATCGCGCTTCCAACCCTTCGGACCGGGCAACAATGCGCCTGTGTTTGCAACCAGGGGTGCAAGTAATAGAGGCGATGCCAAACTTGTGGGTGCCGACTTTGAGCACATCAAGATGGACCTCACACAGAGGCAGAAACCAAACACCACCATTGGCGCCATCGCCTTCCAACAACCCACCCACTTCGATTGGATTCGTAACGGAAGGCCTGTGGATGTGTGCTACTCCATCGTGGAAAACCACTATCGAGGTGTCACCACTCCGCAGTTGAGAATCAAGGATATCAAGCCACTCCGATAGACGAGGCAAATAAGCGAGGGGGGTATATATAAAAATAGGTATTCCCCCTCAAAAACAGAAAAGGCCTGCCGAGGCAGGCCTTTTCTGTTTTTTGCAATATGCGCCCAAGAGGATAGCAACAACTTTTTGTTGGCCCAATTATACTAACCGTATAAACTTTGCGTTATTTTTCTAACAACGTGGTACAACCTAATAAAATAATTCTTATCTTTGAGAAAAACATTAAACCACTAAAAACAAACAAATATGAAAAAACTTATCGTAACAGTAGCTGCATTGGCACTCTCGTTGGGTGCTTTTGCTCAAATCAATTTCGGCGTGAAAGTTGGTGGCAACTTGGCTAACATCAGCGGAGTAATTGGTGAAAACAACGGCGTTGATTTTGGCGACCTTGCCAAAGTAACCCCCTCGCAATCAATGAAGCTTGGCCTTAATGCAGGTGTATTTGCCGAGTATATGGCAATGCCTATGTTGGGTATTCAGGTAGAGGCCAACTTCTCGATGCAGGGAGTAAACACCAAAGTTGAGTCCACTTCGGCCTTGGCAGGAATTGCATCAACAACCAAATATGTTTGGAGTGTCAACTATGTGAATGTGCCCATTTTGGCAAAAGCACACTTTGGCCCCATTAGTGCCTATGCTGGTCCTCAGCTTGGTTTCGCAACAGGTTTTAATGTTAAGACCACAACCATCTCCGGCGACAAGCAGACCACCGAAAACGACAAATATACAGATGATTACAACACCCTTGACCTCTCGCTGGTATTGGGCGCACAGTACAAACTCACCGAGAATATCGGCGTTGATGCTCGCTACAACATTGGCCTGACCAACGTCTTCCCCGCAGTGAAAAACGACAAAGGCGAAGTTACCGCTGACGCTTGGGGCAAGCAGGGCGTTGTCCAACTCGGCGTATTCTACGAGTTCTAATCAACAACTTGTTTCACAACACAGCAAAAACCCGAAGGCCGAGAGATGGCTTTCGGGTTTTTTGTGTATATTTGTAAGCGACAAACAACACCGTGTGTATTATGAAAAAAATTGTATTGGCAGCATTGGCAATGGTATCGGCTCTTTTGTGGAGTAGCCCAACCTTCGGACAGGGTGCCTATTTTATTGTTAATGATGGCGTAAACATCTCCTCACTAATCGGTTTGGAGGGCGTGAGTCCCAAAGTTGACTTGTATTCGGAGATTGGCATTGGCTGCAAATTCAATTCAACATTGGGTATGGAGCTCGGTGCGAGTTGGTCGGCACAAGGTGCAACGTATATAGACAAAGGCAGTCGTTATACCTACGACTATAACTACCTCAACATACCTCTATTGTTCACCGTTTCTATCCCCAAGCACATCACACTGCTTGTTGGCGCACAAGCCGGAGCCTTTCTGGACGCAACTTACGCCTACGAAATGCCCTCGGTGTTGGATGGCGGGACCGTTTTGGGAGAGGGTAAGTTCGACAAGAGCGAATTCCACCCTTGGGATTTTGGAGCAACGCTTGGCATTAGGTGCCTTATGGCTCCCAAACTCGGTTTGGGTATAGAAATGCGATACACTATGGGCGTTACCCAAACCCACAACGGTGTCTCGGATTCTCTTTCGGGCCGTCCACACATCTCCGTTCCCGACAACCGCAATTCGGTTTTCAGAGTTGGTGTATTTATAAATCTTCCGAGCACAAAATAAGGTATCTTTTAAGGTAATATAAAATAAAGAAAAGTCCTCATCCATAATTGGTTGAGGACTTTTTTATGTGAACTAAAAAATTGTCTTGTTTTAGGGGCTTTATATTACCTTATTTTTACCACAAATCACCCCTTATTTTGGCGATTGAAGAAGAAATAGGTCGCACCCGAAAGGGCAATGATCAGTGCCATCGCCACCAGCCAGCCGTGCTGCCAATTGAGGAACGGCAACCACTTAAAGTTCATACCATAGATACTTGCTACCAATGTGGCGGGCAGGAAAACCACCGATGCAAGGGTGAAAATCTTCGAGGTATTGTTCTGTTCAATGGTAATAAGTCCAAGTGCCGTATCCTGCAAGTAGTCCAGACGCTCAAAACTGAAATCGGCGTGAGAAATCAGTGAGTTCACATCCCTCATCATCAACTGCAAACGGGGATAAATATCGTTGGGGAAGCGCTCACTTCGCTGAATACCAGAGAGAATTCGCTGGCGGTCAAAGATGTTCTCCCTAATCGACATGGTCTGCTCTTGGAGATTGTTGATACGGGTAATATCATTCTTATCAACGTGTCCGTCCACCGAAATCTCCTTGCTCAATGCAGCAATCTGCTTGGAAACATTCTCAACCAAGTCGGCGTCAGCATCAATCCTAACCTCCAAAATCGAAATCAGCAGGTGGTAACCGGTGGTGTACTGTCGGTTGTTCATCTGCAACCTCTTGGAGGCCTCATTGAAGGTGCGAAACTCGGCATTACGAGTGGTAATCAGAAGGCCCTCACTCACGATAAACGACACAGGCTCAACGGTAAAGCCGTCGGGCGAAGGGACAAAAAAGTTTGTGTTGGAAAAAATAGCACTCTCCGTCTCGGAGTACTTGGAGGTTGACTCAATCTCCTCGATTTGCTGTCGAGTAAGCAGGTTAATCTCCATAAAGTTCTCGACCGCCTTGCGCTCCTGAATGGTGGGCGAGAGGAGGTCTATCCACAAAATGTCGTCGTAGCCGAGTTCGTCAAAGAGTTTGATATCGGCCTCACGCACTATTTTGTTGTATTGTTTCAGGTAAATTGTAATCATCTTTGGGCTGTTCGGATTTAGAGGTGAACGTGTTTTCCTTAAATTGTCCGAATGGACAGCCGTCAGCGGGCGCTTACACCCCTGCGGCTCCTTATTTCAGTCAGCCCGGGTTGGCGTGGGCGGTAACTTTTTTAAGCTTTTTCCAATACGCCTCCAACGCCTTATGTTTTTTTGCGTCAAACAGATAGTCGATTTGAGTTGTGAGAAAGGTGTAATCCTCGATTCGTGGACACTCATTGAGTACCATCAAGGCCTCGTAGATGCGCTCCACCCCGAGAGTAAGCGCAACCTCAACCGCATCCAACACCTCGGGCGACACACCCTCGCGAGCCACCCACACGGCAGCCACAGGAGCCTCCACACCAACACCCCACTCTTCGGTAAGGCCGGCAGAAGAGCCCTTAACGGGTGCAATACAGAAGTCGGTAACGATTTTAGTGTCGGCAAGACCACACGCCACATCGGCCGACAGCAAGGCGATATCCACCGTGCCGGCAACAAGTGCATCACAAGCCTCCTCTTGGGAAAGATGTTGAATGTCGGCCTCGATGTTAGCGGCCGAGCGCAAGCCATAGACCAATGGCACAGCGCTGAGCGTTGATGCTGCTGCAATTTTTACTGGAATAACCATCATCCATACTTGTTTTTGCCATTAGTTTAACTTCGTTTCGATATCGTATTTGCACAATACGACCTACAAAAATAGAAATCTTTTTTGAAAGTTGAGCCACAAGAAGCAATTTTTTACACTTTCAACCCTCTCTTTGCCACCACACCACCACCGAGAAAGTAAAAAACACTCCCAAAACTTGGGCGAATAACTACGTTATTCCACATTTATTGCTACCTTTGTTCCCAAATGGACAAATCTCAAACTTACAAACAATGAAAAAAGTAACACTTTTAATCGCATCCGCAATGATTGCACTTTCAGCAACCTCCTGCGCAGAGCAGAAAGCCGACGATTTCCGCTGGCAAATCGACAACTTCGACGACATCAAAGTTCTCCGTTACAAAGTTCACGGATTTGAGCAGCTTAGTCTCGAACAGAAGGAGTTGATATACTATCTCAACCAGGCAGCCATCAGCGGTAGGGACATTATGTTTGACCAGAATTTCAAATACAACCTCGCAATCCGCCGCACCCTCGAAGCAATCTACCAAAACTACCAGGGCGACAAGGAGTGTGCCGATTGGAAGGCTTTTGAGAAGTATTTGAAGAAGGTTTGGTTCGCAAATGGCATCCACCACCACTATAGTAATGACAAATTCAAACCAGAGTTCTCGCAGGAATACTTTGAGAACGTGTTAGTTGCACAATGTGCTGCTACGATACCCAACGAAGGCTTCTCTTCGCAGGCCGAGATGATGAAAATCATCGTTCCCGCCATCTTCGACCCCGAACTTTACGCTTCAAAGTTGGTTCAAGACGACGGAGTGGATGTATTGAAGGCTTCTGCAATGAACTACTACGAGGGTGTGAGCCAGGCCGAGGCCGAGAAGTTCTATGCCAAGATGGCAAAGAAGAATGACCCCTGCCCCATCTCCTATGGTTTGAACAGCAAACTCGTAAAAGAGGGTGGCAAGATTTACGAAAAGACTTACAAGGTGGGAGGTATGTACTCCGGTGCCATCGAGCAGATTGTCTATTGGCTCGAAAAAGCCGCAGGCGTAGCCACTGAGCCCCAGAAATCGACCATCCTCACCCTTGTTGAGTACTACAAAACGGGCGACCTCCGACTCTTTGATGAGTTCAATATTGCTTGGACCAAAGACACCGAAAGCTACATCGACTATGTTAACGGTTTCACCGAGGACTATGGCGACCCCCTCGGTCGTAAGGGTGCTTGGGAGAGCATCGTAAACTTCAAAAACGACGAGGCAACTCTCCGCACCAAACTCCTCAGCGACAACGCACAGTGGTTTGAGGACCACGCGCCCATCAACCCCGCATACCGCAAGGCAGAGGTTAAGGGCGTGTCGGCAAAGGTTATCACCGCAGCAACACTCGCAGGTGATGCCTACCCCGCAACCCCCATCGGTATCAACCTTCCCAATGCAGATTGGATTCGCAAGGAGCACGGCTCGAAGTCGGTAACCATCGACAACATCACCGAAGCTTATGCAGAAAGTGCTCGTGGCAACGGTTTTGATGAAGAGTTCATCCTTCGCGAAGAGGATCGTGAGCGCATTGCAAAATATGGTCGCTTAGGCGACAACCTCCACACCGACATCCACGAGTGTCTCGGTCACGGCTCGGGCCAGTTGGCTCCCGGCACCAAAGGTGGCGAGCTCAAACAGTATGGCTCGGCCCTCGAAGAGACCCGTGCCGACCTCTTTGGTTTGTACTACATCGGCGACCCCAAGCTCGTCGAAATCGGCCTTGTACCCTCGTTTGAGGTGGCAAAAGCACAATATGCCGAGTACATTATGAATGGTATTATGACTCAGTTTACCCGAATCGAGTTGGGTAAAAACGTTGAGCAGTCGCACATGCGCAACCGCAAACTCATTGCAGAGTGGTGCTATGAGCACGGCAAGGCAGAGAATGTAATCGAGTGGGTTGTAGAGGATGGCAAGAGGTACATCGTTGTAAACAACTTCGAGCGTCTGCGTGAGCTCTTCGGCGAGATGCTCTATGAGATTCAGCGTATCAAATCGGAGGGCGACTTCGAGGCCGGCAGGGAGTTGATTGAGAAGTATGCTGTGAAGATTGACCCCGAGTTGCACAAGGAGGTTTTGGAGCGCTACGCGACCCTCAACATCCAACCCTATTCGGGTTTCATCAACCCCATCTACACTCTCGTTGAGGAGGATGGCAAGGTTGTGGATGTGAAAATTGAGTATCCCGACAACTACATCGAGCAGATGCTCTACTACTCCAACAACTACTCCTTCCTCCCCACACTCAACTAACAAGCAGTCAGTGGGTTGAAAACAAATCCCACAAATGTAAAGAAATGAAAAACATCCGCATATTCAACAAAGAGGTCCGCTGGGAGGTGCTCGTAATTGCACTTTCGGCCCTGATTGTTGCCTCCGTTTACATCATTAAACTCGGAGGAAATAACAATGCTGAGCCCACGGATATCCCCACGCAAAAGGTGGAGTTGCTCTATGGATATGATGTGAGCAAATATGATGTCGTTCAAGGCAAGGTGGAGAGTGGTCAAACCCTCTCCCACCTGCTTGAAGGCCATACTTCGCAGGCAAACATCAACCACATCGCCGCCGAAGCAAAACCCACCTACAACTTCCGCAGCATCAAAGTTGGCGACAAATATGCCATCTTCTCCGAGAGCGACTCACTCGGAACGCATCTTCGCCACTTTGTATACGAAAAAGACAAGGAGAGTATGGTGCACATTTCGCTCGACGCAGAGGGCACCATTAGTGTGCGCACCGAGCAAAAGGAGGTTACCTACAAGCGCCGCAAGGTGTCGGGCACAATCAGCTCTTCGCTGTGGAATTGCCTGGTAGAAAACAACATACCACCTGCGCTTGCAATTGAGATTGAGGACATCTACGGATGGAGCGTGGACTTCTTTGCGCTCCACGAAGGTGATACATTCACCACCATTTTCGACGAGAAATATGTGGATGGCGAAAGGGCCGGCATCGGCACCGTGTGGGGAAGTAAGTTTACCCACGCGGGCAAGGATTACTATGCCATTCCTTTTGTGCAGGGTGGTAAGTTGAGCTACTGGGATGAGGATGGAAAGAGTATGCGCAAGCAGTTCCTCAAAGCCCCCTTGAAGTTCACACGCATCAGTTCGAAGTTCTCCAACTCTCGTATGCATCCCATCTTGAAGATACGTCGCCCACACCACGGTGTAGACTATGCAGCTCCCAAAGGCACGCCCGTTGTGGCCATTGCCGATGGTACAGTGACGGCCAAGTATTGGGATAAGAATGGCGGAGGTAACGTGCTGAAAATCAAACATACAAACGGCTATTCAAGTGCTTATCTACACCTCAATGGCTATGCCAAAGGTATCAACGTAGGCACTCGCGTGTCGCAGGGACAGAAGATTTGTTTTGTGGGCAACACGGGACACTCAACCGGCCCACACTTGGACTTCCGTGTCTATAAGAATGGCAAGGCTATTGACCCCCTGAAAATACCATCCAATCCCGTGGAGCCAATCAAGAAGGAGAACTCCTCCGCGTTTGAGAACATCAAGACCAAAGTGTTGGCCGAGTTGGCTGGCGAAGTGCGCAAGAAGGAACAGATTGGTCGCTATGACCTCTGGCCCGAAACTCGCCCTGAGGTACAACTTTCACACACCGATTCGGTGCGAATGAAGGTTGAAGAAGGGGCTCTTTGGCAGGCTCTCGAAAAGATTGATTAGGGTAACAAAGCGCTGTCCGAAAACGGGTTGTGATATTACCTTAAAACACACCTTAAAATTAACCTTATTTTTCCGCACAAGATGGACGTAAAGGCCACAAAATTAGGAGTTATCATCGTTGCCGGAGGTGTTGGCAACAGGATGGGTGCCGAAGTACCCAAACAATTCCTTGAAATCGGGGGTAAAACCATCCTCGAATACACCCTCCGAGCCTTTCTCGATAAGGCCTTGGAAGTGGTTGTGGTACTCCCCTGCGATCAGCACGAAAGGTGGAGAGATATTTGTACGAAAAGAGGGCTTGCGGGAACACATAAGGTTTGCTCGGGCGGAGCCACAAGATTTGAGTCGGTGAAGTGTGGACTCGCTGCGCTTGGCGAGTGCGACCTTGTAGTCGTACACGATGGCGTAAGACCATTAGTAAGCAAGGAGATGATTGACCGAGGTGTGGCTGTGGCAACCGAAACGGGTGCGGCCATTCCGATCGTGGAGGCCGTGGACTCGTTCAGGGTGTTCTCCGAAAAGGGGTTTGAGGTGATTGACCGCAACAGATTAAGGGCCGTGCAAACGCCACAGATATTTCGTGCAGATTTGTTACACAGGGCCTACCAAACCGAGCCAAATCCACGCTTTACGGATGATGCAACGGTGGTGGAAGAGCAACTTGGCATCACTCTGGGCTATTACGAGGGCGAACGCTGTAATCTGAAAATCACCACGCCCGACGACCTAATAATTGCCGAAGCACTCCTCTCGAAAAAATAAAAGGATGAAAATCACGTTCAGATATGGAAGGGCCGATAGGCACTCGTGGCTGACAACGCTCGCCGTGTTGGCAGCAATGGGAAGTGGCTTAGCTGTGCTCTTTACTCGCGCAGAGGGTGCATACTATCTGGCCGCGTGGGCCACAGCATTGTGTGTGGCATTGGTGGCGCTGTTGCTGCTATCCAAACCCACCCGCATCATATTGGATAACAACACTTTGGAGCTACGATGTCTACTTGACACCACCCTCTTGCCCATAGGGAGCATTGTGGACATTGTTTCCCTGGGCGATGCCGGCTTCCGTCACAAAATACCCCTTTGTAGCTCATGTGGATTTTTTGGCTACTTTGGACGCTATATCACCCTCAAAGGCGGGCTTGTTTATCGTGTCTACGCCACGAACAGAAAGCAGTGCGTAGCCATCCACACTACCCGCCGACGCTACCTGATTAGCTGCCGAAATGCCGACCTATTGGTATCGCTCGTGTTGGATGCTCGCAACCGCAACGCCAGGGAGAAATAGTATTAATGTTTGGAAATAAGAAAATTAAGCAATAACTTTGTGGTTCTACCTAAGGTAAACTACAAAAACGACACAAAATGGGACTCTTAAAGGAGATAACAGCAGGGTTATATGGCGCAGGTGTTGCCGTGCGCAATAGGCTCTATGACTTGAAAATTCTGCGCTCCACGCAGTTTGACATACCCATTGTCTGTGTTGGCAATGTGGCCGTTGGCGGCACAGGAAAAACCCCCACCGTGGAGTTTCTTGTCAAAAATCTCTCTTCCCAATACACCATAGCCGTTCTTTCGAGGGGCTATCGTAGGCGCACCAAAGGCTACATCGAAGTTAAAGTGAACGACTCGTTCCTCAACGTGGGCGACGAGCCAAAGCAAATCAAACGCAAGTTTCCCGACACTGTTGTTGTGGTGTGCGAAAACAGGGTTAAGGCCATCAGGCGTATCCAGGAGGAGCACCCAGAGGTAAACCTCATTGTGATGGACGACGGTTTTCAACACCGAAGCCTTACCCCCAAGGTAAGTATTGTGTTGTCGGACTACAACATCCCGCCCTTCCGCAACAAAATGTTGCCGGCAGGTACCCTGCGCGACACTCCATCGCAACTTTACAGAGCAAACATCTTCCTGATTACCAAGACTCCTAAAACGATGTCGCCCATTGAGCGCAACATCGCACAAAAGGAGCTCAAACCCTACCCCTACCAATCTTTCTTCTTCACGGATATCAAGCAGGGTAATCCCAAACCGATATTTTCGGATGTTGCAGCCGACACCGTTGTTCGTGGCAGCAAAGTTGTAGCCCTTTCGGCAATAGCAAATCCCGAGCGTTTCCATGAAACACTCGAAGGTAGGTTTAATGTGGTGGAAAAAATCACCTTTGACGACCACCACACATACAAGGTGCGCGATATTAAGCACATCGCCGAGGTTGTGAAGGCCCACGGCGAAAACACCATTGTCATCACCACCGAGAAAGATGGGGTAAAACTCACTTCTCGCAAGTATATTCCCGAGGAATTGCAACGTAGGCTCTTTGTATTGCCCATTGAGATTAACTTCCGAGATGGCAATAGTGCAACATTTATCGAAAAACTGAATTACGAGATAAAAACACCAAAGTTATGATTGAACGTATTAAAACATCGGCTGACTATATCCGTAGCAAAGTGGATTTTCAGCCCGAAGTGGGCATCATTCTCGGCACCGGACTCGGCGGCCTCGTGAACCACATCGACATCAAATACACACTCCCTTACAACGAAATACCTTCGTTCCCCGTATCAACCGTGGAGGGCCACGCAGGTAGGCTTATCTTTGGTCTTTTGGGAGGCAAGAAGGTAGTTGCTATGCAGGGCAGGTTTCACTACTACGAGGGCTATGCTCCCGAACAAGTGGTCTTCCCTGTGAGGGTGATGAAGATGCTTGGCATTGAGAATCTGTTTGTTTCCAACGCCAGCGGTGGTATCAACTCTTCGTTCAGGGTAGGCGACTTGATGGTCATCACCGACCACATCAACCTCATCCCCAACGTGTTGATTGGTAAGAACTACAACGAGCTCGGCCCTCGCTTCCCCGATATGGGCGAGCCTTATAGCAAGGCGCTTACAGCTCTGGCAACCGACGTGGCGGCCGAGAAGGGCATCAAGTTGCAGTATGGCTGCTATGTGGGCACCACGGGTCCCACCTTTGAGACACCAAAGGAGTATGGATACTTCAAGGTGATTGGTGGCGATGCGGCTGGTATGTCAACCACTCCTGAGGTTATCGCCGCAAGGCATATGGGCCTGCCAGTGTTTGGTATTTCTATTATCACCAACGCTGCATTCAGCGGACAGAAATCCACCCACGAGGAGGTACAACAGGAGGGCGCGAAGGCCGAGAAGAGAATGACGACACTCATTGTCGGTATGCTCGAAAAGATGTAGAACTACGAAAGATATAGACGCTATGATGAACGCAATTAAGGCTTCGGCCGAATATATCAAAGGGCGCACAGCCTTTGAGCCCGAGGTGGGCATCATTCTCGGCACCGGTTTGGGTGGCTTGGTGGAGCACATCGAGATTGTGGAGGCCATCCCCTATGCCGAAATTCCCAACTTCCCCGTATCGACGGTGGAGGGCCACAGCGGTAGGCTCATCTTCGGCCTCTTGGGTGGCAAGAAGGTGGTGGCAATGCAGGGACGTTTTCACTACTATGAGGGCTACACCGCACAGCAGGTTGTCTTCCCCGTGAGGGTTATGAAATTGCTGGGCATTAAATACCTGTTTGTGTCCAACGCCGCAGGCTCGATGAATTCCACATTCAGGGTGGGCGATGTGATGGTTATCAACGACCACATCAACCTCATCCCCAATCCGTTGATTGGTAAGAACTTGGACGAACTCGGCCCACGCTTCCCCGCAATGAACGATGCCTATAATCCCGAACTGATTGCAAGGGCCACTGCGATTGCCGAGAGGGAGGGTATAAAGCTGCAATATGGTTGCTATGTGGCACTCACCGGCCCCACCTTTGAGACCCCCAAGGAGTATATGTGGGTGAAGATTATCGGTGGCGATGCCGTTGGCATGTCCACAGCACCCGAGGTTATCGCTGCAAGGCATATGGATATCCCCGTGTTTGGCGTGTCGATTATTACCGATACAATGGAGAACACAAGTGTATCTCACGAGGAGGTACAAGCCAATGGCCGTCTGGCAGAGAAGAATATGACAAAATTGTTCACAGAACTACTCAAAACACTATAACAGACTATGATTAACAAAGTTATTTTGGTGGGCAACGTGGGTATGGACCCCGAGGTTAGGACCCTCGAAACAGGAGTCAAAACCGCTCGCGTTAGGCTCGCCACCACAGAGAAGATGTACAACCGCGAAACCCGTGAGAGCACCGACCACACCGAGTGGCACACCATCACCCTTTGGAGGGGCTTGGCCGATGTTGTGGACCGCTACGTTCGCAAGGGCTCGCAAATCTATATCGAAGGTCGCCTGCGCACCCGTGAGTGGACCGATCAGACCGGCAACAAACGCTATTCGACAGAGATTTTGGCCGACGAGATGAAGTTGCTTGGCGGTCGTAGGGAGGGTGGCGAACAGCAACCCGCCTACCAACAGCAGGGAAACGGCTTTGGCCAGGGTGGTTACCAACAACCCCAACAGCCTGCCTACGCACAGCCTGTACCTCAACCCGCACCACAGCCGGTGGCTGCTCCCGCTGTGGCTCCTGCCGACGACGTGGACGACCTGCCATTCTAACAAGGGCCGAGTGTAAAACAAAACGCCTCTCCAAGCATTTGGAGAGGCGTTTTTTGTGTCAATGCCACCGATTAGAACACAAAGTGTATGACCTTTATGGTGAGATAGACCGAGGCGATGAGTTTGAGGCCCGTGCCACAAATGAAGGCCGCAAAAGAACCAAAGGCCACCTTGAAGGCCCTTGCGCTATCGTTGCCATTCTGGGTGAGTTCGCCAATGAGCGCACCAAAGAAGGGGCCGAGGATAAGTCCAAGGGGGCCCGCAAATAATCCCACAACGATGCCAATCATTGAGCCTCGGGTGGCAGCCTTTGAGCCACCAAAGCGTTTGGTCATCCACACGGGAAGGTAGGTGTCAACAAGGGTAACAACCGCAGCAATAACCGCCCAAATGATGAGGTCGTTGGTGGCGAACCCCGCTCCGGCCCATTGGCAAAGCAGGATTGCAACATAGCAAATGGGGGTGCCGGGCAGAATGGGAACGACACATCCAACCACGCCCACCACAGCACAAATGAGGGCCAAAATGCCCAAAAGAGTAATGTCCATAATCTAAATTTAGTTGAGTTTTCGTCTCCACAAAGATACCCATAATTCGGAGTCGGGCAAGGTCGGGGAGTCTTTTTTTTGTGCCCAAGATGTGGGTGGTGGGAAAAGAAATTGTAAAATTGTGTGGAGTTCTCGCAGAAAAGTATTAGTTTTGAGGTGCGTTTGGGCATCGGATGTGGGTTTGTGAACACAACCCGTCCCCAATGGCCATGGAAGGGCTTTTGGGCACAACCGAAGGTTGCAAAACAAAAAAGGATGGCGTAGCAATAAGCCACACAAAACAGCAGAAAGATGAGCACAAAAAAGTTGCACAAAAAAAACGAAAAACACGAAGCCGTATTCGACCTTGTAAAACTGATGAGCAAGGCCGAAAAGCGCAACTTCAAGCTCTATGCCACAAGGCTCGATGGTAATGAGGATGCAAAATTTCTGAAACTTTTCACAGCCCTCGACTCCCTCGAACAGTATGACGAGGCAAGGGTGCTATCGTTGTGTCCAGAAATAAGCAAACAGCAACTCCCCAACCTCAAAGCACACCTCTACAAACAGATACTCACCTCGCTACGACTGCTTAATGTACAGCATTCCACCACCCTGCAAATACGAGAGCAAATCGACTTTGTGAAGATTCTCTTCGACAAGGGACTCTACACCGAGGCCCAAAAGGTGCTCGAAAAGGTGGAAGCCAAAGCAAGAGCAACAGAACAGTGGTCGGCAGTGTTGGATATTGTGGACCTACAACGACAGTTGAAGGTATTGAGCTATTCGAGCGAGATGAGCCACGTTGCCGACAAGACCGCAAGGTCGTCGGGTGAGGTATCCACGATGGTCAACAACATCGCTTCCCTATCGCTCCTCTCGGTACAGTGCTATGCGCTCCACCAGAACATCGGTTTTGCACGCTCGCAGAAAGACCTCGACAGGTTGCAAAACTTCTTCAAGCCCAAGATTGATGCCTACGAAGGCAAGGCGATGACCTTCACCGAAACCTTCTATTTCTATCAGGTTAAGGCGTGGTACTACTACATCAGCCACCGCACAACACTCTCCTATCGCTATGCCCTCAAATGGGTTGACCACTTCAACACCCACCCCGAGATGAAGGAGGTGATGTATGATGGTTACATGCGTGGTTATGCACACGTTTTGGATGGTATGTATCTGATGCACAAATACAAAGCCTTTGTGCGTACCCTCGAAGAGTTTGAGCGTGAAACAAAAGATATTGCCACCCTCAACGACAACGCAGCGATGATTTCGCAGCAGATTCTCTTTACCGGTCAACTCAACAAGTGTATAATGGCCGGCACATACAAGGAGGGGCTGTGGTTGGTGAAGAACATCGACTCCTATCTGAAAAAATATGGCAACCGTTTGACTACCCACGAGAAGATGCCACTCTACTACAAGGTGGCAACACTCTACTTCGGCGACGGCAACTACCACAAATGTATCGAATACCTCTCCTACATCATCTCCGTCAAGGATCACAACATTCGCAGGGACCTCCAATGCTACGCCCGAATGTTGAACCTTATGGCGCACTATGATGCAGGGCTCGACTTCAACATTGACTACCAGATTCGCTCGGTCTACTCGTTCATTGTCAAGATGAGGGATATGACCGAGATGAAGGCCGTATTGTTGTCGTTCTTCAAAAGTTTCGGCAACATCAACGCAATAGACCTCAAAAAAGAACTCAAAATACTCTACGAAAGACTCAAACCCTACGAAACACACCCCTACGAGCGTAGGACATTCTACTACATCGACATTCTCTCGTGGCTCGAAAGCAAAATTTCGGACAAGAGTATGGGCCAAATCGTGAGGGTGAAGTTTGAGGTAGAAGAGGACGAACAAAACAAAAAGAACAAAACATGGTTCAATCGAGTATTCGGAATATAGAGAGCGATGTGGATTTTGAGAACAAAATCCGCCCGCAAGAGTTGGAGAGTTTCCACGGTCAGGACAAGATTGTGGACAACCTCCGTGTGTTTATCAAGGCAGCCCTGATGAGGGGCGAGTCGCTGGACCACGTCCTCTTCCACGGCCCTCCGGGATTGGGCAAGACAACCCTTGCCAACATTGTAGCCAACGAGATGGGCACCACGCTCAAAGTTACCAGCGGCCCCGTGTTGGATAAGCCGGGCGACTTGGCCGGACTTCTCACAAACCTTTCGGAGGGCGACGTACTGTTTATTGACGAAATCCACCGTCTGAGTCCCATCGTTGAGGAGTATCTCTACTCGGCAATGGAGGACTACAAAATCGACATCGTGCTGGACAAAGGCCCCTCGGCTCGTAGTATACAAATCGAGCTTGCGCCCTTTACTCTCATCGGCGCTACCACCCGTAGCGGCCTGCTGACCTCCCCACTAAGGGCAAGGTTTGGCATCACCTGCCACTTGGAGTACTACGACACCTCGGTTTTGAGCGGCATTGTGAAACGCTCGGCACACATCTTGGGCATCGACATTGACGACCAAGCAGCCCACGAGGTTGCGTTGCGTAGTAGGGGTACGCCTCGTATCGCCAACTCGCTCCTGCGCAGGGTGAGGGACTTTGCTATGGTTATGGGCAATGGCAAGGTTGACTTGGCCATCACCCGCCACGCACTCGGCGCACTCAACATCGACTCACGAGGACTCGACCAAATGGACAACAAGATTTTGCTGGCCATAATAGAGAAGTTTGGTGGCGGCCCTGTGGGACTCAACACCATCGCTACGGCCGTGAGTGAGGAGGCAGGAACAATCGAGGAGGTATATGAGCCATTCCTCATTAAAGAGGGTTTTCTCAAACGAACACCACGCGGTAGGGAGGTCACCGAACTCGCCTATTCACACCTCGGATTGAGCAAAAATCCCGAAAGTGGTGTACTATTTTAGCATTATTTGGAGCAAAGAAAAACAAGGTTTCAAAAAAAACACTACCTTCGCAGAACAAAATAGCTTGTGGCGAAGCCTAATCAAAGAAAAACAAATCACTCAAAATAAACCAAAATTCTTAAAACTCTATGAATCAGAAAAAACAAAATTCAAGCGTACCGGCAATTATTGTGTGCATCTTGCTGTTCGGTATGATTTCGTTTGTCACCAACCTGGCTTCGCCTATGGGTGATGTTTTGAAAAACCAATTCAGCGTACCCAACTGGATGGGTACTCTGGGTGTGTTTGCCAACTTCATTGCATACGCTTGTATGGGTATTCCTGCAGGTAATATGCTCCAAAAGAAGGGATACAAATTCACCGCATTGGCAGCCGTTGCCGTAGGTTTCGTTGGTGTTGGTATCCAGACTCTATCGGGCGTTGCCGAGAGCTTCGCAATCTATCTGCTGGGTGCTTTCGTTGCAGGTTTCTCGATGTGTATGTTAAATGTTGTTGTTAACCCTATGCTGAACAAACTCGGTGGTGGTGGTAACAAGGGTAACCAACTCGTACAGGTTGGTGGTTCGTTCAACTCGTTGATGGGTACCGCAGTAATCTTCCTTTCGGGTATTTTTGTTCCCAACATCCTTGAGGCTAAAATCAGCCAGGTGTTCCCCTTGATGGCTATCGCATTGGCTATCTTCGCTGTAGCATTTGTGGTTATTGCACTGACAAAAATCCCCGAGAACAAACCCGAGGCTGTTGTTGCTGGCGAGAAGGAGAAATATGGTCCTATGTCGTTCCGCCACTTTGTGCTGGGCGCAATCGCCATCTTTGTATATGTAGGTATCGAGGTTGGCATTCCCAACGTATTGCAGAAATGGTTGCAGAACGGTGGTCTTAATGTAGAGAGCGGCGCAGAGGCTATCGCAAGTACCGTAGCTGCAACCTACTGGCTGTTGATGCTTGTAGGTCGTTTGGTTGGTGCTGCCATTGGTAGCAAAGTGTCGGCAAAGGCAATGCTTTCGACCGTTTCTACCGTAGGCCTCGTTTTGGTATTGTGTGCTATCTTCCTCAACCCTGCCAACACCGTGAACCTTCCCGTATTTATGGGTACCGCAGGTTTTGGTGTTGCAGAGGTTCCCGTGAACGCAGCACTGCTTGTTATCTGCGGTCTTTGCACTTCGGTTATGTGGGGTGGCATCTTCAACCTTGCAGTTGAGGGTCTTGGTAAGTACACCGAGAAGGCTTCGGGTATCTTTATGGCTCTCGTTTGCGGTGGTGGTATTCTTCCTTTGTTGCAGAACGCCGTTGTTGACGCAGCCAGCAACTACCTTGTTAGCTACTGGGTAATCGTTGCTTGCCTTGTTTACCTGCTCTACTACGCACTCGTTGGTAGCAAGAACGTGAACAAAAACATTCCTACCGAGTAATCACTTGGTAAAAACATCATAGCAAAAGCCCTGCTCACTGCGAGCAGGGCTTTTTTGTGCTGATGGCTTTTCAGGGAGGTGTGTTGACTCTCCGCAGAAGAGGCCGCCACGAAAGAAAACAACACCCTCAAACTCGTTTGAAAGGGTGTTGTTTACTTTTTGGGCGAGATGTCTGCCAAGACACTCACACCTCCACGCAAGGGCTACACTAAAAATTTTTGGTGCAGCTTTTTATAAAAAGGTGCAAAAAGAAAATCACAACTACTTGCCGAACAGGTCAACCTCGCCACGCTCCACTTGGAGGTAGGTTTGGGCAAGGAGGGCCACCACGGGCGAGATGAGCGACACCACGTCCTCGATGGCTCCGGCTTTGCTTTGGTCGCCTTTGATGCGGTAGAGCATTGTGGCATAGAGGGCACGGAAGCAGAGCTCAATGTCGCTGATGCCATCTCGGGCAATGACGATACGCAAGCGTGGGAGTTCCTCTTTGAGGGGAGCCCAAAGAGTGCGATAGGCGGCTCCGATGGGGAGTTCGAGGAGTTGGAGGTGTAGGTTTTCCAGGTCGCCTATGAGGTGCAACGTGTGGGAGAGGTGCCCACGCTCACTCTTGCCCTCCTCTTGTAGGAGCCCTGCAAGACTCATATACCACATAAACACCTGCTGTTTGGTCTGCTCGTCGTAGTCGCTGTTTTGTACGAGCGAGGTGTATATGGCTTCGGGGCTGAACTTCAAAGCCCTCAAAAGATCCTCCAACTGCCAAAGGTAGAGGATGTATTCGGCGATGTTTTCTCTGCGTTTTTGCTGTGCGATGTACATATCTCGGTCTTCTATTTTCGGCAAAGATACAACTAAATGGAGGTTTTACACAACAAACCGAGATTGCTTTTGCAAAATATTTTATATATTTGTAGTGCCTAACTGCCTAATAGCTTTGGGCGTACATATTTATTGATGAAAGTGTATTGGTTCATCCCTATCAGGAATCTGGAAAATTCTTTATCGCAGGGTAAACAACACACTCGTCACTCCGTATTGCATAGTATTTGGGGTGTTCTGCCCCATACTCATTCGATACGAGTGTGGGGTATGTTTATTTGCGAAAAGGCATTCCAGAGCCTCTGATAGAATAGACTAATCAACTCCACACTTTCTTTTTGCCCATAACCCACCGCATAGGAGTTGCTACGGTAAGTTAATTAGAAATAAAACAACAACTAAATAACTTACACTATGAAAAAACTACTCTACATTGTTCCCCTGCTGTTGGGAATGGCCCTCACTTCGTGCTACGATGAGGACATCGAGAAAATCAACAGCCGTTTGGATGCCATCGAAAACACCCAAATCGCAACCATCAGTCAGCAAATTACCTCAATCAACAACTCCATCCTGCTCCTCAATGGCACCGACAAGGAGTTGAAGGAGTACATCGCCGCACTCGAAAAAGAGGCAGAGAATTTGCAAACCCAAATCACCACTACCAACACCAAGATTGACGAGGTGAAAACCGAGGTGCTCTCCACAATTTCTACTGAAAAGGCGAACATCCTTGCAGAGTTGGAGGCGTTCAGGGCAACCGTAAATGGCGAGTTGGATGCTATCAAAGCAGTGCTTGAAACTCTCAAAGCAAAAGATGCGGAGTTGGATGGTAAGATTGCCACTCTCCAAGAGTATGTAGATACCGAGTTGAAATCAACCGAGGATTGGGCGACTGCCACCTTTGCCACTTTGGAGCAGTACAACGAGGTGGTTGCAACCATCGCTACCATCGAAGGCAATATCGAAGGTCTGAACGAGAGCATTGCCGCCCTCGAAACCCGCATCAATGAGAAGATTGCCAAAGACATCGAAACCGCTTGCGCTACCCTCTCGGCAGATTTGCAGAATGCAGTAAAGGATGTTACCGAAGCTTATACCTCGGCAATCGCCACCGCCAAAAATGAACTCACCGAGGCATACACCGCCGCTTTGGAGGGCGCTATCTCCGCCCTCGAAACCTCAATGAAGGAGTGGGTGAATGAGCAACTCACCGCCTACTCGACCATCGTGAGTACCGAGGCAAAAATCACCGCCTTGCAGAGCGAGATGGATGGCAAGCTCGCTGCACAAAAGACCTACTTGGAGGCACTTGTAAATGCCCTCTCTTCGAGCGTTACCACCGATATTACCGCCATCAGAAAGCAGATTGAGGAAATTGAAGAGGCAATCGCCAAGAACGCCGAGGAGATTGAAGCACTGCGTGGTGAACTTGCCGAGCAGAAGACGGAACTCACCGAGGCATACACCGCTGCCATTGCTGCCGCTATTGCCGAGAGCGAAGGCAAGATGAGCGACAAACTCGCAGAGGAGATTGCTGCTATCAACGAGCGCATCGACAAATCGGACATCGCCGCCATTGAGGCACTCATTGCCAACTGCAAAGCACGAATGGAAACTGCCGAAGCAGACATTGTACAACTCAAAAGCGATGTACTCCAATTGCAAGTGGATGTAGAGGAACTCCAAGAAATCACCGAGAAACTCTTGGCGCAAATTCAGTCCATCACTTACATTCCCACCTACGACGACGGCAAAGCAACCATCGACTACCACAGCAAACGAGGCACTCTCGATTTCCAAATCTCGCCCAAGAGCGCAGTGGTTGAGTTGGAAAAGGTATGGCAGTCGGCACTGTCGTTCAAGGCAGTCCACACCCAAACCCGTGCGGTGAACTTCATCAACCTCCCCATCACCTCTTTCGAGGCAGATGCCACCAATGGAACTATCACCATCGAGGTTGACGGCACCAACTTGGGCGATGCGTTCTTCGCCGAAAAATCTACCGCCAGCGCCACTATCGAGGTTTCGGACGGCAACAACTACCTCAACTCCGCATATCTCAACCTTACCGCAAACTTCATCATTCACTTTGAGGATAAAGAGGTTGAGCGTCTTTGTGTTTTGAATTGGGATACCGATGGTGATTTGAAACTATCTTACGAAGAGGCCAAGGCAGTTACGTCCTTGGGTACTGTTTTTACAGAAACCACGACAGAAAATAAGGCCGAACGCATAGTAACCTTTGAGGAATTAAAATATTTTACTGAGCTCACTGAGGTTTCTGGGTTTTCTGGGTGTTCTTATCTGTATAGAATAGTGCTTCCTAATGGAATAACTTCGATTGGGAATAGCGCATTCTCTGGGTGCACCTCACTAACAAGCATCACCATTCCCAACAGCGTTACTTCGATTGGAGATTCAGCATTCTATAATTGCTCAAGCCTTGAGAGTATAACCATCGGCGAAGGAGTAATTTCGATTGGGAATAGCGCATTCTCTGGTTGCACCTCTCTGACAAGCATTACCATTCCCGACAGTGTTACTTCGATTGGAGAGAGCGCATTTTCCAATTGTCACGGCTTTATAAATATATCCATCCCTGACAGCGTTACATCTCTTGGAAACTCTGCTTTTGCGGGTTGTACTAACCTTGAAAATGCAATAATAGGCGACGGTATTCAAGTGTTGAGAAAGACTTTCTATTTATGTACAAGTTTATATAGTGTTACCCTTGGATGTAATGTGTCAGAAATAGGATATGATGCGTTTGGGGTTAATTTATCATCATCAGCTTTAAGAAAAGTATATTGCAAGGCAACTACTCCTCCAAAGATTTATTATGATGATTATTATGATAAGGGGGCAATCCCACGCATTTCAGGCTTAAAAATATATGTGCCTAGAGAGTCGTATTCTGAATACACAAAATATAAATCGGGAGGAGACGGCGATGAGGTAATAAATTGGTATTACTACAGGTCATATATTGAACCATATGATTTTGAGTAAAAATAATGTTAAATCCATAAACTATTAAAATTATGTTTGCAGTTTCACATCCATTATTAGTTATGATTAGAGAGAAGAAGATATTTTTAGAAAGTATCATAAACAACTTTCCAACTCTAAAATCCCTTATTAATGCAGAAGTGAATAACAATGCTCAACAAATTGCTCAAGAAATCGCAGATGGAGATAAGGAAATAGAACAAGAAGAACAGAGCAAGATTGTGAATGCTTTTGATGATAGTAATGATTTGGACAATCTTTTCTATCAAGCAATGCTCATAATGGTATATTCATACTACGATGGAGTAGTTGAACGTATGTGCAAAGAAAATGGCATAAAAGATACCAATGGCGATAAAATCTCTAAATTGTGCACCTTAAAAGGTATTGAATTGAGCGATAAAACAACAAAACATAAAAATTTTATTTTCGAAAATCTAAAATCACTAAGACACGACATTGTACACAATAATATCGGCACATTAAAGAATAGTGAAAAGATTTATTCGCTTATGAGCGTTTATCCTGAAATTAAACAAGAAGATGGTTGTGTTATTTTCACAGGCTCTAAGTTTATTTTGGATGTGCTTAATAAAGAATATGAGGTGCTGTATGAATTATGTCAAAAACTTGGATACAAAACAGACTTGATTGGAGGTTGTCAATAACCAAACAATTCTTTGAATAATCCGAATACAGAAACGGCAGTCACCGCTGAAAGTGACTGCCGTTTTTTTCTCACATCGCAAATCGCTATAAACCAACACAATAGGCACACGGACAAAGAAAAATCGTCGGCGGGGTGTGAAAAAATTATAGTACTATGTATTGCATAGTATTAAATTATTTTCATATATTTGCATTACAAAACACTCTAATACTTTTACAACAGTGAACACAACACTCAAAGTCAGAATCGGTCAAACCGTGTTTACAATCGAGGGCGATGCCCACAGAATCCTGAGCGACTATCTCGACGACATCGCCGCCAGATGTGAAGAGTCGGCCCGCAAAGAGGTGCTGGACGATGTGGAGATGCGCATTGCCGACCTTTTCAGTGGTTGGCTTGGCAACCCCGCAAATGTGGTTGATACCTATATGGTACGTCGTGCGCAAGAGACCATCGGTCGTCCCGAGGATTTCGGAGAACTCAAAGAGCCATCCCGCAAGCCCGACGAGGAGAAGGAGGTAAAAAGGCTCTTGCGTAGCAGGAACGACAAGGTTATCGGCGGTGTGTGCGGAGGCGTGGCCAAGTTTGTCAACATCGACCCCACCCTATTGCGCATTGCAACCCTGTTGCTTGTTGTTTTCGGCGGTCTGAGCCTATGGCTTTACATCATTTTATGGATTTTCCTCCCGATGGAAGAGAGGAGAAAATAGAGAAAAGAAAGGAGAAAGTTATGACAGTTTGGCAAGTAATCTTAGCAATCATTTTCCCGCCGCTGGCCGTCATCAACCGAGGCTGTGGCTCGTTTCTGATTACCCTTTTGCTCACCGCCGCAGGGTGGGTGCCGGGTGTAATTGCGGCCCTCGTCATCCTCAACAAGAACGAGAAATAACCCCCAACATCAACATAGAAACACAACTTAACTAACGGAACAAAAATTATGGAAGTGATGAACGAACAACCCAAGAAACTCTACCGCAGCAGCACAAATCGTATGCTCGGTGGTGTGTGCGCCGGTTTGGCAGAATATTGGAACTTGGACCCCACACTTATTCGTGTAGTGATGGCTGTGGCGTTTTTCCTGCCCATACCGGTCATACTCCCCTACCTGATTATGTGGTTGATTATCCCCGAGCGCAAATAGAGGGTTATGGTGATAGACATTGACAACGTAAAGGCGCAGATGCGTAAGGGGATATTGGAGTACTGTATTCTCTCCATACTCTCTCGTGAGGACTCCTATGCTCCAAAGATTATTGCGGAGTTGAAAGCCTCGGAGATGATTGTGGTGGAGGGAACACTCTACCCCATCCTCACACGCCTCAAAAACCAGGGCATACTCACCTATCGCTGGGAGGAGTCGCCCCAAGGCCCGCCAAGGAAGTACTACTCGCTGACGGCCGATGGGCGTGAAGCCCTGCGACAGTTGGACGAGTCGTGGGATAGTCTGGTGGGCCAAATCAACCAGATTCGCCACCCGCAATCCAAAGAAAACCAATAAGATAGACACTGAATTATGGAGATTATCGAAGATGGTGGCACCACCACCAACCCTACCCCTAACAATAGGCCCCAACAGCCCGACACCAACACCCCACTCCACACCCTCGGACGCATCGTCATTGTGTGTGGCAAGATTCTTTTAGGGTGCTTTTTTGTGGGCTGGATAGTGGCCGCACTCGCCATTCTGATTGGTTTCATTACCCTTATGGCTATGGGCACATTTGAGTCAAGTGTAATCGCCTTTGAGGGCATGTCGCCCATTGTTTTTGCCGGCCTTGTGTGTGCGGTCGTTGTGTTGTTTATGGGCATCGTGGGCGATGTTATACTCTCGTTGTTGCGTAGCAAACCTGTCAATCTGCGCAAACTTGCCATTGGAGCCGTTGTGTGGCTCATATTCTTTGTTTGGCTCTGCATTGGTGCCGTGCGTAATGCCGACAAATGGGCCCTGTGGGGATACCAAGTGGAGGAGCGCCTCGAACAATGGGAAGAGAGCTTGGAGGCTTGGGAGGATAGGCTTGAAGAGAGTTTGGAGTTTGACGACGCCTTTTGGAATAACTTTGATGCGTGGGACAACTCCACGACTTTCACTCTTGACGGTGTGGGCGATTTGGCTCGATGGGCGATGTTGGAGGAGCGCATAGAACAACTCGAAGGTGTTGAGGATGAGGTCGAAAGAGTTCTTCTGAAAGACGGTAAAGTGATTATTAATGTAGAACACAGACTCAATGATGGAGAGTGTCTGCGTACCACAACGGTTGAACTCCCCCATCGCACAATCACAACAACCACAACCCTACCCCGCCGTGGCACTTGTGGAGCAACCCCCAATGGCTCCAACAGCCACAGCCAACAACCTACAAACTAAAAAGATACGATTATGGAAGTAATTAAAGAAGAGAAGAAAAAAGAGGTGAGCGATGTTCGCCTTATGGCCTACCGCTTCGGTGGTGTTGCGATGATTTTATTGGGCCTGTTGTGGCTGTGCTACAACAACTCATTGTTGCCCACCGTGATTTATGACATTGTTTTCTCGTGGCAGATGGGAGTGATGGTCGCCGGAGGGTGGCTGTTGGCAACAAAGAATTGGCTCTCGGGAGGAATTGTTGTGGGCATTGGAGCCTTCTGCCTACTGATAGATGTGTTCAACATCCACATCTCGTTTACGGAGTTGGTACTCCCCCTCGCACTCGTCGGGGCGGGTGTTGCCTGCCTCTTTGTGAAACCCACAAAAGCAAACTAACCCCACCACAGAGTGGTGATTTTTGTAAAAAGAGTGTTTTTCGGTTAGAAAAACACTCTTTTTGTATATACAATCTTCTTTTTATTGTTAATTTTGTAGGTTAAAAAACTTATTAGACTATGGCTTTAATCGAAAAAATCAACGACCTGCTTAATCGAATTGAAGAATTCACACCCGCCAACGCTGCCGAAATCGAGGATTTCCGTGTGAAAATCCTCGGCCGTAAGGGCGAGTTGAACGACATATTGGAGGAGTTCAAAACCGTTCCTTCCGAGGAGAAACGAGTACTCGGCCAGAAAATCAACGCCGTGAAGACTCGTGCCAACGAGCGCATTGCCCAACTCAAAGAGGCTGCCGAGGAGGCTCCTGCGGCAGCTGCCGAGAGTGGCGACCTCACCCGCCCCGCCTTCGAGGAGGAGTTGGGTTCTAGGCACCCTATTTCGTTGGTGCGCAACGAGATTTGCGAAATCTTCTCTCGACTGGGTTACACCGTAGCCGATGGCCCCGAGATTGAGGACGATTGGCACGTCTTCTCCGCCCTTAACTTTGCTCCCGAGCACCCCGCAAGGGATATGCAGGACACGTTCTTCATCGAGAAAAACCCAGATGTGTTGCTCCGCACCCACACAAGCTCAATTCAGGTGCGTACTATGGAGCGTCAAAATCCTCCCATTCGTGTAATCTGCCCCGGCAGGGTGTTCCGTAATGAGGCCATCTCGGCTCGTGCACACTGCATCTTCCACCAGATTGAGGGCCTCTACATCGACAAAAAGGTATCCTTTGCCGATATGAAACAGTCGTTGCTCTACTTCGCAAAAGAGCTCTTTGGCGAGCAAACCCAAATCCGTATGCGCCCCTCCTACTTCCCCTTCACCGAGCCTTCGGCCGAAGTGGATGTGTCGTGCAACCTCTGTGGTGGCAAGGGTTGCAATGTGTGCAAAGGTACCGGCTGGCTTGAAATTTTGGGTTGCGGTATGGTTGACCCCAACGTATTGGAGGCCAGCGGTATTGATAGCACCAAGTATAGCGGCTTTGCATTTGGTATGGGTGTTGAGCGTATTGCTATGTTGAAATTTGGCGTTAAGGATTTGAGGCTCTACTTTGAGAACGACCTCCGTTTCCTCTCCCAATTCGACTCGGTACTCTAAAAAAACAGACCACACACACCAATAGTGTAAATATGAGATTTCTCAATACCGCCCTATGCTTACTTGCTGTTTTCCTGTTTGCCTCGTGCGCCAAGATGCCACAAAAGAGCAGGAACGAGGGGGGTATTGAAATTCCCGAAATATTCGACACAAACGACTCTCTACGTGTAGCCTACCTCTACTCCGAAGGTGTAAAGGAGGCTGCCGAGAGTGGTGTACCCGCAAGCGGAATTCCATATTGGAGCAAACTCCTAAAAATAGATTCTCTGCACGGAGGTGCAAACCACAAAATGTCGGAACTTGGAGTGGATGCCAATCCACAACAAGCCCTTGCATACAGCAAGCGTGCGGTGAAGGCCGACACCACCAACATCGAATTTCTCGGCCAATATGCCTACACACAGGTGGCTGCGGGCCAATATAAGGCCGCTCTACAAACATTCAACAAGCTGCTCAAAAAAGACTCTCGCAACCCATACAACTACCGTATGGCGGCAGCCCTGTACGCCAACGAAGGCATGCCTCACATGGCAATATCCATCCTCGACTCGGCAGAGTATAAGTTGGGGCGCATTGAGGAATTGGCCTCCTACAAGCGTGTATTGTTGATGAGTGTGAGGAATTTCGATAGGGCCGTGAGCGAAACCCAATCTGCCATTGCAAACACACCCTTCGACCACTCTAACTTCCGCTTTTTGGGCGAAATATATGCCCGTACAGGAAATGATTCCCTCGCTTTGGCCAACTTCAATCGTGCGTTGGAATTGGCTCCCGAAGATGCAGAAAATATCTTGGCAGCCGGAGATTACCACCTCTCTCGTGGCAACCACACAAGCTATTTGGAGCTCATCAAAAGACTCTTCTTGCTCGATAGAGTGCAGATGGAGGATAAGTTGGAAATATATGACAAGTTGACCGGCAACATCGAGTTCTACCGCAAGAATTTCTATGCCATCAACACCCTATGCTCCATTCTTCACATCAAATATCCTGAATCCTACGAGGTTACATCTCGCTATGCCACACACCTCATAAGGGCAGGAGAGATTGACAAAGCTTTGGAGGTCTACAAAAAGGAGGTTGCAAAGGGCAACGCACCACTCGATGCACACCTTTCGTTGGTCGAGATTGAGAGTTACCTCGGTTTGAGAGATGATATGTTTGCCCACCTGGACAAAGCCATAAAACTCTTTCCCAACGAGGAGAATCTATACCTACGTAAGGCTTTTGAATTGCAGCGCAGGGAGGAAGTGGGGACACAAAGCGACATTGTAGCCCTCTATAAGAAAGCCATAAAGGTTGCCGATAGTAACGAAGCAAAGAGCGATACTGCGGCCTCTTTGGGTGACTACTACCATTCTATCGGCAAGCCAAACAAGAGTTTTAGGTGGTATGCCAGCGCTCTCGAACTCAACCCCGACAACGCTTTGGTACTCAACAATTGGGCCTACTTCTTGAGCGAATACAACCAAGACCTTGAAAGGGCCCTGAAGATGAGCGAGAGGGCGTGTGAGCTAACTCCATCCAACCCCACCTATCTCGACACCCAAGCGTGGATTCTCCACCTTCTTGGGCGCACATCTGAGGCAAAAGTGATTATGCGACAAGCCATATCGCTTGACACCACCGGCGATGACACTCTCCTACTCCACTATGCCGAAATACTCGCTGCCGAGGGCGATGCTTTCATGGCAGAGATGTACTACAAAAGGGCTTTGGAAGCCGGAGGTGACAAGGAGTACATTGACAAGAAAATTGGCGAACTGAAAAATAAATAGCACGCAATGAAACGTATTCTAACAACAATATTGGCCTTTTGTATTGGGTTGGCAGCAGCCTTCGGGCAGTCGTCAATAGACCAACTTAATGCCGAAATCAAGCGTGCCGAAAAGGAGATTGCCAAGAACGAAAAACTACTCAAAGAGGTAACCAAGTCGAAGAAAACCAACCAAACGGAGATTAAACTCCTGCAAGTGAAAATCAACAACCGCACAAAGGTTGTGGGTGGACTCAACAAGCAAATAACGCTCATTTCCAATGACATAAAACAAAAGGAAAGCGATATTGCAACAATGAACACCCAGATTGAAGCGCTCAAAAAAGAGTATGCCGAAATTGTGAGAGTGGCCTACAAAAACCAAAAAGTGGGCTCTCCCCTACTCTTCCTGTTCTCCTCTGACGACCTTAATACTGCCACACGCAGACTCTCGTTTATGCGCCGCTACAACAACTCCATCAAACAAAAAGTTGCCGACGTTGAGAAGTTGAAAAACGAGGTGGCAATCCAAGTGGAACTACTCGGCAAGCAACAACAAGAACTCGATAGCAAAAAATCTGCCCACCAAAAGGAACTCAACACTCTCGACAAGGAGCGTAAGGAGTTGAAAGCTGCGGGCAAGAGGCTCGATGCTAACGAGAAAAAAATCAGTAAAGAACTAAATGCCAAACGCAACCAGAAACGTGCCGCACAACAAGCCTTGCAACGCATAATCGACGAGGAAACACGCAAAACAAAGCGCAAGATGACTGATGCCGAGCGAAGGGCTATTACCGAACTAAACGGCAAATTTGACCAAAACAGAGGTAAAATGTTGATGCCTGTAAATGGGGGTATCATCATAGAGCGCTATGGTAAACACAAGCACCCCACACAGAGGTATATCACGGTGGTAAACAAAGGTGTAAACATCGCAGCGTCAAAGGGTTCGGAGGTCTTTGCCGTATTCGAGGGCGAGGTGGCAAGGGTTATGTTCATCAACGGACTCAACAACTGTGTGATGCTCAAACACGGCGACTACTTCACAATATACTCCAACCTTGCATCTGTGGATGTAAAAGCTGGCCAGCACGTCGGCACCAATAGCCGTATTGGACGACTATCCGATGGTGATAACCCCGACGATCACCAGCTCCACTTCGAGGTGTGGTTCCACACAATGAACCAAGATCCGGAATTGTGGCTAGCACAATAAGATTTTGACAAACATATTAATACACAACAATTTATGGCGGTACACTTCTACAACCAAGACACAGATTTCCTACCCAAAGGACGAGTAAAAATAAACCAATGGGTGAGAGATGCCATACACAACGAGGGCTACAAGGTGGGGGAGATTAACTACATCTTCTGCTCGTCGGCAAACCATATTGAGATGAACCGCCAATATGTGGGACACGACTACTACACCGACATCATCACCTTCGACTACTGTGACTTGGAGGGTAGGGGTGTGGTGAGTGGCGACATCTTCATCGACCACGAAACCGTTGATGACAACGCTCGACAGCTCGGCACCGTCCCCAGAGAGGAGCTCCTAAGGGTGATTATACACGGTATTATGCACCTTTGTGGCTACAAGGACAAGAGCGACGAAGAGGCCGCTCAAATGCGCCAAAAAGAGGATTTTTACCTACAACGATTTCCACAATAGGGGAGTGTAGGTTTCAGACAAAACACCTCCCAAAAGAAGAGAAACGGAACACTATGAGATTTAACTACGATGTGATAGTTATCGGTGGCGGCCACGCAGGTTGCGAGGCTGCGGCTGCGGCTGCCAACCTCGGAGCCGAGACACTCCTCATTACAATGGATATGACCAAATATGCCTCAATGTCGTGCAATCCGGCAGTGGGTGGCGTAGCCAAAGGTCAGATAGTCAGAGAGATAGACGCGCTCGGAGGACAGATGGGTATCATCACAGACCTCAGTACTATACAGTTCCGTATGCTCAATCGCTCAAAGGGAGCCGCAATGTGGAGCCCAAGGGCGCAGTGCGACAAGGCTAAATTCTCGGCCCTGTGGCGCAAAACACTCGAGAACACCGACCACCTCAAACTCTGGCAAGACACTGTAAATCAGCTTATTGTAGAAGAAGAGGGTGGGCAACAAGTTGTGGTTGGAGTGAAAACAATGCTCGGCGTTGAGTTCCGAGCCGGAGCCGTAATCCTCACCGCCGGCACCTTCTTGGGTGGATTGATGCACGTTGGCCGCAATAGTGCAGAAGGTGGTAGGGCAGGGGATAGTGCCTCCCACGGAGTTACCGAACAGCTCATATCGCTCGGCTTTGAGGCGGGCAGGATGAAGACCGGAACACCTGTGAGAATTGATGCAAGGTCGCTCAACCTTGAACAATTTGAACGTCAGGAGGGCGACGAAAAGCCCCAAAAATTCTCATTCCTTTCGTCCATCACACCCGTAGAGGAACAGATGCCTTGCTATCTGGTCTATACCTCCTCGGAGGTACACGACACCCTGCGCACAGGCTTTGCCGACTCCCCCTTATTTCAGGGGCTTATCAAGGGTATCGGCCCACGCTACTGCCCAAGCATTGAGGATAAATTGCGCACCTTTGCCGACAAGGACTTCCACCAACTATTCCTCGAACCCGAAGGTGCCGACACCAATGAGTATTATCTCAACGGCTTCTCTTCGAGCCTCCCGTGGCAAGTACAAGTCAAGGCCCTCTCACAAATCAAGGGCTTTGAAAATGTGGACATCTATCGACCGGGGTACGCCATCGAATATGACTATTTTCCGCCAACACAGCTCCACCACACCCTCGAAACAAAACTTGTAGAGAACCTCTATTTTGCCGGACAGGTCAACGGAACTACCGGATATGAGGAGGCTGCCGCACAGGGTTTAGTTGCCGGCGTGAATGCCGTTCGCAAGGGTAGGGGAGAGGAGCCCTTTGTGCTTTCGAGAGATGAGGCCTACATTGGCGTACTCATTGACGACCTTGTAACCAAAGGTGTTGATGAGCCATACCGTATGTTCACAAGCCGAGCCGAGTATCGCATCCTTCTGCGACAAGACAATGCCGACTTGCGACTCACCCCCATTGCGCAAAAAATCGGCCTTGCAACACCCGAAAGAGTTGCCAATTTTGAGCAAAAAAAATCGCTCGTAGAATCGCTTAAAAAATATGTGCAAAAGCAAGGGGTCGCTCCAAGCGAAATTTCACACTATTTGGAAAGTGTAAATTCTGCACAACTTTCGCAAAAAAGAAAGCTCTCCGAGGTGTTAATTCGCAACGAAATTACACTTTTGGGACTGATTGAGAATTTTTCACCCCTAAAAAAATTTGTAGAGAAAAACAACATTGGAGAAAATGTCATCGAACAAGTGGAAATTGAGATAAAATACAGCGGCTACATCGAGCGAGAGAGGGCTAATGCAGACAAACTAAAAAGGCTCGAAGATATTAAAATTCCCGCCAATTTTGACTTCACCGCCATAACATCCATAACAATCGAGGCTCGCCAAAAACTATCTCGCATTCACCCAACCACCATCGGCCAAGCATCCCGCATACCGGGCGTGTCGCCTGCTGACATCAACATCCTCCTCATTCACTTCGGCCGATAGAGTAGGGTACAAGGGTGAAAACACCTAAAGGCTACCACAAATGTTCCACGAGGAACATTCTCAAAAACAACAAACACCCAAACAAAAAAGGAGAGGTAAACACCTCCCCTTTTTACATTGTTCCACGTAGAACACTATTTCTTCTGCAACTTTGCCCAAGTATCTTTGAGGGTGACAGTGCGGTTGAAAACAACCCTTTCGGCTGTACTATCTTTGTCAACACAGAAGTAGCCAACTCGCTCAAATTGGAACTTATCACCAACCTTTGCCTCGCCAAGCGACTTCTCGCAATAGGCGGTTTTAACCACAAGCGAGTCTGGGTTGAGATAATCAAGGAATGTTTTACCCTCCTCGACATCATCAGGACTCTCCTTTGCAAACAAATTGTCATAGAGCCTAACCTCCGCCTCAACAGCATCGGCAGCCGACACCCAATGGACAACACCCTTAACCTTGCGGCCATCGGACGAACCACCACCTGCCGACTCGGGGTCGTAGGTGCAGTGCAACTCCACAATATTGCCCTCTGCATCCTTAATCACCTCATTGCATTTAATAAGGTAACCATACCTCAGGCGCACCTCGCCATCAGGGCGAAGGCGATAGTAACCCTTAGGAGGCTCCTCCATAAAGTCGGCACGCTCGATGTAAATCTCCCTACCAAAGGGCACCTCGCGACGACCGGCAGCCTCATCCTCGGGATTGTTAACACAGCTGAAATACTCGGTTTTACCCTCGGGATAGTTGGTAATAACCACCTTTAAGGGGTCAACAACAGCCATCCTGCGCTCGGCGGTCTTGTTCAAGTCCTCCCTCACGCAATACTCCAACAGCGAAAGGTCAATCACATTATCCCTCTTTGCAACACCAACCCTCTCGGCAAAAGCACGGATGGATGCAGGGGTGTACCCCTTACGACGAAGAGCACAAATGGTTGGCATTCGGGGGTCATCCCAACCTGTAACAAATTGTTCCTTAACGAGTTGCAGTAATTTACGCTTACTCATTACGGTATAAGTGAGGTTCAACCTTGCAAACTCGTATTGGTGGCTGGGGAAGATTTCCAACTCCTGAATAAACCAGTCGTAGAGGGGACGGTGAACGTCAAATTCGAGCGTACAAATCGAGTGGCTGATGCGCTCGATGGAGTCGCTCTGACCGTGGGCGTAGTCATACATTGGATAGATGCACCACTTGTTGCCCGTGCGATGGTGCTCGGTGTGGAGGATGCGGTAGAGGATGGGGTCGCGGAAGAGCATATTGGGGTGGGCCATATCAATCTTGGCCCTCAACACCTTCTCGCCGTCGGCATATTTACCCTCCTTCATCTCCTCAAAGAGACGGAGGTTTTCCTCCACGGAACGGTTGCGCCAAGGACTCTCGGTACCGGCCTGCTGAATGGTGCCACGACCGAGGCGAATTTGCTCCTGTGTTTGGTCGTCAACATAGGCTTTTCCCTTCTTAATCAAAGCGATAGCCCACTCGTAGAGCTGGTCGAAGTAGTCCGAAGCGTAACGCTCAACAGCCCACTCGAAGCCGAGCCACTTGATGTCCTCCTTGATGGAGTCCACATACTCGGTGTCCTCTTTCACGGGGTTGGTGTCGTCGAAACGCAGATTGCACTTACCACCATAGCGTTGTGCGAGTCCGAAGTTCAGACAGATACTTTTGGCGTGTCCGATGTGCAGATAGCCGTTGGGCTCGGGCGGGAAACGTGTTTGAATGGTGTTTCCGGTCTCGGCGATATAGTTTTCTATAATCTCCTCAATGAAGTTGAGCGAGCGTTCTTTTGCGGGTTCCGATGTTTTTACCTCCATAAACCAACTAATGAATTTAGATTTAGAAAGCACAAAAATAATAAATAGAATTGAGAATTGAGAATTGAGAATTGAGAATTTTTGAATTTATGCCTATATTTGTAGCAACATATTGATTACGCGGAAAGTGTAAGTTTATTCTCGGGTTACGAATGTAGGAAGTTCAGAACTGCAAGAGAATGAGCAAACCCTTCTCACGCTGCACCCTATTGTGGGGTATAGGCGTGGGCTGTTGCTTGTTTTATTGCAAAGGTGATTCCTACAACCTGTAACCCTAAAATAAGTCTTTCAGCACCACGCTTTCTTTTTGCTTGTAAATCACTATCGAGGTGCGGATGGTAAGAATTTGGAACACAAATATTTAACCCTAATAATTCTTACTAAAAATGAAAAAACTTTTATATCTGTTCACGGCAGCAATACTACTGTTTGCGAGTTGTTCAACCCCTGTTTCCACAGGGGAGGGCGATAGTGGAGAACAAGATGGTGAACTCAATACAATCTACTACACCACCACCGATGGCAAGAAACTATTCCCCAAAACAGATGCAATCTTGTATGGAGCAATTCTTGTTTCTAATACATATAAAGATGGTCAGGGGGTTCTTGTTTTTGATGATGCGGTAACATTGATTGGGGTTGAAGCTTTTCGAAATTGCAAAACTCTTGCTAGCGTAGCCATACCCAATAGTGTTGTGTCTATTGGAGACTCTGCATTCAGAGACTGTTCTGGCTTGACAAGTGTAACTATTGGCAAAGGTGTTGCTTTTATTGGAAATTCGGCATTTGATGGGTGCACTGGAGAATTGACCGTAAATTGCAATATTCCTGATGCATCGTCATCTTCCGCAGGAGCTTTCTGCGGCAGTAAGTTTACGAAGATAACAATTGGTAAAGGAGTTACGTCAATTGGTGCTTATGCATTCTATCATTGTTCGAGCCTTGTGAGTGTAACAATTCCCGACAGTGTTACTTCGATTGGATTTGAGGCATTTTGTGGATGCACGGGCGAATTGATTGTAAATTGCAACATTCCTATTGCAGAGAATTATTCCTATGGTGCTTTCGACCACAGTAGGTTTACAAAGGTAGTTATTGGTGATGGCGTTACTTCGATTGGAAGTTATGCATTCAATGGCTGTTCGAGCCTTGCGACCATTACCATTCCCGACAGTGTTACTGAGATTGGAACGTGGGCATTTTCTGGTTGTTCGAGCCTTAAAGAAGTGGATATTTTCGACATCGCAACGTGGTGCAGTATTAACTTTGGCTCAAATCCACTGATCTACGCTCATAACCTATATCTCAATGGAGAGTTGGTAACCGATTTGGTTATTCCCGATAGTGTTACTTCTATTGGGAGTAGAGCATTCTCTGACTGTACAAGCCTTGCAAGTGTAACCATTCCCAATAGTGTTACTGAGATTGGAATCGGTGCATTCTCTGGCTGTTCTGGACTTACGGAGTTCAATGGAAAATTTGCATCAAATGACGTCAAGAGTTTGATTATTGATGGTGTATTGAATGCTTTTGCTCCCGCAGGTCTAACCACATACGCCATTCCCGACAGCGTTACTTCGATTGGAGAAAGTGCATTCTATGGTTGTTCAAGCCTTGTGAGTGTAACAATTCCCGACAGCGTTACTTCGATTGGAGAAAGTGCATTCTATGGTTGTTCAAGCCTTGTGAGTGTAACAATTCCCGACAGTGTTACTTCGATTGGAACGTGGGCGTTTGGTTATTGTTCAAGTATTACGAGCATAATCATTCCTAGTAATGTTTCTTCGATTGGATATTATTCACTCTATTATTGCACAAATCTTGCAGATGTGTATTGTAGACCCACAACTCCACCAAGTGTTGGTTATGATGTGTTCGATTATAACGCTTTGGGTCGCAAGATCTATGTCCCCACCGAGAGTGTGGTGGCCTATAAGTCTGCTGAGAATTGGAGTAACTATTCCTCCGACATCGTGGGCTACGATTTTTAGGACAGAAAGAGTAGAAAGAGCAGAAAGGGAATTTAGGGAAAGTAGGGATGTTGGGGTGATTAGGGAAATAGCATTTGTAGCTCCTTAACCTCCCTAAACTCACTAATCTCCCTAACAGCTAACAGCCTACAAAAAAAACTCTCGGGTATTAAAAAAGATACCCGAGAGTTTGTTGACGGTTGACGGTCGACGGTCGACGGTCGACGGTCGACTTAAAAAGTCAGCTCCGCATAGGAGGTGGCTGTTTCGTGCAGGCGCAGTGTTTTGAGGCTCACCGAGAAGGGGAGTGCGGGAGCAATGAGGGCCGCAAAGTGGTGCAGCAGGTTCTCGCACGTCGGTTGCCAATCAACAACGTGTATCTTCGTGAAGTGGCGTTGCAGCACCTCCACAACCTCCTCGCTCTCGGGAGTGAGGCGAATCATAAACGAGTGGTCGTAAGGCTCCACAACCGCCTCATTCACAGCCCTTTTCAGGTCGCCAAAATCGACAGCCATACCCAACTTGGGGTCGCCATCCGCCGTGGAAGGTGCGCCCTCCACCGTAACAAAGAGCCTATAACTGTGGCCGTGTATCTCCCTACACGCACCATCGTAGCCCACCAATGCGTGGGCCATCTCAAATGAAAACTCCTTGGTCAGTCTTATCTTTTCCATTCTCAACTCTCAATTTTCCTCTACTCCTCCATAATGTGGCGCACGTCCAACTGTCGCGAGAAAGGCTCACTGAGGCTGATGTAGGTCTCGGTGGCGATAACCCCGGGAATCTTCAACACACTCTCCGAGAGGGTGCGCATCAGGTGGTCGTTGTCGGTGCAGTACATTTTGATTTGGAGGTTATATTGGCCCGTGATGAAGTGGCACTCCACAACCTCGGGGATGCTCTTAACGGCACTTACAATGGTTTCGTCCATCGAGGGGTTTTGCATGCGGATGTTGACCAACGCACACACATCATAACCCAGACAACGGGGATTAACCTCCAACCTCGAACCAAGAATAATACCCTGCTCGTCGAGCTTCTTCACCCTCTGGTGGATGGCTGCACCCGAAATACCACACTCACGAGCGATTTCGAGGTAGGGCATACGAGCGTTGCGAAGCAGGAGTTGGAGAATCTTACGGTCAATCTTATCAATGTTAAATTTTGTCATAATGGCTTGTGTTTCTTTGGGTTGGGGATTATTTAATCACGCCGAGTTCCTTTCCGATTTTAGTGAAGGCAGCAATACATTTGTCGAGCTGCTCTCGGGTGTGGCCGGCCGACACCTGCACACGGATGCGAGCCTGACCTTTGGGCACCACGGGGTAGTAGAATCCCGTAACATAGATCCCCTCTTCGAGCAACTTGGCAGCCATAACCTGCGACAAGGGGGCATCATAGAGCATCACTGCACAAATTGCACTCTGGGTGGGTTTGATGTCAAATCCTGCGGCCAGCATACGCTCGCGGAAGTACTCCACATTCTCCACCAAGCGGTCGTGAATCTCGTTGCTCTCGGCCAACATCTTGAAGACCTCAATGCTTGCACCCACCACTGCGGGAGGTACGGAGTTGCTGAACAAATATGGGCGTGAACGCTGGCGGAGCATCTCGATAATCTCCTTGCGGCCCGTGGTAAAACCACCCACTGCGCCACCAAAAGCCTTGCCTAAAGTACCGGTGATGATGTCCACCTCGCCACGCAGGTTGTAGAGCTCGGTTACACCCCTACCCGTTGCGCCCACAACGCCTGCCGAGTGGCACTCATCAACCATCACAAGGGCATCGTATTTCTCGGCCAAGGCACAAATCTCATCCATCTTGGCCACGTTGCCATCCATCGAGAACACACCGTCGGTTACGATGATGCGGAAACGCTGTGCCTGTGCGAGTTTAAGACAGTTTTCGAGCTCCTCCATATCGGCGTTGGCATAGCGGTAGCGAACAGCCTTGCAGAGCCTTACTCCGTCAATAATAGAGGCGTGGTTGAGCGAGTCGCTGATGATAGCATCCTGCTCGGTAAAGAGTGGTTCAAACACACCGCCATTAGCGTCAAAACAAGCCGCATAGAGAATGGTGTCCTCGGTGCCGAAATAGTCGGCAATGGCCTTCTCCAACTCTTTGTGGATATCCTGACAACCGCAAATAAACCTCACCGACGACATACCGAAGCCACGCTCATCCATGGCACGCTTGGCAGCCTCAATAAGACGAGGGTTGTCGGAGAGTCCGAGGTAGTTGTTGGCGCAGAAGTTAAGCACCTCCTTACCACCAACCTCAATGGCGGCACGCTGGGGAGATTCAATAATGCGTTCTTGTTTGTAAAGACCTGCTTCACGGATGCTGTCGAGCTCCGCTTGGAGGAAGTTTTTAATCTTTCCGTACATAGCGTTGTTATTATTTTTTGTGTTTCTCTGGTGCTTAACTTACGTTTTGTTATGCAAAGGTATGTATTTTTTGCTTAACATTAAAATTTCGAATACAAAAAGAGAAATTCCTTAACTATTCGCGGGTTTCAATCTATAAGTTTGAGTGTATGTTTAGAAATTTTGCACACAAAAATGTAAGAAAAGAATGTTTCATTCTTGTTTCAAATAACTATCTTTGTGAACTAATAAAACAGACAACGCATAAAAATTTTTCAATAAAAACAACAAAACGTTATGCAAACGATTGACACTTACAACTTTAATGGCAAACGTGCCATTATCCGTGTGGACTTCAATGTGCCCTTGGACAAGGAGTTCAACGTAACCGACGACACCCGTATCCGTGCCGCAATTCCCACCATTAAGAAGGTTTTGGCCGGTGGTGGCTCGGTAATTCTTATGTCGCACCTCGGAAGGCCCAAGAAAAACAACGATGAGAAATACTCCCTCTCGCACATCATCGGTGCTGTGGAGGCTCGCTTGGGCGTAAAGGTGCTCTTCGCAGGCGACTGCATGGGAGAGAAGGCCGCAGAGATGGCTGCTGCCCTCAAACCCGGTGAGGTGTTGTTGCTCGAAAACCTCCGTTTCTACGCAGAGGAGGAGGGCAAACCACGTGGTTTGGCAGATGACGCTACCGACGAGGAGAAGAAAGAGGCAAAGAAAGCCGTTAAGGAGAGCCAGAAAGAGTTCGTGAAAAAACTCGCCTCCTATGCAGATTGCTACATCAATGATGCATTCGGTACCGCTCACCGTGCTCACGCTTCCACCGCACTCATCGCCGATTACTTCCCCAATGACAAGATGTTCGGTTATGTTATGGAGGGAGAGTTGAAGGCTATCGAGGCCGTTATGGAGAATCCACAGAGGCCCTTTGTGGCTATCGTTGGTGGCTCGAAAGTTTCGACCAAAATCTCCATTATAGAAACTCTTATGGAGAAGTGCGACAAGATTATCATCGGTGGTGGTATGACCTATACCTTTGCCGGCGCACTCGGTGGCAAGGTAGGTAAGTCTATCTGCGAGCCCGATATGTTTGAGACCGCACTCGGTATCCTCAAAAAAGCAGAGGAGAAGGGTATCAAGTTTGTAATGTCGCCCGACGCTCTCACCTGCGACGATTTCAGCAACGACGCCAACACTCAGGAGGCTCCCGTGAAGAACATCGACGATGCTTGGGAGGGTGTTGACATCGGCAGCGAGGGTAAAAAACTCTTCCACGACGAGATTTTGGAGTGCAAGACCATCCTTTGGAACGGCCCCGTTGGTGTGTTTGAGATTGACAAGTTCTCGACCGGCTCGCGTGCAGTAGCAGAGGCTATCGCCGAGGCTACCCAGACCAAGGGTGCATACTCGCTTATCGGTGGTGGTGATAGCGTTGCTTGCATCAACAAGTTCGGTTTGGCCGACAAGGTTAGCTATGTTTCGACCGGAGGTGGTGCATTGCTCGAATTCATCGAGGGCAAAGAGCTCCCTGGCGTTGCTGCTATCAGGAAATAAATAGACAAGTGTAATGGTGCAAAGAGTTCACTTTTTGCACCATTACCATAACTAACCCTGAATATTACAAACTACTATGAAAAAGATTAAACTGATTCTTGTCGCCATCATTGCTACTTTTGCAATGACAAGTTGTGTTGGTCTTGCTTCCAATATGACCGCAAACTTAAATCAAAACCAAACGAGCGTTGTTCTTTCTCAGAAGAACTTCCACATTGTAAAGACCGTTAGTACGGAGGTTAGCAGCCACTACTTCCTTGGTCTTGGCGGTATGCGCAATTTGGAGAAAGTTGCAGTTGCAGAACTCACCCACAAGGCAAACCTCACCGGCTCACAGGCATTGGTAAATGTAACAACCAAAGAGAGTATTGCTCTTAAATATCTTCTCTTCCAAGAGATAAGCATCTACGCAGAGGCAACCGTCATTGAGTTTGACAAATAAAACCTCTTTGTATAATAATAAAACCACGGGTATCGAAAATGATACCCGTGGTTTTTGTTTGGTATGCTGGTTAATAAACCAAACTATTTTATGGTCATCTCATCGAGCAGATAGCCTGCGCCACCCAACTTGTCGATGCACCACAGTACATAGCGCACATCCACATTGATAGTCCTTTGCAGGGCGGGCTCAAAGGCAATATCGCCACTCATAGCCTCCCAGTTGCCATCGAAGGCAAGACCGATGAGTTCGCCACGGGAATTCATAATGGGGCTACCCGAATTACCTCCCGTGATATCGTTGGTCGAAAGGAAGCAGGTGTGGAGCGTTCCATCTGCATCGGCATAGGGACCCCAATCTTGTGCTGCGTGAAGGGTTTTGAGTCTCTCATCCACGGTGAAATCTATGGGGTTAGTAGGATCCTCTTTTGCCACCACACCGTCGATGGTGGTATAATATTTATAGAGCACACCATCGGCAGGCGAGTAGGGGAGAACGGAGCCATAGGTCAGGCGCAGAGTGAAGTTTGCGTCGGGATAGTAACTCTTCTCGGGATTCATCTCCTGCAAGCCACGCACAAAGAGTCGGTGTCCGGTCTTAAAGTCATTCTGAATGGGTGCCACACTTTTATAAAGGGCAGTGTACACACCCATTGCATCCTCCATAATAAGATAGGCAGCATCCTTCTTTATGGCATCCAAGCCACCCTCTGCGCTCACTGCTGCGAGGAATTTTCCCTCATTGGCAAAGGCGGATTTATCAAAGAGATTTTCGGTAAAGGCCTTCACATCGCCACCAAACTCTGTATCGATAACAGCCAAACTCTCCGGCCTGCGCTCGGCAGGAATCATCTCCCTGAGCACCTCAAACATTCGTGCACTCACAAGCCTATCGGTAGCCTCGTCATAGTCCTTATAGAACTTCTGCATAGCCTCCACAGCCACCTCCACACTCTCGCCACGGCGCAAGGCATTACGATACCTCATAGGTGCCACCACAATCTCGGCTGAACGGAAGAGAGTCTCGCTCAAAATCTGTATATCGCTCTCAATGGGGGTAGCCTCTTTGATTGCCTTTTCAATCATAGGCAGAGCGTTTCCATAGAGTTCGATGCGCTTCTTGTTCATTCTTTCCCAAACCCAAGCGGTAAACTCCTTTTCGATTTGCTCTTTTTGGCCCTTAACACCGAGTTTTTTCACACCTCTCGACATTCCGATGGAGTTCTTCCAATAGTTGGACGAAGAGGCATATTTTGAGGCATATTTGATGCGAATGGCATCGTCGGCAGCCATACGCTCTTTGAGGATGGCCTGCCTTTCGCCACGAATATAGATGCGGTTGGGATTTTCTGTCTCCAACATCTGGTCAATCTCCCACGAGGTCATATAGCGGGTAGTGGAGCCGGGGAAGCCCATAATCATAGCAAAGTCGCCCTCCTTGTAACCTTGGGTAGAAATGGTGAGGTGGGTGGGTGCTTTATAGGGAACATTCTCCTTTGCATACTCCGCAGGTGTTACTCCGTCGGGAGCTGCATAAATCCTAAATACGGAAAAGTCGCCCGTATGACGAGGCCACATCCAGTTGTCGGTTTCGCCACCAAACTTACCCACAGCATAGGGAGGAGTACCCACAAGGCGAACATCCTTATATACCTCCATAACAAAAGCGAAGTATTGGTTGCCACCGAAGAACTCCTTAATGGAAATATTCTTACCCTCATTCTTCTTCTCCAACTTCTCTTGCAGAGCCTTCGAGTTGGTCTTCACCTTCTCGCTCCTCTGCTCAAAGGTCATATCCTCCTTAACGCCCTTCAACACCTGTTTGGTAACATCCTCAATGCTACGGATGAATGTAACAGTCAAACCGGGTGCAGGCAACTCCTCCTGACGATTCATTGCCCAGAAGCCGTTTTTGAGGTAGTCGTGTTCCACGCTGCTGAGAGCCTGAATGGAGCCAAAGCCACAGTGGTGGTTGGTAAACAACAAACCATCGGCCGACACGACCTCGCCCGTACATCCGTTGCCAAAAATCACAATGGCATCCTTCAACGACGCACCATTCACCTTGTAGATATCCTCGGCAGAAAGTTCCAAACCCTTCGCCTGCATATCCTTAATGTTCAATTTCTGCAACAAGGGTAACAACCACATTCCCTCGTCCGCAAAGCTATTGATCGCAAACAGCGACACCAAAGCTGTAACTACAAATCTCTTCATCTCTTTTCTATTATTTATAATGTTATCAAAATTAACAACTGAGCAACCAACACCCTGAGAAACATAGCAACCGGATAGACTGTTGCATAACCCAACGCAGGCATATCATTACCGGCTGCGGTATTGGAATATCCCAAAGCAGGAGGATTAGTACAACTACCGGCCAAAATACCCATAAGGGTATAATAGTTCATCTTTAATTTCAAGCGAGCAAACAGGCCCACAATCAACACCGGAAGTACGGTAATAATAACACCATACCCAATCCATTTATAACCTCCCCCGACAATGGCATCCACAAATCCATCTCCGGCTCCAATGCCCACACCTGCAAGGAACATCGCCAAGCCCACCTCACGAAGCATAAGGTTTGCACTCATCGTGGTATAAGTAACAAGGTGGAAGTGCGGACCAAATCTACCCAACAAAATCGCCACAATCAGAGGACCTCCCGCCAAACCCAACTTAACGGGTTGGGGAATATTCATCAGCGGAATAGAACCAAACAGAACGCCAAGCGCAATACCCAAAAACATTGTGAGAAGTTGTGGTTCACGCAATTTTTTGAGCGAATTACCCAACACTTTGGCCACCTGCTCAACATCCTTCTCGTTACCCACAACCATAACCTTATCACCCATCTGCAATTCCAATCCTTGATAAGGAAGAATATCTATTCCGGCACGATTTACCCTTGTAATATTTATACCATATTTAGTACGCAGGCGCAGATCGGAGAATTTTTTACCATTGATTTCGGGTTTGGTGATAATGATACGACGAGAAACAAGCTGGCTCCTGGACGAGTGATTTATACCCCAATCCTTTTCGCTCATATCTATCTCCTGACCAAGAAAAGCAACAACCGCCTCCTTGTCCTCTGGCGAACAAACTACCAAAAGTTTTTCGCCCACATTCGGACAACTCTTTCCTTCGGCTATAACAATATCTCCGTCGGCCTTCATAATACGAGAAATGACAAACGAGCGGTTGACAAGCTCCCTCAAATGGGATATATTCCTACCTTCAAGCAGCGCATTTGCAAACACCACCGACACACGGATAACATTCGCCTGCCCACCTTTCATAATCTCCAAAGCCTTGTTCTCCTCCTCAAAGTTCACCTTTGTAATATAACGGATAGCGATGAGTGTCAAAATGACACCCACAACACCCAAGGGATAAGCCACAGCATATCCCAGCGCAATAGTGGGGTCATTTACACCCGTTGCATCCACAAAGGCCTGTTGGGCAGCACCAAGACCGGGGGTATTTGTAACAGCTCCCGACATAACACCAACCATTGTTGTCATTGGTGTTCCCGTAACAAGGTGGATAATGTATGCAGCAAAGGCACCTATTGCCACTATCGCAACAGCACATCCCACCATCTTTAATCCTCCCTCCTTGAATGAAGAGAAGAAACCCGGGCCCACCTGCAAACCAATGGAGAAAACAAACAATATTAGTCCGAATTCCTTAATGAAGTGCAGAGTTTCAGCATCGACAGTCATACCAAAATGTCCTGCCAAAATACCAACGAACAGCACCCACGTTACACCGATGGATACGCCCGCTATCTTAACCTTTCCCAACAAAACTCCCACGGCAATCACAAGCGACAACACAAACATGGTGTGAGCTATACCATTGCCGAAGAATAAATTTCCTAACCAATCCATTCTATCCTTATCATTTAAGTACAGCAAGCCTCTCTACTTGCTCAAATCCAACATCCTAACAATAGCTCCCTCTGCTTTGGCCCTAACACTCTCGTCTATAACCACCTCGGGACTCTCGTTGAGGAGTGTTTCGTAGATATTTTCGAGAGTTACCTTCTTCATATCGAGGCACGAAATACATCCCTCGCACCCCTTGTGAGGTACGGGATAAAATTTCTTATTCGGCAGAGTGCGTTCCATTTCATAGAGAATACCACTCTCGGTGGTAACAATAAACTCCTCCGCCTCACTATTTTTGCAATAGGCGAGGATACCTGCTGTCGAGCCGGCATAGTCAGCCAACTCAACAACTTCTGCCTTACACTCGGGATGCACAACCACCTTTGCCTGCGGATGAGCCTCTTTTAGTTTTACAATCTCCTCCACCGAAAACTCCTCGTGCACAAGACAAGCGCCATCCCATAGTTTCATATATCGACCCGTACACTTATTTATATAAGAGCCAAGGTTGCGGTCTGGTATAAAAAGTATCTTCTGGTCTGCAGGCAAACCCTTAACAATGTCAAGGGCATTGGAAGATGTGCAGCAAATATCCGTGAGAGCCTTCACCTCCACCGAGGTATTCACATAGGCCACCACCAAGTGGTCGGGGTGTTCGGCCTTAACTCTGGCAAGTTCCTCTGCATTGCACGAATCAGCCAACGAACATCCGGCCTCCACCACAGGAAGGAGCACCTTCTTGTCGGGCGAAAGCACCTTTGCTGTCTCGGCCATAAACCTTACACCGGCAAAGAGGATAATATCGGCATCCACCGTCGCAGCTTTCTGTGAGAGGGCCAAACTATCACCCACAAAGTCGGCCACAGCCTGCACCTCGCCGGCAGTGTAATAGTGAGCCAGAATGATAGCATGCTTACTCTTTTTTAGTTCTGCAATCTTGTCGGCCAAAATGGAATTTTCAACTCTTCCCATACCTTTTTATTTTTATTATTTTCTTTCTTAAATTTTATAAATATAAATTAAAATAAGAATAATAAAGGGTGTTGAAAGTGTCAATAACTTTTCTGCTTTTTTCACCCCACAAACTTATAAAAATTTATTCTCTCTTTCTCCTCTCTTAACTCGCTAATAATGCGGTCATGAGTGTCAGTTTTCAACATATGGTTGAGAACTTTATCAACAGATTAACAACCGCCGTTTTTGTTAGTTTTCGACTTTGTGTGTGTTGAAATTCTTGTGGTAAAAAATGAAAGATTTTTCTTGTTTTTTCAAAAGGAATCCGGCTTATACAACAAATCTCTTTTTGCAAATTTTCCCACCTTAATTTTATCTCTTTTTTTCAACGGTCATTTACACAGTTTGCTAACACTGTTTTGTTACCTTGTCAACAATCTTTCGACATACTTCGGCGTAGTATTTTTCCTCTTCAGCATTGCCTAATGCAACTGGTGTTCCATTGTCGGAATTTTCTGCAATGCTTTGAATTAGAGGTATTTCGCCCAAGAAGTCAACACCCTCATTCTCGGCCATTATGCGTGCACCGCCACGTCCGAAGATGTAGTAGCGATTGTTGGGTAGTTCGGCAGGGGTGAAGAAGGCCATGTTTTCCACCACTCCCAACACAGGAATCTCCACACCTTGCGTGCGGAACATCTTCATACCCCTCACCACATCGGCCACCGCAACCTGCTGTGGGGTGCTCACAATGAGCGCGCCCGTAAGGTGCAGATTTTCAGCCACTGCAATCTGTACATCGCCCGTTCCTGGAGGCATGTCTATTAACAAAAAGTCTAACTCTCCCCACAGGGTTTGGTTTATAAGTTGTTTGAGGGCATTTGTGGCCATCGGGCCCCTCCAAATGAGAGCATCTCCGGGGTTGATATAGAAGCCTATAGAGTTGATTTTTACACCATTTGATTCGGCGGGAATGATATAGTCGAGGCCGTCGTATTTGTCGGCCCAAGGGGCGTAGTCTTCCACACCAAAAAGTTTAGGTTGTGAGGGGCCATATATGTCGGCATCCAACACACCCACACTATATCCCAACTTGTGCAACTCTACGGCAATGTTGGCTGTTACGGTTGACTTTCCAACGCCGCCTTTGCCCGAGGCAACGGCAATGATGTTTTTCACCTTGGCAACTCCTTCGTGTTGGCGGGGCTTGGGGGCATCCTCTCCCTCTTTGCTAACCACTTGCACTTCCAAGTCGCAGGCAGCATCCACAGCCATTTTTGCCCTTGTGGCCACCGATTTTGCAAAGGGGTCCCTTTTGCGGCGGAAGTTAAGGGTGATAACAATCCCCTCCATACCAATCTCTACATCCTGTAAGATACCTCCCTCAACAATGTTTTGTCCCGTTTCGGGGTGGGTTACACCTTTGAGAATTTCAACAATCTCCTCTTTTGTAATCATATTTTTATTGTTTTGCTTATTCGTTTTGTTTGTATTGTGGTTTTTCAGTCCCCGAGGGGTTATTTTTTATGCACAAAGATACACTTTCTTTGGCGTAAAAACCATATCTTTGT
>JBGUSZ010000012.1:0-7270 GCA_045132795.1 Tidjanibacter sp. | reverse complement strand
CTCATCGGTAGCCTTGTTGGTGAACGTAACGGCCAAGATGTGGCGATATATGTATGGATTGGTGATGAGCGTACGGATGTAACGGTAGGCCATATTGTAGGTCTTGCCGCTGCCTGCCGATGCGCTGACTATGTCGATAACTCCCATTGGACGATTCTGTGGTGAATAATATTTTTGTAAAGGTAGTGCTTTTTGAGAGAAACTGAAAAAAAAGTCGTACATTTGAGCATGAAAAAATTTCTTTACAGCGTAGCAGGGGATTTGTGGAAACGATATGGGGATGGTATTTCGGACCTCACCATTCTGTTGCCAAACAATCGTTCCAGAGTTTTTCTGGTTGATGCACTGTGCACTATTGCAGGCAGACCTGTATGGGGACCGGCTTATGTATCAGTGGACCAACTGATGTGTACGGCATCGGGATTGAATCGTGTGGATTCCATATTGGCCATTACCGAACTATATAAAATCTATTCCCAATACCACTCGAACGAGAATTTTGATACCTTCTACCATTGGGGAGAAGTCATTATTAATGATTTTGATGCGGTTGATAAGTACCTTGTTGATGCAAAAACACTCTTTGCCAACATCGCCGACTTGAAAGCCCTTTCGCGTGATGCATCCTATTTGACAGAGGAACAAGTAGAGGCAATCCAACGATTTTGTGCCACCTTCTCGGCCGAGAAAGAACCCACCATACATCAACGAAAGTTTTTGACCATCTGGGATTCGCTGTGGAATATATACTCGGAATATACATCCCTACTGGCAAGCCGAGGGGTGGGTTACTCGGGTATGATTTATCGCCGTGCGGCAGAGCGAATTCGCGAGGATGCGGACGTTGTTGGCAAGGGACAATATGTGGTTGTGGGTTTTAATGCACTGTCAGCCTCTGAAAAGGTACTGTTCGATGCGCTCAAAAATCGTTATGAGGCTGATTTCTATTGGGACTACGATAGCTACTACACCACCAACGAAGGTCAGGAGGCCGGACTCTTTGTGCGTGAAAATATGCGTCGATATCCTGCGCCGGCAACTTTTAGGCTTGAAGATTGTTTTCAACAGCCCAAGCAAATCAACGTGATATCTACCGCTTCGGATTCTCTGCAATGTAAGTATGCCACGGAGTTTATCGAAAGTATTGGAAAGGTGGATAAACACACAGCAATTGTGTTGACCGACGAGGGGCTTCTCTCACCATTGCTCTACTCCCTACCCAATAGTGTCGGAGGGGAAGATGTGGAGTATAACGTGACGATGGGATATCCGTTGAAGACAACCTTGACGTATAGTTTCGTGGAGCGTTTGTTGCAACTGCAACAGAGAGCAAGATTGCAAAAGAACGGCAATATATCGTTTTATCACTCCGATGTGGAGGGACTTCTCTCTCACCCATTCCTAATGGCTGTGGATGCAGCAGGGTGTACCGAGTTGCGCCAACGTATCATAAAACAGGGGCGTGTGTATGTCTCAACGGAGCTCTTTGACCAACTTTGCGACATTCTCAAAGCCATTTTTACTATCCACTCCGATTGGCACGAAATGGGCTCATATTTGGAGGATGTTATGAGGTCTGTAATGAAGGTGGAGGTGGCCTCGGAGGATAAAAATAGTCGCGCCCTGCGTAGAGAGTGCTTTGGCATTGTGTTGGAGGCCGTAGGCAAGACCACACACGCCCTCGAAGGGTGTGGCGTGGACCTCTCGTTTAATACCTACACTTCACTCCTGCGCCGAGTGTTGCAGGGTGTTCGCATACCCTACAAGGGTGAACCATTGAGTGGTGTGCAGGTTATGGGTATTCTTGAGACACGAAACCTCGATTTCGACAACGTGCTGTTGCTCTCGATGAACGACGACAATTTCCCGTCGGGACGAATCAACGACATATCGTTCATTCCCTACAACCTACGCTTTGGCTATGGATTGCCTACAAGCAAAGAGAGTGAGGGTGTCTATGCCTACTACTTCTACCGCCTTATTCAGAGGGCTTCGAGGGTGGATATGACATATTGCTCGGTGGGTAACGAACGCTCGTCGGCCGAGCAAAGCCGATATATATATCAGCTCGATTTGGAGAGCCCGCACGAATTGAAACGTGTGGATAAGGGACTCAATGTAAACCTATCCTCGGACGATATGATGGCGGTAAAGAAGAGTGGGGAGGTGATGCGTCGTTTGGAACGATACCTGAAAGGTGGCGATAGGACACTATCTCCTTCGACCTTCAACAACTACCTTGACTGTACGTTGAAGTTCTATTTCAAGGCCATTGCGGGCATCAAACCCGAGGAGGAGATAGAGGAAGATATTGATACGTCGCTGTTTGGTAGTATTTTCCATCGTGCGATGGAATACCTCTACACTCCGCTCAAAAGGGTAAAAAATCCGCAGAAACAGATTGCCGAACTCATTGGCACGGAGAAGGTGCACAAGGCAGTAGTGGATGCCTTTACGAACGATTATTTCGCGGGAGAGGAGGTTCCGGAGAGCAACTATGGCGGCAAATTGATTGTTGCGTGTGATACGATTGAAAAGTATATCAACAACTGCGTACTGCCCTACGATGCTGCCCGTGTGGAACAATATGAAATTCTCGAATTGGAGTATCCGATGGAGTGCGCCTTCGACTTTGGCGACAAAAGCATCGTCTTTGGCGGAACCTCCGATAGGCTCGATTTGGTGAATGGGAAGGTGAGAATTATCGACTACAAGACCGGAAAGATTCACCTCGGTTTTGCGGGCATAGCCTCGCTTTTTGCACGCGATGGTAGTAAGTCGGTGGGTGCTGTAACCCAGACTCTCATCTACTCGATGATGGCCGAAAGGGCACAACGAGAGGGTAAACTTACGGATGGGTGTGGTGCAACTCCTTCGCTATACTATGTGAGGTATATGAACAATCCGGACTACTCGCCGCTGCTGAATGAGGAGATTAAGATTGAGGGCAAGAGGGGAGTGACGCTGGAACAAGTGCAGACCTATGCCGACTATGCCGAGAGCTTCGAGGAGGCGTTGGCCGATACACTCACAGAGTTGTTCGACGAGAGTGTTCCATTCAAAGCCACCGATAATGTGGCAAATTGTGCAATGTGTGACTTTGCTAAATTGTGTAATCGCAAATAATACAACTAACTATAATCAAACCGAAATTATGGACAAATATTCTATTCACCCCAATCCGCTGGTGAAATTCCTGCAAAAAGAGCCCAAAGATTTCACCAAGGCCGACCTTGTGAAATTCATTGTTGAAAACGGCATTGAGATGGTAAACTTCCGCTATGCGGCAGCCGATGGCAGGCTCAAAACGCTCAACTTCATCATCAACGACCTCGACTATCTCGACACCATTCTGACCTATGGCGAGAGGGTGGATGGCTCGAGCCTCTTCCCCAATTTTGTACAGGCGGGTGCCAGCGACCTCTATGTGGTGCCACGCTATCGCACCGCCTTTGTCAATCCTTTTAGCGAGATTCCCACGCTGGACATTCTGTGTGGCTACTACGACAAGGATGGGCAGCCCTTTGCTTCGGCTCCCGACCAAGCACTCCACCGTGCCCACAACGAGTTTAAGAAACTCACGGGTATGGAGTTCCACGCAATGGGCGAGCTGGAATACTATGTTGTCAGCGAGGCCGACGACCTCTATGTTACTCCCGACCAAAGGGGCTACCACGAGAGTGGCCCGTTCTGCAAGTGGGGCGATATGCGCCGCGAGGCAATGAAGGCCATTGCCGAGGCGGGTGGTAAGATTAAGTATGGCCACAGCGAGGTGGGTAACTTTGCGGTTGATGGGCTGATGTATGAGCAGAACGAGATTGAGTTCCTTCCTGTGGATGTCGAGGAGGCAGCCGACCAACTCCTCATTGCAAAATGGATACTTCGCGAGATGGCATACCGCTATGGTGTAAACCTCACATTTGCTCCAAAAATCACTGTGGGTAAGGCCGGTAGTGGTATGCACATCCACACCAAAGTTGTTAAGGATGGCCAGAATATGTACCTCGCTGATGGTAAACTGACCGATGTGGCCAAGACCGTCATTGCGGGCATACTTGACGCTGCCGATGCGCTCACCGCCTTTGGTAATACCAACCCCACATCCTACCTGCGCCTTGTACCTCACCAGGAGGCACCCACCAATATCTGCTGGGGCGATAGGAATCGCTCGGTGCTTGTGAGGGTACCGCTGGGCTGGACTACGGGTGCGGGCGAGATGATTAAGAACGCCAACCCTGCCGAACAAGGTGAGGTACTGCCACCGAAGGATAAGCAGACCGTGGAGTTCCGTTGTCCCGATGGCTCGGCCGATGTCTATTTGCTGCTGGCAGGTTTGGTCGCAGCTGCACGCCACGGCTTCGAGATGGAGAACGCTGTGGAGTATGCCGAGGAACGCTATGTGGGCGTGAATATCTTTGAGGAGGAGCATAAGGCTGTGGCCGAACGACTCGCCCACCTGCCCGATAGCTGTGCTATGTCTGCCGATGCGTTGGAGGCAAAGAGGGCTATCTTTGAGAGTAAGGGCGTGTTTAGCGAGAGCCTCATCGACGGCTGGGCCAAGATGTTGCGTGCCCACAATGATGCTAACCTGCGCGAGGAGTTGGCTGCTAACCCCGAACTTATTAAAGAACTTGTTGCCAAATTCCTCAACGTGGGCTAATCCCACAAAGGACACGCAAAGTTCTAATGGCGCAAACCTATATCCCCACGGATGCCGACTCGTTGGCTTTTGTTAATGCAGAGTGGAAAACGCTCTATGATAAGGATGGATTGACGGCCAAGTGGGCACAAATGAAGATGTTTGACTCCATGCAGAGTATATCGGTGGTGGAGTACCCGCAGAGCCGATACAAGACCGAAATCGTCCAAGTGGGGGAGGTGGAGCGTATTCGTACCAGAATCTCACCGAGATGAGTTTTATTTCCAGAATGCTCGGTATGGATGAGTCAATAAACCTCGACGGTAGTGGCTCGGCTACACTGTGGGTTGAAGGTTATGGAGTGTGCAATCACCCATCCGATAATAAGAAATTCGACCACGAAGGTGAACGCATTGTTACGAATGCAATTGTTGCAGTGAAACGTAACTTTTGGCAACGCTTGTGGTTTGTGATTTGTCACTAACCACCACGGAGGTTGAACCTTTAAATAAGACGCTAAAAAGCGCCGTTAGAGGAGTGTTTTGCCAACGATAAATTTCATTATACATCCCGCATCCAATCAGTGCCTTCCGATTGAGTGCGGGATGTGTAACATTCTGTGCTCCCCCCTAAAATACTCATAATAAAAAAGGCAGTCTAGTTAGACTGCCTTCGTTGCTGTGCTCCCTCTGGGGCTCGGGCGCTTGTGCGCCCTGCGGGTTTTTGTTTACAACCCCCAAACCCCCTTGAAAGGGGGCAAGCTGGGTTCGAGCCTTGCGCCCTCATCAGTAAGTCCCCCTCACAGGAGGGGGTAGGGGGGTGGGTAATACACGACCAGAGGTGCCCCAAAACGAAAAAAAGGCAATCCTAAGTGGACTGCCTTCGTTGCTGTGCTCCCTCTGGGGCTCGAACCCAGGACCCCAACATTAAGAGTGTCGTGCTCTACCAGCTGAGCTAAAGAAGCATTTGCGGTGCAAAAGTAACAACTTTATTCGTTTCTGCAAAATTTTCCGCAAAAAAATGCAAAAATAGTATCAACTTTTTTTCAATATAGATAATTTTTGCGTCCCTTTTACTTGAAAGCGATGACACCTCATTGGCGTACTCCTCAATCTCGGCAGTCGAGAGTGTTTGCGCTTGGGCGGATATTACTCTTTGGCGTGCTTCCTCAGAGGCGGTGCGGTAGATTATATTTTTATCCTTAAATCCATCGGTGTCCCCGCTTGTTCCTCTTCCGGTAACACCTCCATTATCTCGAGGGCTAACCTGAGAAACTCCTCTTGGGTTTGGAGTTGCTCTTCCTTGCAAAGACATAGAAAAGCCCTTATCCCATCTGCGCTTTTTGACAGCATCAATGATATTAGTAGGATAGCTTCCCTCTCCAGATTGTATTTCTTCAAGAAGTGAATCAAAACTTGTTGAACCTGTTCTAATTCCATTGTCGATATTATTTGTAATTACACTGATAAGCTCGCTGTCATTTGTTGCAAATCTAATAAAAAACTCTCCATCCCCCCAATACTCATACACATAAAATCCTCCTGCCGCGAATGCGTAATCAAAATTTATATTTAACTTTGCGCCGACGTTAGCCAAGGGCGGATTCTTCTTTACGAAAATCGGCTGTCCAAGCTCGGGGGTCTTGCTTTGTTTTGCAGGACCCTCGTTATTTTTAGTAACAACTACCACTGCAAGCCCATTTGTGCCCGAGTTACGCATATGAGCGACTTCTACGGTGTAGAGGTCAAGCTATAATGTATGGTAAAAACGAAGGGGTGGCAATAGTGCCACCCCTTACGTTTCAATATATAAAACCCTCTTTGGGATTACTCCTGTTTGAGAGCGGCCTGAGCAGCAGCCAAACGTGCGATGGGCACACGGAAGGGCGAGCAGCTCACGTAGTCGAGGCCGGCCGAGTGGCAGAACTCAACGCTCGAAGGCTCACCACCGTGCTCACCGCAAATACCGCATTTGAGGTTATTGCGAGTGGTACGGCCTTTGGTTACGCCCTCGCGTACGAGGCGACCTACGCCATTGCGGTCCAAAATCTTGAAGGGGTCAGCTTTCAAGATGTTCTTCTCCAAGTAGATGGGCAAGAACTTACCGATGTCATCACGCGAGAAACCGAGAGTCATCTGGGTAAGGTCGTTGGTACCGAACGAGAAGAATTCTGCAACCTCTGCAATCTGGTCAGCGGTAACAGCAGCACGAGGAATCTCAATCATGGTACCTACCATGTACTCAATCTTGTCGTTACGCTCTGCGAAGATCTCGCCAGCAACGCGGTCAATGATGTTCTTCTGGTAGCGCAACTCTTTGTGGTTACCAACAAGGGGAACCATAATCTCAACCTTCACGGGTACACCCTTCTCCCTTACGTTCATTGCAGCCTCCAAGATAGCCCTGGTCTGCATCTCGGTAATCTCGGGATAGGTGTTGCCCAGACGGCAACCACGGTGGCCCAACATGGGGTTAACCTCGCCGAGAGCCTCCACTTTGGCAGCGATCTTCTCAACGCTCACGCCGATAACCTCAGCCAACTCGGCCTGCTCTTTCTCGGTGTGGGGAGCGAACTCGTGCAATGGTGGATCCAAAAGACGAACGGTCACGGGCAGACCCTGCATAGCCTCG
>JBGUSZ010000011.1:0-14945 GCA_045132795.1 Tidjanibacter sp. | reverse complement strand
TGAACTTTGTGGACCTGCTGCCGTTGTTGAGCGATGCGCAGATTTTTGGTGTTATCGTGGAGGAGTTGGGTAAGCACGTTACCACTCCCAATATTGCGGCACCCGAGGCTCGTGGTTTTCTCTTTGCGGCACCACTGCTGGTTACCGACTCCAAAGCCCACACTCTGATTACCTTCCGTAAGAATGGTAAACTGCCTGCCAAAGAGGGCGACCTCCAAAAGGTATCCATCGTGAAGGAGTATGGCGAGGATAACCTCTTTTTCCGCAAGAGCGACTTGGAGAACTCGTTGGTGACAAATGGCGTGGTTGAGATTACCATCCTTGATGACATCCTCGCAACGGGTGGTACCTCCATTGAGATGGCCAAACACCTGGAAGCACTCACCGTTGTGAAAGATGGTGTGGAGTACCCAGTGAAGGTTAAGGAGTTTGTATTCTTGGCCGACCTGAGCTTCCTGCATGGTAAGGAACTCTTGGAGGAGATTGCTCCCGTCTATTCGTTAATTAGTTTTTAGATACAACCCTGCATCAAACAGCGCCCCCGTGGCGCATAAAAGAAATAAAACCATGAGAGTTATTATCGAACAAAATCAAGAGCGAGGCTCGGTGTGGGCTGCGGCATACATCGCCGAGGCTATCAATCGTAAGGCAGCCGTAACCAACACCCCCTTTGTGTTGGGACTTCCTACCGGTTCTACCCCACTGAACACCTACAAGGAACTTATCCGCCTTAACAAGGAGGGCGTGGTTAGCTTCAAAAACGTCATTACGTTCAATATGGACGAGTATGTTGGCCTGCCTGAGGACCACCCCCAGAGCTACCACACCTTTATGTGGGAGAACTTCTTTTCGCACATCGACATCAATCCTGCCAATGTGAACATCCTCAATGGTAATGCCGAGGATTTGGCAAAGGAGTGTGCCGACTATGAGAAGAAAATCGAGGGCGCAGGCGGTATTGACCTCTTCTTGGGTGGCGTTGGCGAGGATGGACACATCGCCTTCAATGAGCCATTCTCGTCGATGAATTCCCGTACCCGTGTGAAGACCCTCACCGAGGATACCATTTTGGTTAACTCCCGCTTCTTTGGCGGCGATGTTAATCAGGTACCCAAGTTGGCTCTCACGGTTGGTGTGGCAACTATTCTTTCGGCCACCGAGGTTATCATTTTGGCTTTTGGCCCCAAGAAAGCTCGTGCCGTACAGCAGGGTGTTGAGGGTGCCTATTCGCACAGCTGGACCATCACAGGCCTCCAAACTCACCCCCACGGTATTCTCATCACCGACGAGGCTGCTGCCGGCGAGTTGAAGGTTAATACCTACAAATACTTCAAAGACATCGAGAAGGAGAATCTTTTGTAAGTTCCTTTGTCGGTCTAAAATTAACGAGGGCGGTTGAACACTCAACCGCTCTCGTTGTTTGTATGCTAAATGGGGATGTTATGCAACCTGCAAACTAATCAGGTAGGCAGTGTAGGCTACAAAGCAGGCAAAGAGTATCGCTCCGCCCACACGGGAGAGTTTGCCCTTTGCACCCAACAGCATTGTGAGCACCACAGCGCCAGTCATCACTCCATAGTCCACAAGGTTGATGTTGGGCGAGTGGAGTGTGAGCACCTGCGAGCTTGCGCCGAGGATGAGCGTGATGTTGAAGATGTTGGAGCCGACAATGTTGCCCAATGCGAGCTGGGTGTTCTTCTTGGCGGCAGCCGCAAGTGAAGCGGCCAACTCGGGCAAAGAGGTGCCACAAGCGATGAGGGTGATGCTGATGAACGCATCGCTCACACCAAGGCTCTTGGCAATCTCAATGGCGCAGTCCACAAAGTGGGTACAACCCATAATCAGCACCGTCAGGCCAACACCAATCAGCACCAACGACTTCCACAGAGGAGCATCCTTTGCATCGGCCACCTCTTCGGGTTGGGGAGCATTTTTACCAGCTTTGAGCGAGGAGTAGAGGAACCATGCAAAGATGGCCAACAACACAACGCCATCGATGCGGCCCAAGCCACGTCCTTCGCCAACCCAGAAGTTGAACGCCAAGAGTGTGAGAACAATGCTCACAAACAAACACAGAGGAAGATCCTTACGCCTATTTTCGTGGGTGATGACCACAGGGCTGACAACCGCCGTGAGGCCCAAAATGGCCAACACGTTGAATATGTTGGAGCCAACCACGTTGCCAATGGCCACACTCGAATTGCCATCGAAGGCACCTTTGAGGCTCACAATCATCTCCGGAAGGGATGTGCCGATGCCGACAACCACGGCACCAATCACAAAGTCGGAGATTTTCAGTTTGCGCGCCACGCCAACAGCACCATCCACAAACCAGTTGGCACCATAGATAATGGCAAGCAGCGAAATGATTAAAATAACGTATGTCATCTATCTTATTTTATGAATGTTTCAACATCTTTGGCCTCCCAAGCGAATACCTCCGAACAGGGAGTGTACTCATAGGGGACATATTCGTAGAGTTGGCCATAGGCTTTGCCGCTCTGCTCGCCACAGAAAACATCCAGGCGAAGGGCACCCGCCTCGTAGCGTTCCACCTCGGCCAGAGCCGTGGGGTTTGTACGCAGAGCCTTCTCGATGGTGGGAAGGTTCTCTTTGGCAAAGTAGAGGCTGTGGAAGCGATAGAGCGTTCCGTCCTCTTTGGATTGCCAGCGAGTGCGGGGCAAAAGTCCCTTAAAGACCAACTTTTTGGTAAATTGGTTTTGCATCTCTCTTTTTCGTTTTTGTTAGTTTTTCAAATCATTCCCGACGACACATACAGCGGTATGCGCCTTCGGTCGGCACCCATATTTGTGGAGCCTGATAACGAAAAAGAGTGGGCTACAATCGCAATCGGCGCAGATTTATCAGCATCGATTGGGGGGAGAACAAATCAGACGGCCAGAGCCACAACAACACAACTACTCTGTCGGTCTGATTTATATCAATAAATTTACCTGATTTGCAAAATTGAGTGGCTATCCTGCGAGGGGATCTTGTCGGGCGGCCATGCGAGGAGGTCTGAAACGAGGTGCGGCCACACACAATGGTGCGCTCGGCTGATGCAATGCGTGCCGAGGGAACTCCGAGGGTCATATCCTTGCCCGAGAGGCCCAATTCACGCCCTGCACTGTTGCTCTCGTCATAGGCTATCTCCTCGTGGCTATTCACTACAATACACCTCCCGGCCGACTCCTCAGCGGGGTGGGCGTTCACAAAGTAGAGCACTGCACAGAGGAGCAGTGTCAGCACTTTGGGTAAGTATGTCGCAATGGTACGTTTCATAGTCTTTTGCCAAAAAGCGTGGCAAAGGTATGTTTTTATCTTGTAAAACGAAGAGTTGGCGAGGTTATTATTTGGTTAAATTATTTTCCTTTTACACCGCTTTTTGTGAGCCACTTCTCTGTGAGCCACCTGCGCAGAGGCAGGTCGTAGAATTGGTAGGCCATCCACGCAAGGGCCACACTCGCCGCTACAACCACAAGGGCCACAGGCCACACCTCGCCAAAGGAGAGCGAGTTGTTCCAAACGTGGCGGTAGAAGATATACATCAGCGGGTAGTGGATGATGTAGAGAGGGTAGGAGAGGTTGCCCACGAAGGTGCACATCTTGCGTGCGCCACCCTCGACCTTGCCCGATGCGCCCAACTGCAACACAAGTGGAAAGAGGGTTGTGATGCAGAGCAGCTCGTAGAGTCCGTTCACCCACACCCTCTCGGCTCCGCCCAAGCGAGGCATAGAGAGCAGAACAATCAGCACCACCGAGCAGAGTAGGAATGTGCGACCTGTGCGCCACGCCTTGAAGTTGCGACACATCAACACTCCCAACGAAAAACTGAACAGCATACGCACAAGGCCACCCCAGAAGCCACCGTCGGCCATGGTCCACCCCACGCCAATACTGCCCGTGCCGATGGCACCAATGGCAACACCTATGCCGCAAAGCACCACCACGACCTTCAACCACGCTGTCGAAAGGCGGCGCAGGAGGAATAAATATATAATATTGCCAATGTATTCAAAGAAGAGCGACCACGCAGGGCCGTTGAGGGAGGACATCTCGCCGTTGCCCCTCACGTCGGACATTGCACCCACTCCGGAGGGTAACATCGTGGCCGTCATCAGCCAAGCGACACCCACCGCTACCAACGATGTGGTGGTGCCATCCCAACGCTCACACCCCACAGCAAGGAAAGCCACAAGGCCCACCACAGCGGCCAGCACCACCATCGGGTGTAGGCGCACAAAGCGTCGCAGAAGGAACTCTCGGGTGGTCATCGCTCCGCTACGCAGGCGGTTGTCGTAGGCATAACCCACCACGAAGCCCGACAACAGAAAGAAGAAGTCCACAGCCAAGTAGCCGTGGTTGAAGTGTTGGTCGAGGGGTGAGGTGGCAAAGGCCTCAAAGATGTGGTAACAGATGACCATCAGGGCAGCCACGCCTCGCAGGCCGTCAAGAATGAGATAGTGGTTTTGGGTGCGTTGTTGCATTGGATGAGGGTGTTTTAGTTACTTATCTCTGCCTACAAAGGTAGCATTTTTTGCGAAATAGCTTTGATAAGAGAAAATAGATTGCTATTTTTGTGGGTGCAGAACTATTGCCAGACTAAAACTCCACGCTATATGGAATATAAAAACACACATAAAGCCCACCCGTGGCACGGTATCGACCCCGGAACACCCGACGAGGTGAGGGCTTTCATTGAGATTGTGCCAACCGACACTGTAAAGTATGAAGTGGATAAGGCTACGGGCTACCTGATGGTTGACCGCCCACAGAAGTTCTCCAACATTGTCCCCTCGCTCTATGGCTTCCTGCCCCGCACCTACTGTGCCGACAAGATGGCCGAACTGACCAATAAGGCCCTAGCGAGGTTTGATGTTGAGGGCGACGGCGATCCGCTGGATATCTGTGTGCTCACGGAGAAGGACGTAACCCACGGTGATATTATTGTGCGTGCGAGGCCCATTGGCGGTCTGCGACTGCTGGACCACAATCAGGCGGACGATAAGATTATTGCTGTGCTGATGAACGATGCGATTTATGGCGAGATGACCGACATCGAGCAGCTCCCCACCCGCATTGTGCGTAGGCTGATACACTACTTCACCACCTACAAGGATATTCCCGGTGAGCACACTTCCCGTATGAGGTTTGTGAGCATCTATGGTGCTGATGTTGCCCGTGATGTCATCGCTCGCTCAATGGAGGACTACAACGACCTTGTCGGCAAGGAGTAAACAAAACAACAACATAGGGTGAACACCGGTTCAATATGAGGGTATAGAATACCCCTCCCGATTTTCGGGGGGGGTATTTTGTTGATTGTCAAATAGTTATACAAATACGCGAACTTAAATTATAATACCATGAAAAAACTTTTTTCGATTTTTGCGACCTTTGCGATGCTGTGTGCGGTGGGGTGCGAGGAGCAGGGCGGTGGCGAACAACCCGAAGACCCAATTCCCGAGAATATCTTCTTTGGTCTTGACAAAGAGTCGGTCACTTTTAGCCCCGATGGCGGCAGTGTGGATGTTGTAGTGTATAGCAACTACAAATGGGAGATATCTGGCACGAGCGATTGGTGCACTCCTTCTGCGACAAGTGGAGAGGCCAACGAAGATGGCCAGAAAGTTTCTTTCTCGGCTGATGTTGCATACGATAATCGCGAGGCGACCTTTTGGTTTCGCTGTGCCGATGAAAAGATAAAATTCACGGTGTCGCAGTCGTTTAAGGAGGTCATCATTGCCGACGAGAACAACACTTTCAGTGTTCCTGTCGAGGGTGGCGTGGCTGTGCTCAACTATCAGACCACCGTCGAGTGCGAGGTTATTATTCCCGAAGAGGCAAAGAGTTGGATTTCGCTTACTCCCGCAACAAGGGCATTGGTTAGCGAGTCGGCTACACTGACCGTTGCGGAGAACACCACTTACAGCGAGAGGAGCGCAGTGGTAAAGGTGGTGAAGGTTGGCGACAATACGCTCTTTGCCGAGTACACCATCAACCAGGTGCAGAACGATGCGGTTATTGCCGACGACAACAACACCTTCAACATTGATGGTTTGCCGCAATCTGTTACGTTGGGCTACAAGACCAATGTTGAGTGTGACGTAATTATCCCCGAGGAGGCAAAGAGTTGGATTTCGCTTGCTCCTGCTACAAGGGCTTTGGTCAATAAGTCGGCAACGCTCAATATCACCGACAACAATACGGGCGCAAAGAGAAGTGCCGTTGTGAAGGTTGTTGCTGCAAATAACAACGAGTTGTTTGCAGAGTACACCATTACACAAGCTCAACGCTACTATATAGAATACACCTCTACGGATGGTTCTACTATTACCCCATATACCCCATATAGTAGAGATGCATTCGGCGCAACCATTATTCGCAATGAGTATATTGACGGCAAGGGCTATATAGACTTTGATGCCCCTGTTACTGCGATTGGATATCAAGCATTCTATGAATGCACCTCGCTGACAAGCATCACCATTCCCGACAGCGTTACTGCGATTGGATATGAGGCATTCCGTGGTTGCACCTCGCTGCCCAGCATCACCATTCCCGACAGCGTTACTTCGATTGGATATCAAGCATTCTATAATTGCGACTCGCTGACAAGTGTTACCATTGGCAATGGCGTTACTGAGATTGGAAGTAAGGCATTCTCTGGTTGCACGGGCGAATTGATTATCAATAGTAAAATTGTTGAGGAGAATTACTCCAACGGTAATTATCCACAAAAAGATGGTTGGCTGAGCGGAGCGAAGTTTACGAAACTAACAATTGGCGATAGCGTTACTTCGATTGGAGAGTGGGTATTCTCTGGTTGCACCTCGCTGACAAGCATTACCATTCCCGACAGCGTTACTTCGATTGGAGTGCAGGCATTCTATTATTGCACCTCGCTGACAAGTGTTACCATTCCCGACAGCGTTACTTCGATTGGAAGTGAGGCATTCTCTGATTGCACCTCGCTGACAAGCATCACCATTCCCGATAGCGTCACTTCGATTGGAGAGGGGGCATTCTCTAATTGCGACTCGCTGGCGAGTGTTACCATTCCCGACAGCGTTACTGAGATTGGATATGGGGCATTCTATTATTGCACCTCGCTGACAAGTGTTACCATTGGCAATGGCGTTACTTCGATTGATCATTATGCATTCAAATATTGCACCTCGCTGAAAGAGGTATATTGCAAGGCTACAACACCACCAACAGGAGGATCTTATATGTTTGACAGCAACGCCTCGGGTCGCAAGATTTATGTGCCTCGTGCGAGCGTGAATGCCTACAAGAGTGCTGAGTATTGGAAAAACTATGCCTCCTACATCGTGGGCTACGACTTTTAGGGTAGAAAGAGCAGAAAGGGACTTTATGAGTGGCGGTGTGCTTTCGGGCGCACCGCTTTTATAATTTTCAATTATCCACTTTCAGTTTTCAATTCTTGATAATCTCCAATGCCTCCTCGGGGCGGTTGGTGGTTATGTAGTCAACCCCCTTTTTAGCATAGCGACGGATAAGGGAGTCGTTGTTGACGGTCCACACATTCGTTTCAAGGCCCAGCGAGCGGCTCTCCTCAATCCACGAGGGGTGCAACTCGAAGATGGCAAAGTTGTAGTCGGGACCCGCAAAGCCCTCCGTCTTCAACTCCTTGGGCGAAAGGTTGCCGTTGAGGTAGAAAACCTTGGCCGCAGGGGCCACGCGGTGGAACTCCCTGCACGCTTCAAGCGAAAAACTGATATAGTCGGTACGGTCGGCAAGGCCCATATCCTCCACCATCTGCACGCCCTTGGCTACCGCCTCGCGCTCCTGCGAGGGTGTAGGGTGGGGTTTGAGTTCAAAGACAAGGTGCAGGGTGGGGTATTTGAGGGCCTCGGTGAGGTACTCCGCGAGGGTGGGGACTCTCTCGCCATTGGGTAGGCGGTGGGCCCTAACCTCCTCGGCGGTCATCTCCGTAATTGGGCGGTCGTACTCCTTGCCGAGCTTGCTGTCGTGAAAGACAACGAGGTCTCCGTCGGAGGTTTGCCACACGTCAAACTCGCTACCCCAACATTCCACCTCGGCAGCACAACGTAGGGCCGTGAGTGAGTTTTGGGCGCTTCCTTCGGTGTCCCAATAGCCTCGGTGGGCAATCACTTTGGTCTGTGCCGAGAGCGATGCAGAGGCTACAAGCAGGCACAGCGTGAGAAGAATGGTCTGTTTTTTCATCGTTTTTGCGGTGTTACTTTGTGGCAAATATAGTATCTTTGCGCCAATCTTAACACCACAAACGAAAAAACGAATGATTAAAACTATGAGAATAAACTCCACCAACAAACTTTTCATCGCCCTTGCCCTCGTTGCAGGCCTGCTGTCGGGTTGTGCCGACAAGGAGCTTACCGAGGTGCGTTACCTCGCATCGGCCACCACCACCGCCGAGCTCTACTCGATGGGCGAGGAGGGAACACTCTCCGTTGCGGGCCACTTCCTGCGTGGCACGGAGGTGGTTGTTTTCCCCAACTGCACCGAGCGTGTGGAGAAGGTGTCGTATGTGAAACTGCTCGTTGACGGAGGTGAGTTCTACGCCCCCGAGAGCGCACTCGCTTTGGACAAACACAGCGTTGTGGCCGAGCAGAGGGTGTGGGTGCGTACCCCCGCCACCATCCTCTCCAACCTAAATGAGTCAACCATTGCGGGCTTTGCCGACAAGAGTGCCGAGTTGGAGGTTGTGGGCTACGACTCGTTGCGCAGCGATGGTACGGTGGCAACCTACAAAGTGCGCCAAGGCGAGGTCGAGGGCTACATCTACGGTAAATACACCGTATTTACTCCCGAAGAGGCAGCCCTGAGGTACAAAGCCGACGAGTATGACAAGGTGCACAAAGCTGTGAAGAACTCCTTTGGTGGTGGCGAGGCCATAGGTTGCGACTTCTACCCCGTGGAAAAACCCACCTTTGAGAAGAATCCTATGCCCCACGCTTGCTACTCGCTCTACCTCAATTCGGGTACCAACGTGCTCAAAAACATCGAGGCCTACATCACCCTTGCCAAGCAGACCAAAATCAACACCTTCGTTATCGACATCAAGGACAACGAAAGCCCCGGCTACAAGGCCGATGCTATGCTCAAATACTCGCCCACCAACCACCGCAGGGCGGGAGACAAAGAGGCCCTCTACCGCAGAGTGGTGAGCCGCTTGCACGAGGAGGGTTTCTATGTTGTGGGCCGTATCACCTGCTTCAAAGACTCCTACTTTGTGAAGGACAACCCACAGTGTGCCATCACCGAGAGGGCCACGGGAGAGCCCTTCAAACACAACAAAGCCTTCTGGCCCAGCGGTTTCGATAGGAGAGTGTGGGAGTTCAACGTGGCACTCGCAAAGGAGGCTGTGGAGAAGTTTGGCTTCAATGAGATAAACTTCGACTATGTGCGTTTCCCCGATCGTATGACCAAGGTGGAGGATATCGTCGATTACCACAACCGCTATGGCGAGAGCAAAGTACAGGCTATTCAGAGGTTTGTGCAATATGCTTGCGATGAGATTCACAAGGTGGGTGCCTATGTGTCGGTGGATGTCTTTGGCGAGAGTGCCAACCCCGGCTACACCACCGCCTATGGTCAGTATTGGCCCGCAATCAGCAACGTGGCCGATGTTATCAGTGGTATGCCCTATCCCGACCACTTCTCCAATGGCTACTATGGTATCCAAAAGCCGTGGAACAACCCCTATGACATTCTCTACCAGTGGGGCCAGAGGGTGCAGGGCCGACAGGCAGTTACGCCCACTCCTGCGGTGGTGCGTACTTGGGTGCAGGCCTACAACGTGATGCGCCACGTGGATAGGAACGGCATTGCCTATGATGCCGAGAATGTGGAGAAGGAGATTAGGGGCCTCTATGCTGCGGGGCTTACGGGTGGCTATATCACTTGGCTCGCCTCGTCCAACATCGAGAAGTACTATCAGCAACTCGGAGCGTTCCAAAAAGACTACTACGCCGAGTACACAACCAAATAACCCCGACAGTCATCAGCTTTCAGTTGTCAGTTGTCAGTTGTCGGTTGACGGTCGACAATAAACAAACAGCCCTTGCCTATCACGGCAGGGGCTGTTTGTTTATTTGATGTCAATCTTGCGGGCTTCGTGTTTTTCGACAGCCTCGGGCTTCTTGGGCAGGGTGATGTGGAGCACACCCTTGTCCACACGAGCATCAATGCCATCACGTTTCACGTCGTCGGGCAGGAGCATTGTCTGTTGAAACTTCGAGTAGGAGAACTCTTTGCGCAGGTAGTGGGTATCTTTGTCCTCCTCTTTGTTTTCGGCCTTGCGCTCCATACAGATTACAAGGTCGTTGTTCTCGTTGAGGTGCACATCGAAATCCTCTTTGGTGAGTCCTGGTGCAGCCACCTCCACGAGGTAGTTCTTCTTTGTCTCCTTGACGTTGATTGCGGGGATGATACCCGAGGGGGTGCGGCTGTCGAGCCACTCGCCACTGAGCAGGTCGCCCAGGATGGAGGGCACCCAACTTTGGTTGCGTCTTACGATTGCTGACATAATGAAAATGGTTGTTTTAGTGAATGAATGTTGTATTTGTTGGTTTGTTTGTGCGGCCCACATTTGGGGCTTGCAGTCGTGTGGAAATGCAACTTTTGTGCCGTTTTGGACAATTCGGGGTTGGAAAATTTCCATTCGTCGCCCAAAAATTGTGATTCATCGCTTGGTGGATACAAAAATAAGAACTACCTTTGTGGTGCTGTTAGGGGTGCCACCCTTGTTTATGGTGGCTGAGAAGATACCCTCTGAACCTGATATGTATAATGACAGCGCAGGGAAACGGTAACTTTTGTGGAATGGAAAGAGAAAAAGGTGAATTATATTTGCACTTTCTACTGACCAAAGACTGACTAACCGATGCCGTACTCCTTGCCCAGCAAGGAGTACGGCTTTTTTGTGGCAGGATGTTTTAGACTTTAAATTTAATAAGGTATGATTGACAAGAATGTTTTGGCCTCCCACTTGGAGGCAGTGCGCAGGACGAGTCCTTTGGTGCACAACATCACCAACTATGTAGCAATGAACAATAGTGCCAACGCTCTGTTGGCCATTGGAGCTTCGCCTGTTATGGCCCATTGGACGGCCGAGATGGAGGAGATGGTGGCCATTGCGGGTGCGCTGGTCATCAACATCGGCACCCTCGATACGGAGTGGATTGAGGGAATGTTGGCAGCAGGCAGGGCTGCCCACCGAAGGGGTACTCCCATCGTGTTGGACCCTGTGGGCGCGGGTGCAACCTCATATCGCACACGTACGGCATGGGAGATTATCGAGCAGTGCCACCCGACGGTTATCCGTGGTAACGGTAGCGAGATTATGGCCCTCATAAATGCAGACGTAAAGAGCAAGGGTGTGGACTCCACGGCCTCTTCCGATGATGCTTTGGAGGCAGCAAAGGCACTTGCAGTCCGCACGGGTGCGGTGGTTGTTATCAGCGGTCCAACCGACTACATTACCGATGGCACTCGCACCGAAACCATCACCAATGGCCATCCCATAATGACCGCCGTTACGGGTATGGGTTGTACGGCTTCGGCTGTGGTGGGCGCATTTGTGGCCACAGGCGAGGATGTTCTTCTGTCGGCCACCCACGCAATGGCCGTGATGGGTGTGGCTGGCGAGAGGGCCCAGAAGGTGGCTCGTGGTTCGGGTTCGATGCAGGTGGCATTCCTTGACGAACTCTATAACCTCACGGGCGAGGTGCTCAAAGATAGCCTGCGACAGTGATGAAACGTGAGGATTTAAGACTATACCTTGTTACCGATAGTGGCCTTTCGCTCGGTCGCCCCTTGGAGGAGATTGTCAAAGAGGCTGTGGCAGGCGGTGTAACTATGGTGCAACTGCGTGAGAAGGAGGCTTCCACTCGTGAGTTTGTGGAGTTGGCTTTGCGCCTAAAACCCGTGTGCAAAGCAGCGGGAGTTCCATTGATTATAAACGATCGTATTGATGTGGCCCTTGCGGTGGGAGCCGATGGTGTCCATATTGGCCAGAGCGATATGCCCTACGAGGTGGCCCGCAGACTGTTGGGCCCCAACAAAATCATTGGCCTTTCGGTGGAGAATTTCGAGGACTTGGAGGTGGCAAACGGACTCGATGTCGATTATGTGGGCATCTCGCCCGTCTATGGCACCCCCACCAAGACCGACACCGCCGAGCCTTTCGGACTCGAAGGTCTGCGCAAGGCGGTAGAGTTGTCGGTCCACCCCACGGTGGCAATCGGAGGTATGAACGCCTCCACCATCGGAGCAGTTATGGGTGTTGGCACGGACGGTGTGGCTGTTGTGTCGGCCATCTGCTCGGCTCCTTCGCCACGAGAAGCATCCCAAGAGATTCTGAAAATAGCAAATAGTAATTTTTAGGATGTTAGACTTTTGGCGTTAGACGTTAGACAAAAAAGTATGAGTTGGACACAAGAGGTGTGGCAGAAGTCGCTGCCAATTTATGAGCGCATTATCGCTCACCCATTTATTAAGGAGCTGGCCGATGGTACGCTTGCAATGGAAAAGTTTGTGCGCTACATTGCGCAAGACGAAATCTACATCAAAAACTATGGCGAGGAGATGTTCCTGATGGCCGATATGATGCCCGATAAGACTATGCAGGAGATGTTTCGAGCCTTTGCCAAGGAGGGTATGGAGGCCGAGAAGGCAATGCACGACCTGCTCATCGAGCGCTTCGGCATCGACACCGCAGTTGAGCCTTCGGAGGTCACAGCAGGTTATATGGCCCACACACGCCGCCACATCAATAGCGGCTCGTTGGCCCACGCAATGGCGGCAATGTTGCCCTGTATGTGGATATATAACGAGGTGGGACTCTACATCTACAACCACCGCACCACTGCCCCCAATCCTTATGCCGATTGGGTGGCAACCTACGCCTCGGAGGACTTCACAGAGGGTACACGCCTCATCTTGGAGTTCTGCGACCGCATAGCCGAAGAGGCAACTCCGGAGGTGAGGGCCGAGATGAACGAAGCCTACCTCATCGCTGCCGAGTATGAGTGGGCATTCTGGAATTGGGGATACTATGGCGACGAAAAATAACCCTGCTATGGCAAATGGAGAATTTGGTTTTATTGAGAAGATAAAAAAACTCTTTGGCGCCACCGAGGGCCTTGTGGGCATTGGTGACGACTGCGCGGTGATACCTATGGGCGAGAGCGACCTTCTCGTTACTACGGATATGCTCATTGAGGGCATACACTTTCTGCGCTCCGATGCCACTCCCGAGCAGGTGGGCTACAAGTCAGTGGCGGTAAATCTGAGCGATATTGCCGCTATGGGTGGTAGGCCTGTGGGTACATTCCTCTCCATTGCCCTGCCCAAAGATGCACAGGGCGAGTGGGCCGAGAGGTTTATGGAGGGTTTTGCGGAGATTAGTCGCTACTATGGGGTGCCGCTGTTGGGTGGCGACACCACCTCTTCGCTCCGTGATGTGGCTGTGAATGTGGCCGTGGTGGGCACTTGTCCACACGGAGGGGCCATTCTGCGCAGTGGCGCACGAGTGGGCGACACCATCTTCGTTACGGGCCCTCTGGGCGACTCGGGCGCAGGACTGAAAGTGTTGTTGGAGGGGGTAGAGCGCACCCACGATGAGGACTTTCTGGTGGAGCGACACTACACCCCCACTCCTCGTTTGGGCGAAGGACTCGCTTTGGCGGCCACAGGCTTGGTGGGCGCAATGATGGATATCTCGGACGGCATAGCCTCCGACCTCGGGCACATACTGAAGGCTTCGGGTGTGGGGGCAAGGGTAGAACTCGACGCACTGCCCACCTCCGAGCAGTTGGAGCGTGTGTGTGAGCGCAAGGGTTGGAGTGTCGGGGAACTTGCTGCCTCCTCAGGAGAGGACTATGAACTACTCCTCACAGCTCCCGAAGAGATTACCCAAATGGTCGATTTTCCCCTCTATCCCATAGGCAAGATTATCGATGGTGGGGCGGAGATTGAGTGGTGCAAAGATGGCCAAAGGTGCAATTTTACAACCCATGGATTTACACATTTTTAAGACTATATGACAACAGTAAAAAAGTATAACAGAGTGCTTACCATTGCCGGCAGTGATTCGGGTGGTGGCGCAGGAATACAGGCCGACATCAAGGCCATTAGTGCTATGGGGGCCTATGCCGCCTCGGCTATCACAGCCGTAACGGTGCAGAATACCCTCGGTGTGGAGGCCGTACACCCCATTCCGATAGACATTTTGGGCGGACAGATTGATGCCGTGCTCTCCGACATCGGAGCCGATGCGGTGAAGATTGGTATGCTCCACTCCTCGGAGGTGGTTCGCCTTGTGGCCGACAAGTTGCGCCACTATGGTATTCGCAACGTGGTGCTCGACCCCGTTATGGTTAGCACCTCGGGCCATAGGCTCATTGAGGAGAGCGCAATCGAAACCCTCAAAAGCGAGCTCCTTCCACTTGCAAGGGTTATCACACCCAACATCCCCGAAGCGGAGATACTTGCTGGTGTGAAGATTGAGCGCAACGAGGAGTTGGCCGATGTGGCACGCGGGCTGTCGCAGGGTGGAAAAGTGTCGGTGCTGTTGAAGGCCGGACACCTAACGGAAGAAAGACTTGTGGATATCTTCTACAATGCCGAGCAGGACACCATCTTGGAACTCCCCTCGGTGCGTATCCACACCCTCAACACCCACGGTACGGGTTGTACCCTTTCGTCGGCCTTTGCGGCTGCGCTGGCGTGCGGTATGGGGCTGGATGATGCGGCAAGGGCAGCCAAGGAGTATATCAACAGTGCGATAGTGTCGGGCGCAGCCTACACCATCGGTGGTGGCCACGGTCCCGTGGATCACTTTTTTGCACTGAAAAAGTGATTTGTGAATCACAAGAAAATAAAAAGCGGCTCCCCCCGGGGGGCCGCGTTTGTTGTTTATTGCTAATGGCTTTTCA
>JBGUSZ010000010.1:0-13658 GCA_045132795.1 Tidjanibacter sp. | reverse complement strand
ACCCCGCCTTGGTGTCGCGCTTTAACATCTACACCTTTGACCCAACAGCCTCCGATTGGCTCCTCTGGGCAACCACAAAAGGGGTGGACCCTCGTGTCATAAAATTCATTCAGTCCGACAACAATATGCTCGACTCAACCCCCGTTGAGGAGGGCTCCTCGTCGCTCGAAAAGAGCCCCGATAGGCGTGCGTGGGAGCGAGTGTCGGATGTAATCAAAGGGGTGGACAAGATTGAGGGCGTGGTCCGCAAGATAATTGCAGGCATTGTGGGTGCCAAAGCCACCGCCGCATTTGTGGCCAGCATCAGCAACGATCAAGTGCTCTCGGCCGAAGAGCTCCTCGCCTCGTTTGACAAGGCGCAAAACATCATTGCAGGCTATGAGGTGCACCACCTTGCAACCCTCAACGAGCGCATATACTGCTACCTCGAGGCGGCTCCAAAACTCACAAAAAAGATGGACGAAAGTCTGCAAAAATACCTGCAATGGCTTGCTACCGAACGCCGTGAGGCAATGGCTCATTTCAGCAGCCTCTACGAGAACAATAATTACACAAGGGCCAATATCTATATGATGACCAAAAACCCCAAGTGTTTCCAACTTATCACCGAATTTCTGAAATCCCTATAGCCTATGCCCCCAATACTTCAAAATATCGCCAACAAGTGGTTTCTCTTTGAGCCAGCCCTATTTGCTATCCTCTTCTCACATCGTTTGACGGCGAATGAGCAAATGTTGGTACCATTTAGAGTAGGGCAGATGCGGGTGGAATACAACCCACTTCTGCTCGCCCAAATGGACACTTGCGAGGAGGAGGTCGAGGCGTTGCTGAGGTACGAGATGTTTCGCATTCTGCTTGGACACCCCTATATGCGACAGCCCGAGGGAGCACAAAAAGAGGTGCTGACACTGGCGAGCAACTGTGTGATGGGCGACAACTATGCGGTTGGCGACCGTCTGTTTTGCCCCATCAACCACCGCAACCTCAGCTTCGAGGAGTACTATGCGTTGCTGCGTCAAGAGTATTCGAAACCCAATGACAAGGGTGAGAATGAAGAGAAGTCGCCACAAGATTACCAACCAACCAAAGATGACGCCATCTCCAATAGCGAGGATACCGGTAAAGGCTCAGATGATGAAAGCGCAGGTGAGGACGGTCAGGATAAGAATGAGGGTACAAGTGAGGATGAAAGTCAGGATGCGGATGGTGGGCAAAATGCGCAGGCTCAACCATCGTCCGAGCAGCTTGTCTCGCAGTCCGAATTGTGGGAGGAAGATGCACTCAATCAGGAGATTATGCGAGAGGTGGTAGGCGAGATTGTCGAGTCGGATATGTGGAGCACAATGCCGGGCGGTATGGTTGAGCTGATAAAGAGTGGCTTGGTGGTCAAGATTGACTATCGCCGCATACTCTCGATGTTTCGTGCCTCGGTGCTGGGTAGCAAACGCCGCCTGACGCGTATGTTGCCCTCACGACGCTATGGGTTTGAGTGTATGGGCAGCAAGCGCGATATGACATGCAACCTGATGGTGGCGGTCGATGTCAGTGGCTCGGTGTCTACTCGGCAGGCGGAGTTGGCTCTGGCAGCCATAAATCGCACCTTCAAGTGCGGCATTGAGTCGATAGATGTTGTTACTTTCGATACAGAAGTCTATGACAAGAGCCTTGTAACCTTGAAGAAAGCCACCAAACAGATTGAGGTTCACGGCAGGGGTGGTACCGATTTTCAACCCGTGGTGGACTACTTCCACAAAGCCCGAAAGTACGACGGACTGCTGCTTATTACCGATGGCTACGCCTGCAAACCCACACTGCCACAGTATTTCAGCGGGCACATCTTGTGGATGATCTATAGCGAGAGTGCCTATAAGAGCCCCAACCGCCATACGCTCAATTCGGTCCTAGACTGGATTGCTTCATTCCCCCGCTCCCGCTACCTGGTAATGCCCCCTGTACAACGGTAATCCTATTACATAAAATGTGACGAAATGGGAGGTTTGGAGGGGGGCCGAATACCGATCATAAAAAAGGAGTCGAAATTTTCGACTCCTTTTTTATGATCCCGTTGGAGGGAGTGACTTTTACAGTGTTACGCAAACACACAAATCGTTGTGGCTACTGTATCACCACGCACTCACACGACACTCACAAAGGCACCGCTGTGAGTTTGAACTCTTTTGAAGCTTGGTCAATTTTCATCTGATACTCTCTGATTTCGCGATTATTTTCTATCGACAGGGCTCGAATTACACCTCTTAACATCGATAGACTTTCGGGCGCAATGTGAGCACCATAGTAAATAGCAGAAGGGATAGGCGTTGGCAGTGCTTTGACTTTGCCTTTCTCGCAAGGCTCTCCAATCCTGCAGACTACACGCCACTCTTTTTCGTGAGCCCATTGTTCACCCTTTATCAAACAGATTCGATGAGGAAATAAAACATCTGGAGTGTAGGTTTTCTCTAACAACCCAGTCTGTTGTAGTATATATTGTCCAATAAAGGAGTCCATCCATAATGTGGCATCTACGCGTTCTTTTTGATAGATGATAGGAGATAGATATCCTTGTATTTTATTGTCTTTACATTTTTGAGAGTTCTGATGCTTGCAGTAGAAGCAATGATCGAACCTTGCACCTTGTACTGCATATTCGACTACAAACCCCGTATGATTTTCCGCATAGTATGCCCACATTGAGTTGTTATATGGTGTTTCGGAGAATGATGCCACAAGAGATGTTTCTTGCAGTTCTTTTATGGTGTCATTGATAAACTTATCCAAACCTGCAAGAATATGCGTATTTGCTTGTTCGTTTCGTTTAATGAGATCTTCAACTTTCTGTTCAGAGGCTTGGAGAATGGTTTTCAATATAGACTCGCCAGTTTCTTCATCCATATATAGAGACAATGCCCCAGGGAGTTCCTTTGTGGATTTAACAAGATCAATAAAATCCTTCGATAGCCCAAATTTGGCTTGCTTAAATATTGCCTCTTTGTCTACATAGACAAGACCATCCATTGGGTCGTTCATAAATGACATGGGAACGCCATAAGTCATATTCTTCGCCAATGCCTCGATGTTTCTAATGGTGCTTGCGCGATACTTGAAAATTGATCGTGGCAAAATTGCAGTAATGGACCTTACGAGCTCTTTCGCCATGCGTTCTGTTTCCTCACTTGATGTTGTCGAAGTTATCACTGTCTCGCTTAACTTTTGGGCAAACTCTTTTCTAAAATTATCCATAGTGTATCTTTGTTATATATGGGTCTTCTTACAACAAAGTTAATATGAATTGGGGAATGTATTGTAATACGAAGTGTCATAAGTGTGAGATATTTTGAATTTTTTAAGGTTCACTGCCTAACAAACGCTCTCCAGCTGTCGCATTTTTCGCTGTGCTCACTTCTAAAAAGATAAAAAAGGTTGTAGCGCTACAACCTTTTTCTTGATATTTTACACGACCCATAGTACATTAAATGTGCTAGTATTAGAATTGTTATATAAAATACCAGAAGAACGCATACTTCATATTCACGGCAGACTCACAAGGCGTGAACGCCTAATATATGGACATAATATGTTCCTTTCAGGGAGTTCTATGGATCATAACGAAGACAAAGTATGCTTTGAATTAAACAAATACCATAAGAATCCATACGAACATATCTATAAGCACGAAGAATTAAATGAAGTTGTTAAAGATGTTGAATATGTGCACATATATGGTTTCTCATTTTCCACTATAGATGAAGATTACATAGATTGGGTTTTCAAAAACGTAAGTAATCGCTCTAAATGGGAAGTAAGCTGGTTTACCAATGAAGATAAAAATAGAATAGATAGATTCGTTTTAGGGCACTGGGGATTGAAGGATAGGTTAAAGATTATCAGATTAGAAGAAGTGGCTCAAAATGAGGGAATATCACATACAAAAAATTATAAACATTAATCATTAACTGGACCCAAAAAAGTCTATCTCAATAATACTAATTTGACGAATGCCCTCGGTAGTAAAATTTCAAAGGGTACTCTGCGAGAGACATTCTTTGCCAATCAAGTGGGTGCTGTAGTTTCGATAACAATGCCTAAGCAAGGCGATTTTATGGCTGATGGAAAATATCTGTTTGAGGTTGGCGGAGCAGGCAAAACTTTTGACCAGATAGCAGATTTGCCAAATAGTTATTTAGCTGTTGATGATACAGAAACGGGCAGTGGCTGTCGAATTCCGCTTTGGATGTTTGGATTTTTGTATTAGTTGGAGAGCATTATAGTTTGGCCGTACTTTAATAAAAGGCCCGATACTCTGCGAAAGTTTGAAAAAAACACAGCTTTCGCAAAGTGTGAAGCCCACTGCGAGTTTTCACAAACTCTAAGACCGCACATTTGCAGAATGGGGAATTTTGTGTAAATTTGTGAAATCCAAAATCTAAAACCGCATCCAAAATGAAAGAAGCCGGCTATGTATATATCCTTACCAATCCAAGTTTCAAGGAGGATTGGGTTAAAATAGGTAAAAGTTCTCGCCCCGTAGATATCCGCTCAAAGGAGTTGGATAACACCGCAGTACCTCTGCCATTTGAGATTTATGCAACACTAAAAACGGTTAAATATGAGCAAGTTGAAAAACTTATTCATAAAACCATTGATCGTTTGACCGATTTGCGCATTAGACAAAATAGAGAGTTCTTTAATGTATCACCAGCAAAAGCACTTGATATTCTGAAAGATATCTCAACAACTCTCGATGATGCCGTGATTGACGAGGTGTATTTAGGCGAACACAAATTTGATCCTAAAAAAGGCTCTTCTACATTTACCTCTGAACCCAAAAAGCAAAGACCTCGTTTTAAGTTTAGTATGGTTAATATCCCCATTGGAGCTACATTGACCTTCATACCTACGGGCGTTGATGTACGTGTTGCAGATGAAGATCATGTTGAGTACCAGGGGCGCATATACAAACTTTCGCCATTTGTAGGTACATTTATGCCAGAAGATAAACGAAACACCTCGGGAGCGTATCAGGGTGCAAAATTTTTCTCGTATAAGGGAGAAATTCTTGATGATATACGCACAAGAATTGAGAAGTTGAGCAAGCAAAAAGAGCAGTAAACTCTCGGAAATAAGCCTCCCCTACGAAAGGGGAGGTTTGGAGGGGTGGTCGAATACCGATCACGAAAAAAGGAGTCGAAAAAATCGACTCCTTTTTTGTGATCCCGTTGGGGCTCGAACCCAAGACCTACAGCTTAGAAGGCTGTTGCTCTATCCAACTGAGCTACGGAACCTTTTGCGGGGCAAAATTACGATTTTTTTCCGTCTTAACAAACAAAAACTTTTAACCAACTTATCCTTTGGCTAAATTTGCCCATATTTAACGTGAGCCAATGCAAAATTGGCACAAGCAAGTTATTAATAATTAAGAATCTATAATCGCGCCTATTTCGCAAAACACACGTCATTTATCCCCCAAAGTTATCCTTGCACTCGACAGCATCCACTAACGACAACAAGAAACGGCCCCATTTCTGAGGCCGTTTTCATTCACCCTATCGGGTCATCCTGCGCTCCTTACCAATTGGCTGGCGGTGCGACTTGGTGTGGTATTTATACAACTTGGGCGACTGTCCATAGGTATCACTATTGTCAAACGGAGCCAACTCGCCGGTATAGGTCATCTTGATGGTGTGGGCGCCGCACTTGGCATCAACTACCACCTTATAGCCGGAGCCACTCTTGGTAACCGTAACCGTACCGCTTTCGAAGTCGGCATAGTCGGTCTCACCGAAGCCATAGCAGCAACCTGCATAGAAACTATCATCCTCGTTGCCACAATCTACATACACACTCGACAGAGCGATGTAGTTGCCCGAATAGCCCACTGTGTAGGTACCCTCGGGAGTGGTTGCGCCCGCAGGTGCCAGCAGTTCGAGAATAATATAGTCGTAGTACTCGCCAACATAGGGGCCATAGAGTTCAATGTAAAAGTCCTCGTGGCCGAAGAGCGACGACATTCCGTAGTCATCCCAATAGGAGCCATAAATACCCATATATGCCTCCTCGGCGGTAAAACTCACATTGGACGTGAGAGTAGAATACACCTCCTCGATTTTGGCGGTGCCGGTCATAACGCCACCACCGCTACCCGAGCCGCCACTCACGGTGAAGGTGTCGGAGTCGATTTTGGTAGCCACATTGCCATTAGCATCCAGACCGCAAGCCCACACATAATACTCGCCTGCTTCGAGGTCCTCAAAGGTAAACGAATCGCTACTCCTGGCATCAATGCCAATAAGTTTCACAAGGTCGGTAATGGTTGCGCCTTGTGCCAACTTTCCAGCCTCTATATACAGTCGCAAGTATTCGTTCAGGATCCACGACACCAACTCGGCATCCACACCGTAGCCATCCATCTCGTAGATGTCCCAATACCACTTGGTTGTCAGGTCGCTGGGAGGGGTTACGGTGATGGTGGTACCCTCTGCAGAGGAGTTTACATTAAATTGGAAGTCACCCTTCACGTCGGTTGCGAGCACAGGGGTTTTGAATGTTTTGGTTTGGATATAAATGGCGTTATCATCCTCGTCCAAACCGCAAGCCCAAACCTTATACACCGTGTTGGGCGAGAGCCTATTCTTAAAAACATACGTATCCTCAACACCTGCTTTCAGCCCCACTTCGAGGAGGAATTTACTGAATGGGTATTCGGCCTCGGTGGCACCGAATTGTTCGAGTTGAACGGCATAATATTCCAGAAGGTAGGCCTCCACATACTCCTCATTTATCACCTCATCCGATTCGGCCACATCCCAAATCCAGTCGGCCGGAAGGTTATCCGAGGCAGTAACCGACACGGTTGCCGAGTGGGCCGATACATCATCAATCTCAATGGAGAAATAACCTACATCCTCAGGTTTTACACTCGGGTCATCATTATTATCTCCCAATAAGGATGAACATCCGACTAACAACACAGCACACAGCAGTAGGGCAAAAAACTTAACGTTCTTCATAGTCAAAAGTAGGTATAAATTAAATCTATCCACAAAGATACAACTTTTACGTAATTGGCAACCATCATTGCGACAAAAAAACAACTTTGTCGGAAGACTCAATTCTGCCTCCGACAAAGTTGTATTGGTCAAATTAAATAGTCTATTGTATACTATTAGTTACCTCCGGAGACGATAATCAAAGCAAGGCCGGCAATAAAGAAGGCAAACATAACTGCCAGATATGCACCTGTGCCCTTGCGTGCGCCCTTGAACTCTTTCCAGATGAAAACGCCCCAAATGGCAGCAATCATAGGTGCGCCCTGACCGAGTGCATAGCTAATGGCTGCGCCTGCTTTGCCCGCAGCGATGTAACTGAATGCTGTTCCCAAGCACCAAATAGCTCCGCCAAGTACTCCCACAAGGTGGGTTGTGAGTTTGCCCTTGAAATACTCCTTATAGGCCACAGGGCTTCCCACAAATGGGTGGCGCATAACCAATGTGTTGAAAACCACATTGCTCAACATCGCACCAATGGAGAAGATGAATATTGCCGAGTAGGGGGTGAGTTTACCCGCTGCGGGGGCCTCAAAGCACTCGATATCCATACCCCTAACCACAAAACGGTAGAAGAACGACATTAGCACACCGGCGCAGATGGCGATGATGATACCCCGTCGATTCTTCTTTGTATCCTCGGCATCCGTTTTGGGTACGCGTCCGGATGCGATACCGTTGGCGATGATGGCCACAACCACAAGTGCAACACCCAAAAACAGCAGCACGGGGTTGCCCTTAGGGGCCTCAATGTAGTTGTTGAATACGCCGAGTACCAGTGCAAGGCCAACGCCCAAGGGGAAGGCTACCGACATACCAGCCAACGATGTGGAAGCCGACAGAAGGATGTTTGAGGCGTTGAAAATCACACCTCCGAGCAGCACCCAACCTATACTACTCCACGAGGCCTGGGCAAGGTCTGCTACAAAGGGACGACCTTCGCTACCGATGCTACCCATTGTGAGGCCAAGGAGCAAAGCCATAAGGAACATTCCGATAATATAGTCCCAATAGTAGAGTTCATACCTCCAACTCTTGGAGGCCATTTTTTGGGTGTTGCCCCACGAGCCCCAGCAGAGCATCGTAACGAAGCAGAACACCACAGCCAGAGTGTAACTGTTGACGATAAACATAGTCTAAAAATGTGTTGTATTGTTTGTGTTTGTTTGGTTTTTCGTCTGTCTTGTGTGGGTAATTTGCATTTTCGCTCCTGCACTTGCACCCACGCCCCCTACTCTACCCAAAGAATTGCTCAATCTCCTCACGGGTAGGAATGGAGGGTTGTGCGCCTCGTCGGGTAACCCCGATGGCAGCCGCCTTGTTGGCAAAGTCCACAGCATCCACCAGATTAGCACCCTCTGCCAAAGCCACACAAAGGGCCCCATTGAAGGTGTCGCCGGCGGCAGTGGTGTCCACCGCTTCCACCTTATGGCCGGGTACGAGGTAGCGATTGGAGGCCTCCCTCACGAAGGCTCCCTTTGAGCCGAGGGTGATGATGACCACCTCCACACCCCTCTCGGCCAACACGTCGGCCGCAGAGGAGGCGCTCTCAATGTCGGTTACGGCAATGCCCGTGAGCAGTTCGGCTTCGGTTTCGTTGGGGGTAATCATATAGAGGTGCTTGTAGAGCGACTTGGGCAGTGGGGCCGCAGGCGCAGGGTTGAGTATCACCTTCACTCCTGCCTCAGCTGCCACACGAGCAGCATAGGCTATGGTTTCCATTGGGGTTTCGAGTTGCATCAACACAATCTCTGCACCCTTGATGCGCTCCTCGGCAGCCACAATATCTTCCACCGACAACTCCGCATTTGCGCCCGAAGCAACAGCAATGGAATTCTCTCCCTTGCCATCCACCATAATGAGAGCCACACCCGAGGCTGTCGACTCCGAACGCAACACCTTGGAGGTGTCGATACCCTCCCTTTTGTAGGCCTCCACCGAAGCCTCGCCGAATGCGTCGCATCCCACCTTGGCGACAAAGTTCACCTCGCCACCCAGCCTTGCGGCAGCCACAGCCTGATTTGCGCCCTTGCCTCCCTGGGCCGTAAAGAACACACCTCCGAGAACCGTTTCGCCGGGACGGGGCACCTTGTCGGTCTTAATAGTCATATCCGTATTGCTACTGCCAACAACCACGATGTTATTTTTTTTCATAATGCAACTGTAATTTGAACGTTTGTTTTATGCACTCTTTTTGCACACTCTCCCTACATACACAAATGGTATACCGCCCTACTCCAAATCAGCACATCGGCACCTCCATCTATAATAAATTCGGACAAGCCCACCCTATAAAAGCAGTGCGGACACCCGCACTGATGAATATCCATCTATCGGTTGTCCGCACTTTCACTCTCATTTTCGGTTGCGCCTCCACTACTGGTGGTATCGGCGACCTCGCTTTGCTGCTGTGGTGGCTGTTCCGTCTGTTGCTCTTCACTATTGAGCCTTATGAGTTCGGCTTTGAGTTCCGTTGCCGACAAGCCTGCCCTCACCTTGGCATTATGGAACACGGATATTGCACCCGTCTCCTCGCTCACCACAACCACAATGGCGTCGCTCTCCTCGCTCACACCCAACGCCGCCCTATGGCGCATACCGAACGACATAGGCACCTCGCTACGGGTGGATGGCAACACACACTTGGCTGCCACGATGCGTCCCTCGTCAATGACCATTGCGCCGTCGTGCAGGGGAGAGTTTTTGAAGAATATGTTTCTGATTAACGAGTCACTAATTGCAGCGTCCAGCACCACACCCGTATCCACCACCTCTCTCAGCGAGCCATTCTGCTTAATCACAATGAGTGCTCCCGTTTTGCTCAACGACATATCGCCACAAGCCTTCACTATGGGGTCAATAATAGCGCCGATATTCACGGTATCTTTGCGGAGTTTGGGGTTGAGCAGTTTTTTGATTATCGCCACAGGGCCTTGTCCCCTATCGCCGATAGATTGGAGAAATTTGCGAATTTCGCTTTGGAAAATGACAATCAGGGCAATGAGTCCAACACTCACCACCGAGCCCAAAATACCGCTCATAAGCTCCATATTGAGAGCCTTGGCGAACACCCACGATACATATATAAATAATATACCCGTGAGGATGCTCGTTGCATTGGTTCCTCGGATAAGTTTGTAGATGTAGTACATAATGACTGCCACCAGCAGAATATCCACCACATCGATTATTGACATTTTGATAAAGCCCATATCTTCAACTGCTTGTTTTAATTCCTCAAAAGTAGAGATTAATTTTGAAAGTTGAAAATGGAAACCGTAAAATTGACGGTTGACGGTTATCAGTTATCGGTTGACTGTCGTCGGTTGACGGTTATCGGTCGACTAAAACAAGACAGCCCCCGCAAAATCTGCGGGGGCTGTCTTGTTTCGTGATTTTTCAATCACCTAATTATTTAGCCTTCTTTGCAGCCTGCTTCTTCATCAAATCATAAGCAACGGGGGTTGCGATGAAGATGGACGAAAGGGTACCGATAATCACACCAAACATCAGTGCGAATACGAAACCACGAATCACTGCACCACCGAACAAGAAGATAGCCAACAGGGTTACAAAGGTAGTACCTGTGGTGTTGATGGTACGCGACAGAGTGGTATTCACAGCAGCGTTGATGGTCTCTTTGAGGTTACGCTTGGGATAGAGAGTAGTAAACTCACGGATACGGTCGAAGATTACCACCTTATCGTTGATAGAGTAACCGATGATGGTCAGGATTGCTGCGATGAACGACTGGTCAATCTCCAAGTTGAAAGGCAGCAAGCCGTGCAACAGCGAGAAGATACCCAAGGTCAGGAACGCATCGTGTGCAAGAGCTACAACCGAACCTGCACCCCACTGCCATTTCTTAAACCTTACGATGATGTAGAGGCCGATGGCAATCAGAGCAAAGAATACCGAAATGAATGCACCACGAGTGATATCGCTTGCCACGCTGGGACCAACCATATCGGCCTGGATGATACCGTTGGGATTGGTAGCAGTCGAAGTGAACTCATTGAGAGTGATGTCGGTAGTGTAGAGACCCTTAACACCATTGTAGAGAATCTCCTCAACAACAGCAGTAGCCTCGTCGTTCTGCTCGTCGTGGAGGTACTGGGTAACGATACGCATCTGGTGGTCATCACCAAACTGCTTAACCTCGAACGATTTGCTGTTAGCATCGCCCTCAACTGCATCAAATGCAACCTGTAAGCCCTCACGAACCTGGTCGGCAGTCACGCTCTGGTCGAAACGTACTACGAAGGTACGACCACCCGAGAAGTCAACACCGTAGTTCAGACCACGAGTCGAAAGCGAGATAACCGAAGCAACAATCAGTACAAGCGAGATGATGTAGGAATACTTGCGGATGCCAATGAAGTTAACCTTGGTGTTAGCCAAGAAGTTCTGGGTACCCTTGCTTGCGAACTTGATGTCCTTACCCTTTGCCAACCTTGCCTCGAAGATGATGCGGGTGATGAACAACGAAGTGAACAACGAAGTGATGATACCGATGATAAGGGTGGTAGCGAAGCCCTGAACAGGACCTGTACCGAATACGAACAGAACGATACCGGTGATGATGGTGGTGATGTTCGAGTCGATAATTGCGCTCATAGCGTTCTTGTAACCTTCGCTAACTGCAAGGCTCAAACCCTTACCTGCACGCAACTCCTCTTTAACACGCTCGTAGATAATTACGTTAGCATCCACAGCCATACCCAGGGTCAATACGATACCTGCGATACCGGGCAGAGTCAACACTGCACCAAACGAAGCCAACACACCAAACAGGAAGAAGACGTTGCAAACCAAAGCAACACTTGCGGTAACACCTGCGTTGGAGTAGAAGAAAATCATATAGAGCAGTACGAGCAAGAATGCGATAACGAACGAAATCAACGAAGCATTGATACTCTCGGCACCCAGCGAAGGACCAACAACGGTATCCTGGATGATGCGTGCGGGAGCGGGCAGTTTACCCGATTTGAGCACGTTAGCCAAGTCGGTAGCCTCGGTGATGTCGAAGTTGCCGGTAATCTGCGAACGACCACCGGTAATCTCGGTCTGTACGGTAGGAGCAGAGTAAACCACGTTGTCCAAAACGATAGCGATGCTCTTGCCGATGTTTGCTTTGGTCAGACGAGCCCACACGTTCGAACCGCTGGTGTTCATAACCATATCAACCTCTGCATAGCCACCGTTCTGCGAGTACTGGGGCGAAGCGTCAACAATCGAGCCACCGTCCAGGGGAGCCTTACCATCACGACCGTCGGCCTTGATAGCGTAGAGCTCATAGATGGTGCCTGCCTCGTCAACAGCCTTCGAGCTCCACAAGAAGCGAACGTCGGGATTGATTACAGCTTTAACCTGGGGAAGAGCCAAGTACTCCTCGATAGCCTCCATATCGTAGACCATAGCGTGGCCAACGATAGGACCACCCACAATCTGACCTGCGCCATTGGTTGCAGGCATCAGTTTAGCAAACAGAGGGTTAGCCTTGTTGTATGCCTCCAACTCTGCGTTCTGGTCCTGCTGGCCTTCGAGCTCTGCCAAAAGGTTGCCCTCGGCAGCCTCAGCCTTAACCTCTGCGGGCTGTGCTACCACGTTCAAATCGCGAAGTACGCTGTTAGCCCTCTGCAACATGGGGAATACCTCGCTGTTGTCGTAGGTTGCCCAGAACTCCAACGAAGCGGTACCCTGCAAGAGTTTACGAACACGCTCGGGCTCCTTAACACCGGGAAGCTCAACCAAGATGCGGCCCGAGTTCTCCAAACGCTGGATGTTGGGCTGTGCCACACCAAAGCGGTCGATACGGCTACGGAGTACGTTGTAGGAGTTAGCGATTGCGCTCTCTGCCTCCTCACGCAACACCTTCACAACCTCGTCGTTGCTGCTGTTGAGGGTCACTTTGTCCTTCATCACCTGGTTGTTGAAGATGATAGCCAGAGGAGCACCCTCGGAGAGTTTCTCATACGATTTAGCAAACAAGGTGATAAAGTCGCTCTGCGAGTTCTTCGAAGCCACCTTTGCATCCTCGATAGCTGCGAGGAAGATGGGGTCGGTCGAGTTGTTCGAGAGAGCTTTCACCACGTCCTCAACAGCGATTTCGAGCATTACGTTCATACCGCCTTTGAGGTCCAGACCGAGGTTAATCTCTTTCTCTTTTACCTCTTTGTAGGTAAATTTCTTGATGAGAATGTTGTAAACGGGTTTCGACTTAACGCTGTCAAGATACTGCTGCTCTTTCTTCACGAGCAAGCTCTGACGGTAAGCCTCTTCACTCACACCTGCCCTGTCGAGAACGTCCTGCGAGATGGTTGTAGCGGCCACCTGCTCTTTGGCATACTTGGCAGCCTTCTTCTCAACCACACCCGACACTACGCTGAACGAGAGCTGGTAAGCGCAAGCAATCGCCAAAACGATTGCCACGAATTTGATAAGTCCTTTGTTCTGCATTGTTTTAGTTTGTGTTTGAATTATTATTGTTTTTGTTTGTTTTGTTTGCCCTTCACGTGTGCGCACGACGCGCATTATGCGTAAATAACTCGCAAAACTAACACTTTTTCCCTAAAACACCAAATAAAGAATGGAAAATGGAAAATGGAAAATGGA
>JBGUSZ010000009.1:0-76859 GCA_045132795.1 Tidjanibacter sp. | reverse complement strand
AGCAGGTCCACAAAGTTCACACCCTCCTTGGGCCAATCAGGATAGAATTTAATCAGTTTTTTCGCTTCTTCGAGCGTAACAATATCATTTTTCATTGCACAAATTAAATGTTTCAGTCAAACATTCAAAGGTACGACAATTTGATTAAACTCACAAATTTTACTACCTTTACACCAACATTTTTACACACACTCACTATGAAACGCACCTTTTTTGCGCTTATCCTGTTGTTCTCGGCCATCAATGTGGCTGTGGCACAGGAGGAACGACGACTGTTAACTATGGAAGAAGCCATCCTTTCTCGTGAACTTATTCCCGAAAACATCCGCACCTCGTGGGGCGTGGATGCAGGTGGACACACCCTCTATGGCACCACACCCTACAAAGCCGATGCGCAAACCGAGTGGTTTGATGCGCGTACCGGCAAGCCCGCAACCCCTTCTGAAAATGGAGTCCCCACTCCCAAACCTCGCTACTTTACCGAGGGCAACAACCTCTTTGTGGAGGTGGGTGGAGTGCGCAAGGCCATAACCTCCGACACCGACCCCAACATCGTCAACGGCTCCCACGTCAGTCGCAACGAGTTCGGCATTGAGGGTGGCATTTTCCCCTCGCCCGATGGCCTATCGGTGGCTTTCTACCGCAAGGACGAGAGCCGAGTGGCCGACTTTCCCCTGCTCGACATTACCACCCGCACAGGCTCATTGGTAAACATCAAGTATCCCCAAAACGGACTCCCCTCGGAGTTGGTATCGTTGGGCGTTTATAACACCCTCACGGAGCAGACCGTGTGGATGCAGGTGGATGATTTCTCCGAGGAGCGCTACCTTACGAACATCACTTGGAGTCCCGACGGAAAACTCATCTACATTCAAGTACTCAACCGAGAGCAGAACGAAATGCACCTCAACAGCTACTCCGCCACCACGGGTGCCCTTGTTGAGAGGCTTTTCACCGAGAGCGACGAGAGGTATGTAGAACCCCTCTATCCACTCCAATGGTTGGATGATAACGGCAACCGCTTCATCTATTCGACCAACGTGAGGGATGGCTATTGGAGCCTCTACTTCTATGAGCGCAACACAAAGACGGGCGAGTGGGGATCGCGTCGTCTGACTCCCGTGGAGGCCGACGTGAAATATGTTGCCCACAACGGCAAACACATCTACTACTACTCGGCCGAGGTGAGTCCCGCCGAGCAGCACCTCTTCAAGGTGAACATCAAGAGTGGTAAGACTATGCGCCTAACCACCGCCGAGGGTTGGCACAACTGCTCGATAAGCCCCAACGGAGAGTGGTTCTTTGATAGCTACTCCTCGCTTAACGTACCACGCATTGTGGAAATTCGCTCCACCGACGGCAAACACTCTCGCACATTGCTTACGGCTCCCAACCCTGCCGAGGGCTACAACTACACCCCCATAGAGTTGGGCACCATAAAGAGTGCCGACGGACGTTGGGACAACTTCTACCGCCTCATCTACCCCATCGATTTCAACCCCGAGAAGAAATATCCCGTCATTCTCTACGTCTATGGAGGTCCACACAGCCAGATGGTAACCAACTCCTTCCAGGCCAACCTGCGCCGTTGGGAGATGTTGATGGCCCAGAGGGGGTATGTTGTCTTTGTGATGGACAACCGAGGTACCCTCAACCACGGAGCCGACTACGAGAAGGCCATCCACAAACGCTGCGGTGAGGCCGAGATGGCAGACCAAATGAAGGGCATAGAGTGGTTGTGCAGCCACCCCTGGGTGGACTCGGAGCGCATCGGTGTACACGGTTGGAGCTATGGTGGTTTTATGACCATCTCGCTGATGACACACTACCCCGAGGTATTCAAGGTGGGCGTTGCAGGAGGTCCCGTGATTGATTGGAAATGGTATGAGGTGATGTATGGCGAGAGGTATATGACCACCGAGGAGCGTAACCCAGAGGGTTTTGCTGCCACCTCTCTCATTGGGCAGGCCAAGAACCTCAAAGGCAAACTGCTGATTTGTCAGGGCGCCATCGACCCTGTGGTTTTGTGGCAACACAGCCTCTCGTTTGTGAGAGAGTGCGTCGTCGAGGGCGTGCAGGTGGACTACTTCCCCTACCCCCGCCACGAGCACAACGTCAGGGGCAAGGACCGAGTGCACCTGATGAACAAGGTTACGGCCTACTTCGAGGACTACCTGCGATAGCCTAACGCCACAAACCGCTGAATACCAAACCACAAGTTTGCTTTTTTGGTCGGGGGCTATTCGATTATCAAAGATAATCGCTATATTTGCGCCCAAATTGACACTTTAAATTTCAATGAAATAACTATGAAAAAATCTCTGTTGGCAATTATCCTTGCTTTGTTTACATTCGGTGCGTGCACACCAAAGCTCGATGTACCCGAAATCAACAAGGACAATATGTACTTCGGACTGACAATGAACTCGGCAATGCTCACCCACAAGGGACTTGCAGAGAGGGGCGACAATGAGAGTAGCTACATACTGCGTCTTGCAACCATCGACGTCAACGATATGGGCGAAGCTGCAACCACCCGCATCCTCTCGCTCGACCTGAAATTCAACCTGGTGAATGGCAAAATTCCCGAGGGCGAATACAGCTTCGGCAATCTCGAACTCTCCGAGGGTGCGTTCAGCAACATTCTCTCCGGCTCGACCTTTGTCAATATGGAGAGTGGCGACTACAATACCTATGCAATGTGGCTCATCAACAAGGGTAAGCTCACCGTAAAACACGGCAAGGACAACGCCTACATTATGGATGTTGACTTCGAGGCCAAGAAACTCAACAAGGAGGCTGGCATTACTGTTGGCAAAACAAAACCCATTGTCTGCCGCTACGAAGGCGAGATTGACATCTGTGGTCTGCCCGAGAACTTCATCTACACCTCCTACCAGCCCTATTTTGCCTATGCTGTTTACTATCCTCTGATGGGCAACCAAACCTATTGGGATTTGTACATAATGGACGAGAACTACTACACAGTATTCCTCAACCAGCAGGCCACAGGCAGGAAGGACACTTACAGTGCCTACTTTACAGAATACCAAATCATCTGCGACGAGAATGGTATGATTCTGCCCCAGGGACAGTTCGACCTCGACACCTATGCAACCCTCACCTCCAAGACTATGATGGCGGCTGCATTTATGAAGGTTGACATCACCGAGAGCATCATCAAGAACGAGAAGGGTGAAGATATTGTCTACATCAACCAAGAGGAGAGTTCCTATTTGGATATGATGAGCGACGGCTTTGTAAAAATCACCTCCAAAGGTCAAGGCCTCTATGACATCACCACCGAGACCTATGGCATAATGGGTGCCTACAAGAGCAAAGCAACCAATTGCCAAGTGCAGATTATCCCTGGTTACACCGGTGCCGACCGCCAAGATGTGGACTTCAAGTTCACCGAGGGCGTTATGTACTATATGGGCCGTGTTGACTATGGCAATGGCATTTTGAGCGTACCTTATTGGAATCTCGGACTCTACGACAACACCCGCAAAGAGATTGTTGCACTTGGTGTAAACGTGGAGGTTGGCAACAACTTCTCTACCGGAATACCCTCTGGTACCTACATCGCAAACGAGTCGGGTAACGGTTTCACAGTAGACTTGGGTGTTGAGGACCAGAATAGGAATGTTTATGGCTCCTACATCATCCAGACAACTGCCGATGGTCAGGTTACACCTTGTGACCTCATCACCTCGGGTGTATTGGAGGTAACCAACCACGGCGACGGCACCTATAAGTTTGTCCTTGACATGAAGGGTAACAACGACAACTACATCAAGGGTACCTTTGAGGGTAAGCTCGAAATTGTGGACAACACAGCAAGCAATATTAGCGGTGCGGTTGGTTCGGGCCAGAGCGAGGCAAAGGTTATGGGCAACAAGCGCTTTAAGAAGATTGTGCTTCCCAACGCACCTGTGGCTGAAAGGCGCACCTTGATTGGCAACACCAAAGGCTTCTATGGCAACTACGCAACCTTTATGCAGTAGTTCCAAACATACATTGACACACAAAGAGAGGAGGATAGCCATTGTTATCCTCCTCTCTATTTACTATACCTCTTGCCTACTTTGCCGTTTCGCTGAACTCCATAAGGTAGGCTTTGATGAAAGCATCAATGTCGCCATCCATCACAGCATCCACAGCCGACGTTTGGTGGCCCGTGCGATGGTCCTTCACTCGCCTATCATCAAAGACATAGGAGCGAATCTGCGAACCCCACTCGATACGTTTTTTGGTCTTCTCCAACTCGTTCTGCACAGCCATACGCTTGTCCAACTCTCGTTGGTAGAGTTTCGAGCGCAGGATGCGTAGTGCGTTGTTGCGGTTGTCGAGTTGGGAGCGCGTCTCTGTGTTCTCGATGAGGAACTCCACAACCTCGCCCGTGTCGGGGTCCTTGCCGTGATAGCGCAAGCGCACACCCGTTTCCACCTTATTTACATTCTGACCACCCGCACCGCTACTGCGATAGGTGTCCCACTCATAGTCGGCAGGATTGATGTTTATCTCAATGGTATCGTCCACCTGTGGCGATACAAAGACGGATGCAAAGGTTGTCTGTCGTTTGTTGTTGGCATTGAAGGGCGAAAGTCGCACCATACGATGCACACCACTCTCGCTTTTGAGGTAACCATAGGCATAGTCGCCCTCAAAAAGCAGGGTGGCAGACTTCACACCCACCTCTTCGCCCGGTTGCAGGTCGGCAACCCTCACCTTAAAGCCATTGCGCTCACCCCAGCGGGTGTACATCCTCAACAGCATCGAGGCCCAATCGAGGCTCTCTGTACCACCGGCACCAGAGTTTATGTCCACCACGGCTCCGAGTTTATCCTCCTCGCCTCGCAACATATTCTTCATTTCGAGAGCCTCGGTAGCCTCCAATGTGCGAGCATAGAGTTGGTCCAACTCCTCCTCGGTTGCGCCACCCTCACGCACAAATTCAGCCGTTACTTCAAGGTCGTCAACCAATCCCGACAGGGCCACATAGGCATCTATCCACGCCTTGATGGAGGCCACCTTTTTGAGTTGCTTTTCGGCCTCCTCGGGGCGGTCCCAAAAGTCGGGTGCGGTGGTTTTGAGCTGCTCCTCCTCAAAGGCAATACGCTTGTCGTCAATCGCCAGATAACGATTGAGGGCATCCCTACGCACCACAAGGTCCTTTATTTGTTCTGCTGTAATCATCAAGCAAGGTAAAATCTATAATCTACAAAAGCTCTACTCTATCCGGCTACACTGCACTCAATACCCAACGCGCGCACCCTCTCGGCAATGGCCCTGAGTTCTTCCACGGGCACTTTCTCCAAATTGGGCGCAGGGGTATCGCGGTCGATAGTGTAGACCATCACGCTGCGTGGAGCAATCTCCTCTATAAGTTTCAGCCACGCCGAAATCTCCTCCTCGGTGGCATTATCCACCACCTCTCCCTCAAACTCGCCACGCAAGAACATCGTCTGCACGATGCACTCTCCCTCGAAGAGCTTCATATTCTCAACCACATCGGCCACCGAGTAGTGTCCCAGAGGTTTATCGATGAGTTGCACGGTGGAGTCAAATGCCGAGTCGAGTTTCAAGATTGGATTGTCGACCATCTTCAAAGCCCTACGCACACTCTCACGGTGGAGCATCGTGGCATTGGTTAGCACCGACACCTTTGCATTGGGGCAAAGCTTATCCCTCAGAGCCACTACCCTCTCAACAATCTCCTCAAAGTGGGGGTGCATTGTAGGCTCTCCGTTACCTGCAAATGTCAACACGTCGGGAGGGGTACCATCGGCGACCATCTGTGAGAGTTTCTCCTCCAACATCCCAAGCACTGCGTCTTTGTCGTTGAATCGTGGGCGTTGACCACCGAGAGTCCATCCACACTCGCAGTAGATACAGTTGAACGAGCAGAGTTTACAATCGGTGGGCAGGAGGTTGATACCCAACGAAAGGCCCAGCCTGCGTGAGTGCACAGGGCCGAAAATCATATTGTCATAGAGAATTGTCATGGGTATCTGTTACTATTTGCCACGAAGGTAGTGTTTTTTGCCAAGGTGAGCAAATTTTGTACCCCATTTACACACATTGGCACTCCTTTTGTCGCCAACTCTCCGTGTAATAAAACCTTTACCACTATGAACTCTTTTACATTTCGCAACACCCTACGACTTGCTCTGGTGTGCATCGCCTTCGGATGCTACAACCTCTTTGCTGCCGAGCCAACCAAGAAAACCAAAGCCGACAACACCCCCACCTCAGATGTGGACTTGGAGCGCTACCAAGGGCGTTGGTATGAACTCGTACGCAAGCCCCACACCTTCGAGAAAGGGATGAGCCACGTTGTAGCCACCTACACTCTGCGCCCCGACGGTAAGATTGATGTGGTCAACGAAGGTGTCAAAAAAGGTAAACCCAAGAGAGCCACCGGCAAGGCACGCACTACCGACACCCCCGGACAGTTGATGGTAACATTTTTCATATTCCCCGGCGAGTACAACATCCTCGAAGTGGGCCCCGACTACTCCTACTCGGTGGTGGGTGGTGGTAGCCCCAAGTATCTTTGGGTACTCTCCCGCACCCCCTCGCTACCACAAGCGACAATGGACGGCATCTTCGCTCGCCTGCGTGAGCGTGGCTATGACCTCTCGGACATCATTCTTGTAGAGCAAGAGCAGTAAACACAAACGGCTTCCCCAAAGGAAGCCGTTTTAGGTTTAACACTCATCACTTTCGGGAACTTAGAGCAATCCCTCCGAGCGAAAACTCACATAGCCACCCTTGCTCACAATTACGTGGTCCAACAGGGCGATATCAAACAACTCCGCACAACTGCGCAAGCGAGCCGTAAAGACTTTGTCCTGCTCGCTGGGTTGCGGATTGCCCGAGGGGTGGTTGTGCACGATGATAATGGACTGTGCCACCTGTTCGAGTGCACGTTTAATGATTAGTTTACAGTCGGCCACCAGCGAGGTGCTACCACCTACCGACACCTTCCTGCGCTCCACAATGCGGTTGGATGAGCTCAAAAACAGCACCCACATTTCCTCGTGTGCAAGGCCGCCAATGAGGGGCGTGAAGAGCGACACAATGTCGCTGCAACTGCTAATGACTCCCTGCATCTCGCCCTCGGCCACGGCAGCCCTACGGCCCAACTCAAACGCTGCCGCAAGGCGCACTGCCCCCTCCACTCCGAGCGAAGCCACACGACGCAGTTCTGCCGGTGTGCAGTGCGAAAGTTCAGCCACACCTGCCTCCAAAAGAATCTCTTCGGCCACATCAATAGCCTCCCCACCCTTGGGAGCACCAATCACAAGGCTCACAAGTTCGGCATCGGAGAGTCCTTCTGCACCTCTGGCCACCAATCGTTGGCGTACCTGTTTGTCGGAAAGTTTCGTCATTTCTTCCTACTCAACGAATCGTATTTTTCGAGAATAAAGTCGCCCATATCATCGCTCAGCAATAGGCAGGCTGTTTTTGCCGCACTCTGCTCGGCCTCCTTTTTGGTGGAGCCACGGCCACTGCCGACTTTCAAATCGTCCACCAACACCCTCGAAACAAAAGCGGGCTGATGGGCCTCGCCATCGCTCTCGGTGTGAAACTCGATGGTGCGTTTGCTCTTCTGACACCACTCAATCAAGCGGCTCTTGAAGTCGGTCTCGGCTGCCGGCACACTTTCGAGGTCGATATACTTGGGCAACAGGTGGTTAATCACAATGCGATTGACCACATCGTAGCCCTTATCCAAATAGAGCGCACCAATGAGAGCCTCAAAGCAATCACCAAAGAGGTGTTTGTGTGCAGCGTTGCCCGACGAGTTATAGACAACCATCTTGTCAATGCCCAACTTCTCGGCCAGAGCATTGAGCGATTGGCGGCTCACAATCTTCGAGCGAGTCTTGGTGAGAAAGCCCTCCGACTCGTGGGGGTACTCAATAAACAAGTAGTCCGACACGATACCCTCCAACACCGCGTCGCCCAAAAATTCGAGCCTCTCGTTGTTGATACTCTCGCCACCCTCCACCTTCACCGAAGCAGAGCGGTGTACAAGGGCAAGTTTATATAGTTCAATATTGTCGGGCGTGTGGCCAAACATACGCTTAAAGGCACGGTAGTACTCCCTATCCGCACCCCAACGCAGGTGTATAAAACGACTAATGCACCCCATCTTCCTCTACAACTTTTTGATGATTATGGTAGAGTTCTGACCGCCAAAACCAAAGGTATTACTCAGCGCATAGCGCACCTCGCGGTATTGGGCCACACCCAACGTCAAATTAAGACGTGGGTCAATCTCGGGGTCCAACTCCTCAACGTTGATGGTAGGAGGAATCACTCCCTTATTCACTGCCAACAGCGCTGCCAACAGTTCCACAGCACCCGCACCGCCCAGCAGGTGGCCCGTCATCGACTTCGTGGAGCTGATATTGAGATTGTAGGCGTGCTCACCAAAAACACTCTGAATACCCTTCAACTCGGCCAAGTCGCCAAGTGGAGTCGATGTTCCGTGGGTGTTGATATAGTCGATATCCTCGGGTCCAATTCCTGCATCTTTAATAGCCGCCTCCATTGAGAGTCTTGCGCCCGCACCTTCGGGGTCGGGAGCAGTAACGTGGTGAGCATCCGTGCTTATTCCACAGCCCACAATCTCGGCATAAATCTTGGCACCCCTCCTAACGGCGTGTTCATACTCCTCAACAATCAGGGCAGCACCGCCCTCGCCCATCACAAAGCCATCACGATTTTTATCATAGGGCCTCGAAGCTGTTTCGGGGCTATCGTTGCGAGTCGAAAGGGCCATCATTGCGTTGAACGCTCCCAGGCCAATAAGCGATACTGCGCCCTCCGAACCACCCGTAACCATAACGTCCGCACGGCCCAGCCTAATCTGGTCCACTGCCGATATGATTGCGTGGGTGGACGATGCGCAAGCCGACACGGTGCTAAAACCTGGGCCTCGGTAGCCATATTTGAGCGAGATGTGGCCGGCAGCCATATTGGGCAACATCTTCAATATGAAGAACGGACTGAAACGAGACGTACCATCACCCTCGCAGTAGGAATTAATCTCCTTGTAAGTAGCATTTATACCGCCAATACCCGAGCCCCAAATCACGCCCACTCTATCCTTATTCACCTCGCTCTGTTCCAGCCCTGCATCGGCTACGGCTTGGTCGGCAGAGATAAGTGCATATTGGGTAAAGAGGTCAAGTTTTCGCACCTCCTTGCGATCGAAATACTCCTCGGGGTTATAGTTTTTTATCTGTGCACCAAACTTGGTTTTATTCTTTTCGGTATCAAAGGAGGTAATGGTTTGTACTCCATTAACACCCGCTTCAAGGGCAGCGAAGTACTCCTCCACGTTATGGCCAAGTGGGTTTATAGTTCCCACTCCCGTAATCACTACTCGTTTTTGTTTCATAGTTTCTCTTTATTTTGCGGTTTACTCTTCCCTATCCCTTCGGTCCACACTCCGAGGACCCAGCAAGAGTCTAAACAAAAAGAGGTAAAACAGGCCTATTCAGCCCTATTTTACCCCCATAAAATAAAAGTTGTTTACTGCTCTTAATTAAGCCAAGTGCTCCTCAACGTATTTGATAGCGTCACCAACAGTCGAAATCTTCTCTGCGTCCTCGTCGGGAATCTGAATATCGAACTCCCTCTCGAAGTCCATGATGAGCTCAACGGTGTCGAGCGAATCAGCACCCAAATCGCTGGCAAAGCTTGCCTCGGGGGTGATGTCTTTAACGTCTACGTTCAGTTTGTCTTTGATAATCTCAACAACTTTCGATGCGATCTCTGACATAATTTATAAGTTTTAGTTTAACATTGTGTGGCTATTTCACCTTTCCGCCTTACGCGAAAATCTTCACAAAGATAGTTATTTTTCCCTAACTAGGACAAACATTGGCTACTTTTTTACATCCCCATCTCTCAAAACTAATGCCAAAATATTGACATTCCGCACATTACACACATTCCAACACTACACCCAAAATCGTCTAAACATCATCACCCCACCCCTTTTTGAGCATATTTAACCCTCCTGAACAAAAAAATTTTCACCACATAGTGTGGTTAAACAGCTAATTATTCGTATCTTTACTCTCAACAAAAACACATTAAACATCCATACACTATGAACCTACTGCTTATCAGCAACTCAACCAACGCAGGCGAAGAGTATCTCCGCTATCCTCTCGCCCAAATCGCCCAGCATCTCAAAGGCATAAAAGAGGTCGCCTTCGTACCATACGCTGGCGTAACATTCTCCTATGACGAATATGAAGCCAAAGTGCAGGCTCGCTTCAACGAAATTGGCATTCGCGTACACTCCGTACACCACGACGACTCGCCTGCAGCCACCATCGCCGCAGCCGAAGCTATCGTTGTGGGTGGCGGCAACACCTTCCACCTTGTGAAGAATATGCACGAGCAGGGACTTATGGAGGCCATCCTTGCAAAAGTTCAAGGCGGCACCCCCTATGTCGGTTGGAGTGCAGGTAGCAATGTGGCTTGCCCCACACTCTGCACCACCAACGACATGCCCATCGTGCAGCCCGCATCGTTCAGCGCCATTGGTGCTATCCCATTCCAAATCAACCCCCACTACCTCGACGCCAATCCCGAAGGCCACGCTGGCGAAACTCGCGAGCAGCGCATCCTTGAATACATCGAGGCCAACAAGCAGATGTGGGTGGTAGGCCTGAGGGAGGGTTGTATGCTCCGCTATGTTGACGGCAAATTAGAACTCATTGGCCCTCGTCCGATGCGTATTTTCCACTATGGTCAGGAGCCTTACGAGGTACAGGCCGGCGACAACCTCGACTTCTTGTTGAGCAAGTAGGCCCACATTTGTTAGACACACAAAGGGGCCTCGCTTATGTGTGGCCCCTTTCAACTACCCATCCCACCTATTTCAACCATAAAACCAACAATACCGTGGCAAACACACTACGCATAGGTGCCGCAGGCGAAAAGGCCGCCACCGAGTATGTCCGCCATACGCTTGGTTACACCATTGCCGAACTCAATTGGCGCAGTGGCCACCACGAGGTTGACATCATTGCCATATCTTCCGATGGGCACTACCACTTTGTAGAGGTCAAGACCCGTGGCGTAGGCTCACTAACAACACCCGAGGAGGCCATCAATAGTCGCAAAATCAGCCATCTGGTACGCTCGGTCAATCACTACGTTGCACTCCACGAGATTCAGACCGAGGTGTGGATAGATTTCATTGGCGTTGTGATGCAAGACGACGAGGTGGTAAGCCTCAACTTCATCCCCGACATCTCCAACCTGCATTGGTAATCACCCCTATCGCACCAACAGTCCTAAGCCCATATTCCCCTATCATCCCTATCATCCCTATTGCCCCTAAATTCCCTAAACTCATTATTGCCCCTAAAGCCCCTTTTTATCACGGGTTACAAAAATGTAACCCGTGATAAAAAGGTAGGAGCACCACACAAAGAAGATGTGGGTACCACAAAAAAGTATGGGCATCACAAAAAAACTCTCGGGCATCTTGCGACACCCGAGAGTTTCCATCAAAGGTTTATCTCTCGATTGATTAAGCCTTCTTCGAAGCACCGGTCTTAACGGCCTGTACCTTTGCACCCGAAGTCTTTGCTGCGGCTGCTTTGGGAGCCTTAGGAGCAGCGGGTTTCTTTGCAGCAGGCTTCTTGGCAGCGGGTTTCTCTGCTACCTCTGCGCCCTCTGCTACAACCTCAGCCTCCTCAACATTCTCCTTCTTTGCACCACGGCTGCGGCGAGTCTTAGGAGCTGCTTTGGGAGCTACGCCCTCAACATAGGTCTCATTGAAATCTACCAACTCGATGATACACATCTCGGCAGCGTCACCCAGACGGAAACCGGTGTGAAGAATACGAGTGTAGCCACCGGGACGGTCAGCAATCTTGGGAGCAACGGTGCGGAACAACTCTGCAGTTGCATATTTGTCTTTCAAGTAGCTGAAAACAACACGACGCTGGTGGGTGGTGTCCTCTTTCGATTTGGTAATCAGGGGCTCTACAAATTTTTTCAGAGCCTTAGCCTTGGCCACAGTGGTCTCGATACGCTTGTGGAGAATAAGGCTGCTTGCCATATTCGACATCAGGGCTTTGCGGTGCGAAGCCTGACGGCCAAGGTGGTTAACTTTCTTATTGTGTCTCATGTGTAAATGTTTCTTTTAGTGTGGTTAGTCCTTGTCCAACTTATAGACTGCTACGTCCATTCCAAAGTGAAGATTCAACGATGCCAAAAGGTCATCCAACTCGGTCAGCGACTTCTTGCCGAAGTTACGGAACTTCAACAAGTCGTTACGGTTGTAACGTACCAAGTCACCGATGGTGTCAACCTCTGCTGCCTTCAAGCAGTTCAGAGCACGCACCGAGAGATCCTGATCCGACAGTTTGGTCTTCAAGAGCTGACGCATGTGCAACAAGCTCTCATCAAACTCCTCGGTCTGTGCAGTCTCCTCCATGTTGAGCGTAATCTTCTCGTCCGAGAAGAGCATCAAGTGGTGGATGAGAATCTTGGCAGCCTCTTTCAATGCCTCTTTGGGGTGAATCGAACCGTCGGTAGTAACCTCCAAATTGAGTTTATCGTAGTCGGTCTTCTGCTCTACACGATAGGGCTCTACCGAGTACTTAACATTGATGATAGGGGTGTGAATCGAGTCGATAGGCAGCAGGCCGAACTCTGCATCAGCAGGACGGTTCTCCTCTGCGGGCACATAACCACGGCCCTTACCGATGGTCAACTCAATGTTGAGTTTGGTATCGGGGGTGAGGTGGCAAATTACCAACTCGGGATTCAGCACTTTGAAGTTTGTCAGGAAGTTGGAAATGTAGCCTGCTGTGAGTTCGGTCTGGCCGGCAACGTTAATCACCACCTTCTCGAAATCTGCACTCTCAACAGTACGGATAAAACGTACCTGTTTGAGGTTCAGCACAATGTCAATCATTCCTTCCATAACTCCGGGGATGGCGGCAAACTCGTGGTCGACACCTGCAATCTTCACGGTCGTGATTGCATAACCCTCCAACGAAGAGAGCAACACACGGCGCAAAGCATTGCCGATGGTCATACCGAATCCTGGCTCCAAAGGACGGAACTCAAACTTTCCGAACGTGGAGGTCGATTCGAGCATAATCACCTTCTCAGGTTTCTGGAATGCTAAAATTGCCATAATTACTTAATTAATTTTATGGTTGTTAAGTACTACTATTTCGAGTACAACTCGACGATCAACTGCTCCTTGATGTTCTCGGGAATATCCTCGCGCTCAGGACGCTGCAAGAACTTACCGGTCAAGGTCTCAGCATTCCACTCCAACCAGCTGTACTGGTTGCGGCGGCCTGCAACACACTCTACGATAGTCTCCAAGGTCTTCGATTTCTCGCGAACAGCTACTACGTCGCCTGCTTTGAGGCTGTACGAAGGAATGTTCACTACGTTGCCGTTAACGGTGATGTGGCGGTGCGAAACGAGCTGACGAGCAGCAGCACGGGTAGGAGCAATACCAAGGCGGTATACTACGTTATCCAAGCGGCTCTCGAGCAACTTCAAGAGGTTCTCACCGGTAATACCACCCATTGCGGCTGCCTGATCGAAGGCGTTGTGGAACTGACGCTCCAACAAACCGTAGGTGCTTTTTGCTTTCTGTTTCTCGTTGAGCTGAGTACCATACTCAGAAACTTTCTTACGTTTGCGGTTCAGACCGTGCTGTCCAGCAGGATAGTTCTTCTTTTCGAGAACTTTGTCTGCACCGAAAATAGGCTCGCCAAATTTACGAGCAATTTTGCTTTTGGGTCCTATATATCTTGCCATAGGTTTTCTGTTCTTTTAAGTAAGACTGTTAATAAAATTGTGCCTCCAAACTCTCCCCGCAATTATACGCGACGACGGTTAGGAGCGCGGCAACCGTTGTGAGGCAGCGGAGTAACATCGATAATCTCCATTACCTCGATACCAGAGCCGTGGATGGTGCGGATTGCAGACTCACGACCCTGACCGGGACCTTTAACATATACTTTCACCTTGCGCAAGCCCAAGTCGTATGCAACCTTTGCGCAGTCTGCTGCGGCAGTCTGTGCTGCGTAGGGAGTGTTCTTCTTCGAACCGCGGAAGCCCATCTTACCTGCCGAGCTCCAGCTGATAACCTCACCAACACCGTTGGTAATGGTAATAATTACGTTATTGAAAGTCGAGTGTACAAAAGCCATACCGACTGCCTCAACCTTAACAACGCGTTTCTTAACTGTTCCTGGTTTCTTTGCCATAACTCTCTACTTAATTATTTGGTTGCTTTTTTCTTGTTTGCTACGGTCTTCTTCTTACCCTTGCGAGTACGTGCATTGTTCTTGGTGCTCTGACCACGAACGGGAAGACCAAGACGGTGACGGATACCACGGTAGCAACCGATGTCCATCAGTCGTTTGATGTTGAGTTGTACGAGCGAACGGCACTCACCCTCCACTTTGATACCGCTCTCAGCGATAGCAGTACGGATGGCAGCTACCTGCTCATCGGTCCATGCATCAACCTTGGTATTGTAGTCGATGCCGGCCATATCAAGAATTTTGCGAGCGGTGCTGCGACCGATACCATAGATATAGGTCAAGCCAATCTCGCCCCTTTTGTTTTTGGGTAAATCTACACCTACTATACGTGCCATAAATTTTGTTCTGTTTTCTTGTTAATTACTTTTGGCGCATTTTGAATTTAGGATTCTTTTTGCAAATAACATAGAGGTGGTTACCACGCTTTACGATTTTGCAATCCTCGCTTCTTTTCTTAATTGATGCTCTAACTTTCATCTTTGAAAAGCCTTTTGTTTAATTAGTTTTGTTTGTGTGGCATAATCCATTATCGCCGAAAGGTTCTTAACCAACAGTAGCGGCTGTCGCTCCCTTTCTATCTTACTTATGGTAGTGTAGCACTGCCACCCCACCACTCTTGCTGCCATAACGGGTCGCTTACCTAACATAAGCCTCGCCCCTTATTCAGCCTCTTACTGCCATAACGAGCCCGCTTTCTTTCAAGCCTCGCCCCTTATCACAGCCTCGAGCAACACCCTGTACTCTTGGGCACCTTTGCTTCGGCAGAAGGATTATTTGTAACGGAAGGATATACGACCCTTGGTCAAATCGTAGGGCGACATCTCAACCTTTACTTTGTCACCGGGAAGGATCTTGATGTAGTGCATTCGCATCTTTCCCGAGATGTGGGCGGTAATCACGTGGCCGTTGTCCAACTCAACGCGAAACATCGCATTCGAGAGGGCCTCCACAATGGTTCCGTCCTTTTCAATAGCAGCTTGCTTTGCCATAGAGTTCTTGTTTTTGTTTAATGTTACGAAATTCCGTTCTGTTTAGCGCGCAAAGATAACAATTTTCTTTGGATTACCAAATTTTCAATTAGTTACACGCCTTTGAGCGCATCCTCAATAATGGAGAAATCGGTCAGTACATCCACCTCGCCATTGCGTATTGCCACCGCATATTCGAAGTGAGCCGACGGTTTCCTATCTTTCGTCCTCACCGTCCAACCGTCCCTCTCAAAGACCACGTTTTTGGACCCCATATTAATCATCGGCTCAATGCAGATGACCATACCCTGTTTCAACAAGGGACCCGTACCCCTACGTCCATAGTTAGGAACCTCGGGCGACTCGTGCATCTTGCGGCCCAAGCCGTGTCCGACCAACTCCCTAACCACTCCGTAGCCATAGTGTTCGGCGTGCTGCTGCACCGCAAAAGAGATATCTCCCACGCGATTACCTGCAACCGCCTGCTGTGCGCCCAATTGGAGCGACTCCTTGGTAACCCTCAGCAACTGCTCCACCTCGGGAGCAATCTCGCCCACCGCAAAGGTGTAGGCCGAGTCGCCATAGAAGCCCTTCAAAATGGTTCCACAATCCACCGACACCACATCGCCCTCTTTGAGGACATAGCCGGAAGGTATTCCGTGCACCACGTTCTCATTCACCGACACACACAAAGTGTTGGGAAATCCTCCGTAGCCCAGGAAGCCCGGAACTGCTCCGTGAGAACGGATAAACTCCTCGGCAATCCTATCAAGTTCGAGCGTTGTCACACCCGGTTTGATATTCTTACCCACCTCCGCAAGCGTTCTGCTCACCAGCAGGTTATTCTCGCGCAGCAGTTCGACCTCTTCCTGTGTATAGATATTTATCATATCCTTCTTTTAAGAACTCTTTGTTCAAAGCCTTGTGAGCCTCTACCCCTCACTAACGTCCCTTAATACGTCCGGTCTTCATCAGACCATCGTAGTGACGAAGCAACAAGTAGCTCTCAATCTGCCTGAGAGTGTCAAGTACCACACCCACCAAGATCAGCAGCGAAGTACCTCCGAAGAAGAGCGCAAACTGACGGTTGATTCCGAGCATCTCGGCAAATGCAGGCAGGATAGCCACGATAGCCAAGAAGATAGAACCGGGGAGTGTAATCCTTGTCATGATGGTGTCAATGTAACGAGTGGTCTCCTTGCCGGGCTTAACACCGGGAATGAAACCGCCGTTGCGTTTCAAATCATCGGCCATCATTTGGGGGTTCACAATAATTGCAGTGTAGAAGTAGGTAAACGCAAATACCAACAGTGCAAATGTGAAGTTGTACCAGAAACCTGTGTAGTTGTTGAACGCAGCAGCGATACCGCGAGTTGCCTCCCAGTTACCAAACAGCATAGGAATGAACATCAGCGCCTGTGCAAAGATGATAGGCATCACGTTTGCGGCATTGATTTTCAAGGGGATGTACTGGCGCACACCACCATACTGTTTGTTACCAACGATGCGTTTTGCATACTGTACGGGAATCTTACGGGTAGCCTGCACGAGTGCGATAGCTGCCATGAAGATGAGGTACAGCAATACAAACTCAACAACCAACATTACCCAACCACCGGTAGCAGCATTGGTCCTGGCGTCCAACTCTGCCAACAGGGCGTGGGGCAGACGAGCCACGATACCGATCATAATGATCAGCGAGATACCGTTACCAATACCCTTGTCGGTGATCTTCTCACCCAACCACATCACAAACATGGTTCCGGCAATCAGAACCACCAATGCGGTGAGGATGAAGGCTGTGTTGTACTCCATAATGAAAGCACCGGGAGCCTGGGCATGCAGGTTTGCAAGATAAGCAGGACCTTGCAGGCAAAGCACTACAATGGTCAAGTACCTTGTGATTTGGTTCATTTTGCGGTGACCACTCTCACCCTCCTTCTGCAATTTCTGGAAGTAGGGAACAACGATACCGAGCAACTGCACGATAATCGAAGCCGAGATGTAGGGCATAACACCCAACGCAAAGATTGATGCATTCGAGAAGGCACCACCCGAGAAGATGTCCAAAAGGCCCATCAGACCGTCGGCAGCCTGGTTGCTCATTGCAGCCAATGCGTTGGGGTTAATTCCGGGAATCACCACAAAACTTCCGAACCTATATATAAGAAGGAGGCCGAGCGTATAGAGAATCCTCTTACGAAGTTCCTCAATCTTAAATATATTCTTAATGGTTTCGACAAGTTTCATTGCTTAACTTTCTTTCTGGTAATTGAATTAGAGTTTCTCAACCTTACCACCTTTAGCCTCGATTGCAGCAATTGCGCTCTGGCTGAAAGCGTGTGCGGTTACATTGAGTGCTTTGGTCAGCTCACCCTTGCCAAGAATCTTCACGCGGTTGTTCTTCGAGATGAAGCCAGCCTCGATGAGAGTCTCAACGTTGATGTCGGTGATGTTTTTGTTTGCTGCCAATGCTTCGAGAGTATCCAAGTTGATAGGCTTGTACTCAACACGTTTGATGTTGGTGAAACCAAACTTGGGCATACGGCGCTGGAGAGGCATCTGACCGCCCTCGAAGCCAAGTTTGTGGCTGTAACCCGAGCGCGACTGTGCACCTTTGTGACCACGTGTGGAGGTACCACCGTGACCCGAACCCTGACCGCGGCCAATCCTCTTCTCGTGGTGAGTCGAGCCTGCTGCGGGTTTAAGATTGCTTAAATTCATCGCTATTTTCCTTTCTTTTATTTGTTCTACTTCACTAATTATTTAACGGTCTCAACCTTAACCAGATGTTTAACCTTGTTAATCATACCGAGGATGATGGCCGAATCGTCGTGCTCAACCATCTGGTTTACTTTGTGCAGACCGAGTGCGTCCAAGTTAGCGCACTGAGTTTTGGTCTGGCCAATACGACTCTTTACCTGAGTGATTTTCAATCTTGCCATGTCTTCTATCTTGATTAGCCGTTAAATACTTGATTCATAGAAATACCACGCAACTGAGCTACGCTAGCAGCGTCACGGAGCTCCATAAGAGCACCTACGGTTGCTTTAACCAAGTTGTGGGGGTTCGACGAACCTTTGCTCTTTGCAAGGATGTTGTGGATACCTGCGCTCTCAAATACAACACGCATTGCACCACCTGCCTTTACTCCGGTACCGGGAGCTGCGGGGCGCATCAGCACCTCCGAACCACCGAAACGGAACTCCTGCGAGTGAGGAATTGTGCCGTTGATTACGGGAATCTTCACCAAGTTTTTCTTTGCATCCTCTACGCCTTTTGCGATTGCCGACTGTACCTCGCTGGCTTTGCCAAGGCCGTAGCCTACAACGCCTGCCTCGTTACCTACAACAACGATGGCCGAGAAGCTCATGGTGCGACCACCCTTTGTGGTTTTCGAAACCCTCTTGATTGCTACGAGCCTATCTTTAAGCTCGAGGTCGCTAGTCTTTACTTTAATGTTATTGTTTGCCATAGTTGTTATTAGAATTTAAGTCCGCCCTCACGTGCGGCATCTGCCAATGTTTTAACTCGTCCGTGGTAGAGGTAGCCGTTGCGGTCGAACGATACAGCCTCGATGCCTTTTGCCAAAGCCTTCTCTGCTGCAAGTTTACCTACCAACTTTGCCTGCTCGATACCACTAACCTTCTGTGCCTGCTCTGCGATCTCTTTGTCCAACGACGAAGCCGATGCCAAAGTTACGCCTTTCAGGTCGTCAATAAACTGTACATAAATCTGCTTGTTGCTGCGGAATACAGTCATACGAGGCCTCTGTGCGCTACCCTCAACTACTTTGCGGATACGCATTTTGATCCTCTCCCTTCTTTCAATCTTATTCAATGACATAATTTACTCGGGTTTTACTATTTAGCGTTAGCAGACTTACCAGCCTTACGACGCAAGGTTTCACCAATAAACTTAATACCTTTACCTTTGTAAGGCTCGGGCTTACGGAACGAGCGAATCTTTGCTGCAACCTGACCTACAAGCTGCTTATCGATGCTCTTGAGAGTGAGAATAGGGTTGCCCTTCTTCTCCTGCTGTACCTCGGCTTTAACCTCCACAGGCAACATCAGGAAAATATCGTGCGAATAACCCAAAGAGAGTTTCAGAAGCTGACCTTCAACCTCTGCTTTGAAACCAACACCTACGAGCTCCTGTTTAATCTCGTAGCCTTTCGAAACGCCCACTACCATGTTGTTGATCAGTGCGCGGTACAAGCCGTGCATCGAGCGGTGGCGTGGCTGGTTCGTAGGACGAGTTACTGTCAATACGTTACCCTCTACGGTTACAGTGATGTCAGGGTCTACTTGCTGACTCAAAGCACCCAGAGGTCCTTTCACGCTTACCACGTTGTTTGCAGCAACCTCTACGGTTACGCCTGCGGGCAAGTTTACAGGTAATTTACCAATTCTTGACATTGTTTTACTTTGTTAATTGATTAACGTTTTGTTTGTTTTTCTTTTGCTCACACTAGTAGATGTAGCAGAGGACTTCGCCACCTACATTCTCCTGACGAGCTTTCTTGTCGGTCATGATGCCTTTGGGGGTCGACACGATAGCGATACCCAGACCGTTCTGTACCTTAGGCATATCAGCAGCCGAAGAGTAGCGGCGCAAACCGGGACGCGATACGCGCTCCAAGCCTTTGATTGCGCAGGCCTTGGTCTGAGCGTGGTATTTCAACGCAATTTTGATGGTCGAAAAACCTTTCTCGTTTTTGTCGAACTTGTAGGCAAGGATGTAACCCTGCTCGAAGAGAATTTTGGTGATCTCTTCCTTCATTTTTGAACCGGGAGCTTCAACCGTTTTGTGGTTGGCTTTCGCCGCGTTTCTAATCCTCGTGAGGAAATCCGCAATTGGATCTGTCATAGTTGTAATGGATTAAAAGTTAAAAATGTTAGTTATTTGTTTGTTTCTGAGAGATTTACGCCAACACGTCAGCCCCATGTTGTTGCTCCTCTCCCACTCACCTCAACTGCCGGCCACCCTCTCGGATAGTCGGCAACTTTGGTTTGTTTTTTCTTGTTATGCGCTATTAAGCCGCCAAAGATAGGTATTTTTTTGCAATCTGCAATACTCTTTCGGACAGAAATTCAATCGGTTGTGCATTTTTCCTTTTTCGCACCACCTTCATTTCTCCCTGCCCTTCGGAGCATCCACCACAGCCACTCCCCCAACACCCACTGCCCTCTTACGCAAATCCTCGTAAGTAAAACAGAACTCTTTGGAGGTCGGCCCCTTTCAAAAAGCCACGCTTCTCTCGGGTTTTCACCCAAAAGAAGCGCAACTTTCGTTTGCTAACCGTCCCCTATCTTTGGGGCACAGCCACTACCACGATGCTTTCTTTACACCGGGAATCAAGCCGTGCGAAGCCATCTCGCGGAACTGGATACGGCTCAAACCAAACTGGCGGATATAGCCTTTGGGACGACCCGTAATCTTGCAGCGGTTGTGCTGGCGGATGGGGTTCGAGTTGCGGGGCAACTTCGACAGTGCCTGCCAAGCCTCCATCTCGTTCATCTCACCTGCCTTCACTGCGGCAGCGATAGCCTCACGCTTTGCAGCATAACGGTTTGCGAGTTTAACACGCTTAACCTCGCGAGCTTTCATTGATTCTTTTGCCATAACTCTTATGCTTTTTTAGCGTTTTTGAATGGTAAGCCGAACTCGCGAAGAAGAGCGTAGCCCTCCTCGTCGGTTTTGGCAGTGGTTACAAAGCAAATCTCCATACCGAGGATTTTGGTAATCTTGTCGATATCGATCTCGGGGAAGATGATCTGCTCTTTGATACCGAGGGTGTAGTTACCCCTACCGTCAAACTTCTCGTTGATACCTTTGAAGTCGCGGATACGAGGAAGAGCAACTGCAATCAGACGCTCCAAGAACTCGTACATGCGCTCGCCACGAAGGGTTACGCACACGCCAACGGGCATACCTTTACGAAGTTTGAAGTTCGAGATATCCTTACGCGAGCGGGTCTGAACGGCCTTCTGGCCAGCGATGATAGTCAACTCCTCCTGAGCAATCTCGATGAGCTTCTTATCTGCTACTGCCTCGCCAACGCCCTCGTTGATAACGATTTTCTCCAATTTGGGTACCTGCATAATGCTCTTGTATCCAAATTCTTTCATAAGGGCAGGTACAATCTGCTCCTTATAAGTTGTCTTAAGTGTTGGAATGTAAGCCATTATTTAATCTCCTCTCCTGATTTTTTAGCGTAACGTACAAGTTTGCCATTTGCACCCTCCTTGCGACCTACGCGGGTAGGTTTGCCGGTCTTGGGGTCTGCCAACATGAGGTTCGAAATGTGAATAGGAGCCTCCTGCTCTACGATTCCGCCCTGGGTGTTCTTGGCACTGGGTTTGGTGTGTTTCTTGATGATGTTGAAACCCTCAACGATTGCGCGCTGATTTTTGGTATCTACTTCAAGTACACGACCAGTTTTCTCTTTGCTCTTGCTACCGCCCGAAATAACGTAAACGGTATCACCTTTTTTGATATGTAATTTCATACTGATCCAATGTGTATTTAAGATTACAATACTTCGGGTGCAAGCGAGATGATTTTCATATACTGGTCACGCAACTCACGAGCAACGGGACCAAAGATACGAGTACCACGCATCTCACCCTGGGGGTTCAACAGTACTACGGCGTTGTCATCGAAACGAATGTACGAACCGTTAGCCCTACGAATCTCCTTCTTTGTCCTAACTACAACCGCTTTCGATACGGTACCCTTCTTGATGTCACCAGAAGGGGTTGCGCTCTTGACGGTTACAACGATTTTGTCGCCAATCGAGGCATACTTCTTCTTGGTACCACCGAGAACGCGGATGCAGAGAACCTCTTTTGCTCCGCTGTTGTCGGCTACTACCAATCTGCTTTCCTGTTGTATCATAACTATTTAGCCCTTTCAATAATTTCTACTAATCTCCAACGCTTTGTTTTGCTCAAAGGTCGGGTCTCCATAATCTTTACGGTATCGCCCTCGTTGCAGGTATTCTCTGCGTCCTCTGCCACAAAGCGAGTGGTTTTGTTCACAAACTTACCATAGATAGGGTGTTTTACCTTACGGTGAACTGCAACGACAATGGATTTCTCCATCTTATTGCTGACTACCACACCGATTCTCTCTTTCCTAAGATTTCTTTCCATAGTGTCAATTAACATTTAGTGGTTTTCTGGTGCAGTACAGTCTGCATACGAGCGATGTCTCTGCGAGCTTTCTTAATTACGGTAGTATCCTCTACGGGCGACACTGCGTGATTAACCTTCAAGGTGGCAAGCTTAGCCTGCTCAGCTTCGAGGCGCTCTACCAAGTCGGCAACCGCCATCTCTTTGATTTCTGCTGTTTTCATACTTCTCTTGTCTTTCTTTTAAGGTTATTCTACATAGTCCCTACGGATGATAAACTTGGTCTCGATAGGCAACTTCTGAGCGCCAAGACGCAATGCCTCTTTGGCTACCTCGAAAGGTACACCCTCGATCTCGAACATGATACGGCCGGGAGTAACAGGTGCTACATAACCCTCGGGGTTACCTTTACCTTTACCCATACGTACCTCAGCGGGTTTCTTGGTGATGGGCTTATCGGGGAAGATGCGGATCCAAATCTGACCCTCACGTTTCATATAACGCACGATAGCCTGACGGGCTGCCTCAATCTGACGACCGGTAATCCAGGTCGAATCCATTGCTTTGAGGCCGAACGAACCGAACGCAAGCTGATTACCACGCTGAGCGAGGCCCTTCATGCGTCCTTTCTGCATTCTTCTAAATTTTGTCCTTTTTGGTTGTAACATTGTCTTATCTTATTTAGAAGTGTTCTTATTTGTTGTTATTATTCCTCCTGCGCTTGCGGTCGCCGCGGGGTTTACCACCACGCTGCTCGCCCTGTGCAGGACCTGCTACTGACGATGCGCCTGCAATCTCGAAGAGGTCACGCTTTGCGTATACCTCACCTACGCAGATCCACACCTTTACACCAAGAATACCTACTTTGGTCAGAGCCTCTGCCAAGCAGTAGTCCACGTCTGCACGGAATGTGTGCAATGGAATACGGCCCTCTTTGTAGGTCTCGCTACGAGCCATCTCAGCACCACCGATACGACCGCTGATCTGAATCTTGATACCCTCAGCACCCATACGCATAGTCGATGCGATAGTGGTTTTGATGGCACGGCGATACGATACGCGACCCTCCAACTGGCGAGCCAAGTTGTTTGCTACGATTGTTGCATCAATCTCGGGGCGTTTTACCTCAAAGATGTTAATCTGAACCTCTTTGCCGGTAAGTTTCTTCAACTCCTCTTTGAGTTTGTCAACCTCCTGGCCACCCTTACCGATAATCAAACCGGGACGAGCGGTGCTGATGGTTACAGTTACGAGCTTCAAGGTACGCTCGATGATGATTTTCGAAATGCTGGCTTTTGCAAGACGGGCATTCAGATACTCGCGAATTTTAGCATCCTCAACCAAACGGGTTGAAAAATCTTTACCGCCGTACCAGTTGGAGTCCCAACCGCGAATGATACCAAGACGGTTTGCTATTGGATTAACTTTCTGTCCCATCTCTTACTCTGCTGCTTTAGTTTCTACCATTTTGTCTACAATGATCGTAACGTGGTTCGAACGTTTACGAATACGGTGAGCGCGACCCTGGGGGGCGGGCTGAATACGTTTCAGCATGCGGCCACCATCTACTTTAATCTCCTTCACACAGAGTTTGGTATCCTCCAAACGCTCGCCGGGGTTCTTTGCCTCCCAGTTGGCGATGGCGGAACGAAGAAGTTTCTCCAACCTGATTGAAGCCTCTTTCTTCGAGTAACGAAGGAGTGCCAATGCTTTGTTTACCTCTACGCCACGAACGGTGTCGGCAACGATACGCATCTTACGGGGCGAGGTAGGGCAATCACGCAGCGAGGCGATAGCCACCTGCTTCTTCTCGGCCTTCATTTTCTCGGCCATTTGATATTTTCTTGCTCCCATGTCCTATTTATTTTTTACGGTTACCGGCATGACCGCGGAAGGTACGCGTGGGGGCGAACTCTCCAAGTTTGTGGCCTACCATATTTTCAGTTACATATACCGGTATAAACTTGTTACCGTTGTGTACAGCAATTGTCTGACCTACGAAATCGGGCGAAATCATACTTGCCCTCGACCAAGTCTTGATTACGGTCTTCTGATTGCTCTCGTTCTGAGCGATTACTCGCTGCTCGAGCCTGGGCTCAATGAACGGTCCTTTTTTAAGTGAACGACTCATTATGCTACTATTTTTTATTTTGATTTCTTTGAGATAATGAATTTGCTGGTGGTCTTCTTAGGATTGCGAGTCTTGTAACCCTTAGCCAACAGACCTTTGCGCGAACGGGGGTGACCACCACTCGAACGACCTTCACCACCACCCATGGGGTGATCAACAGGGTTCATGGTTACACCACGGTTGTGAGGCCTGCGACCCAACCAACGTTTCCTACCGGCCTTACCGTGCTGCTCCAGACTGTGGTCAGGATTCGATACGGCACCGATGGTTGCACGGCAAGTGCAGAGGACCATACGGGTCTCGCCCGAAGGAAGTTTAATAATAGCATATTTACCCTCGCGAGCTACAAGCTGTGCGTAGGTACCGGCCGAACGTGCCAATACAGCACCCTGACCGGGGTAGAGTTCGATTGCGTGGATAACGGTACCAAGAGGAATGTTAGCCAGCAGAAGGGTGTTACCTACCTCAGGTGCCACGCCCTCACCGCTCAATACGGTCTGACCCACCTTCAAGCCGTTGGGGGCCAAAATGTAGCTCTTCGAACCGTCTGCATACACGATAAGTGCGATGCGAGCCGAACGGTTAGGATCGTACTCGATGGTTGCAACAGTTGCTGCCATACCATCTTTTGCACGTTTGAAGTCAACAACACGATACATCTGTTTGTGGCCGCCACCAATGTAGCGCACGGTCATCTTACCGGCGTGGTTACGACCACCGCTGCTCTTCTTAGGCTCGAGCAACGATTTCTCAGGCACGCTGCAAGTAATATCCGCAAAGGTGCCTGCGATTTTATGCCTTGTTCCCGGGGTTACGGGGTTAAACTTTTTTACTGCCATCTCTTATTAGATATTACTGTAAAAATCAATTTTATCGCCCTCTTTCAAGGTTACGATTGCTTTCTTGACTGCGTTGGTGCGACCTACCAGGTAACCAGCTTTGGTATAGCGTGCTTTCAGCTTACCTTTCTCGTTAATGGTGTTTACGCTCTCAACTACGACGTTATACATCTGCTCTACGGCTTTGCGAATTTCCAACTTGTTAGCCCTGCGGTCAACAATGAATCCGTACTGACCGAGTTGCTCGCCCTGACCGGCCATCTTCTCGGTCAAAATGGGTTTAATTATAACATTCATCATAATTCTCTTCGGTTTTTAAGGATTAGAAAATCTCGTTTGCCTTTGCCAATGCGCTCTCGGTGAACAACATTACACCGGCGTTCATCACGTCATAGGTGTTCAAGTTGGCTACCTGCATTACCTTCACTTTGGGAAGGTTGCGTACGCTGAGGCTGATGTTGTGGTCGGTCTCTGCTACTACGAGCAATACCTTCTTTCCTGCCAAGTTGAGGGCCTCTGCCATTGCTACGAACGATTTGGTTTTGGGAGTCTCCATTACGAAATCCTCTACAACGGTGATTGCCTCATTCTGGGCTTTGATAGAGAGTGCGCTACGGCGAGCCAAGCCTTTGAGCTTCTTGTTGAGCTTGAAGCTATAGTCGCGAGGTACGGGACCAAAGATGCGACCGCCGCCGGGGAAGAGAGGCGAGAGGATGCTACCTGCACGAGCACCGCCTGTACCTTTCTGACGTTTCAATTTGCGGGTCGAACCAGCAACTTCGTTACGCTGTTTCGCCTTGTGAGTACCTTGGCGCTGATCAGCCAAATACTGTTTTACTGCCAAGTAGATTGCATGAGCGTTGGGCTCGATGCCGAAGACCTCTGCAGAAAGAACTGCTTTCTTCTCGGTCTGGGTTCCTGTGGTGGTGTAAATTGCTAATTCCATCTCCTTACTACTTCTCAATAATTACATAAGTACCTTTTGCTCCGGGAATCGAACCTTTCACGAGGAGGAGGTTGTTCTCGGCAATAACTTTGAGAACTTTAAGGTTCTGAACCTTAACTCTCTCACCGCCGGTCTGGCCGGGCAGACGTTTGCCCTTGAAGACGCGCGAAGGATAAGAAGATGCACCAAGCGAACCGGGTTTGCGCTGACGGTTGTGCTGACCGTGGGTCTGACCACCAACACCGGCGAAACCGTGACGTTTCACAACGCCCTGGTAGCCTTTACCTTTCGATACACCCACTACGTCTACCCAGTCACCCTCTACGAAGGTGTCGGCAACGGTGAGGACCTGACCCAGAGTTACTTCGGTGAACTCTTTGAACTCTACCAATTTGGCTTTGGGGGTTACACCCGATTTGCCAAAGTGGCCTAACAAGCTTTTGCTGGTGTGTTTTTCACTCTTCTCGCCATAGGCAATCTGAACTGCGGAGTAACCATCGGTCTCCTCGTTCTTGATTTGCGTAACTACACAGGGACCAGCCTCAATAACAGTGCATGGTATGTTCTTACCCTCGGCACTGAAAACGGAAGTCATTCCGATTTTTTTTCCAATAAGTCCTGACATTTTACCTGTCTTTAATTACTTGTTGTTGTTAATATAAAAAAGTGTTTTGTGTGTAAAGTTTCTCTTTCACATATCGGTGGAGAAAGGCGTGCTCCTCGCGCGTGCGTATTATATTATAGGTATCGAGCAAGGAGCGCTCCGTTTCATCCCGCCTTCTTTATCAGACTTTGATGTTTACCTCAACACCCGAGGGCAACTCCAACTTCATCAGAGCGTCGATAGTCTTGGGGGTCGAGCTGTAAATATCAAGAATCCTCTTGAAGGTGCAGAGCTGGAACTGCTCACGGGCTTTCTTGTTAACGAAAGTCGAACGGTTCACAGTGAAAATCTTTTTCTGGGTAGGCAGTGGAATAGGACCGCTGACTACTGCGCCTGTGCTTTTCACAGTTTTTACGATTTTCTCGGCCGATTTGTCAACCAAGTTGTGATCGTAAGATTCGAGTTTGATTCTAATTTTCTGACTCATGGTTATTTATTCTTTTATTCCAATTCTTGTTTTTTACCTCCGCATTTCTCGATTACGTCCTTAGCTACGTTCTGGGGTACCTCATCGTAGTGCGAGAACTCCATAGTCGAAGTTGCACGACCCGACGAAAGGGTACGCAATACGGTTACATAGCCGAACATACCCGACAGGGGCACTTTGGCCTTGATTGCAGTTGCAACACCTTTGCTCTCGGTGCCCTCAATCTGACCACGACGTTTGTTCAAGTCGCCAATGATATCACCCATATACTCCTCGGGAGTTACTACCTCCACCTTCATAATGGGCTCCTTCAATACGGGCTGACACTTGGGAGTAGCCTCACGGAAACCGTTGCGAGCACAAATCTCAAACGAAAGTGCATCCGAGTCTACGGGGTGGAACGAACCGTCCTTCAAGGTAACCTTCATCGAGTCGATACCAAAGCCGGCCAAAGGACCGTTTGCCATAGCGGACTCGAAACCTTTCTGTACGGCAGGGATGAACTCCTTAGGTACGTTACCGCCCTTAACCTCGTCGATAAACTGCAAGCCCTGAACACCCTCGTCGGCAGGACCGATCTCGAAGATGATGTCTGCAAATTTACCACGACCACCGGACTGTTTCTTGAATACCTCACGCATCTGGAAGGTGCCGTTGAGAGCCTCCTTATACGATACCTGGGGTGCGCCTACGTTGATTTCGATACCGAACTCCCTACGCAGACGGTCGATAATGATGTCCAAGTGCAACTCACCCATACCACTAATGATGGTCTGGCCGCTGTCCTGGTCGGTCTTAACAGTAAAGGTGGGATCCTCCTCAGCCAACTTGCCAAGAGCAATACCGAGTTTGTCGAGGTCCTTCTGAGTCTTGGGCTCCACTGCGATACCGATAACGGGCTCGGGGAAGGTCATCGACTCCAAAGTAATCTGTTTATCCTCAACACACAGAGTATCACCGGTGCGAACATCCTTGAAACCTACCACTGCGCAAATGTCGCCGGCACCAATGGTATCCATAGGATTCTGCTTGTTTGCGTGCATCTGGTAGATACGGCTGATACGCTCCTTCTTACCCGAGCGAGTGTTGAATACATAGGTACCTGCATCGAGCTTACCCGAGTAGATACGGATGAATGCCAAGCGACCTACATAAGGGTCGGTAGCAATCTTGAATGCGAGAGCGCAGAAAGGATCCTCTTCAGTAGGATAGCGCTTAACGGTGCTCTCATTGCGGGGATCGGTACCGAGGATTGCCTCAATGTCGAGGGGCGAAGGCAAGAACATCATAATCGAGTCCAGCAACAACTGAACACCTTTGTTCTTGAACGACGAACCACACAACATAGGGATAATCTGCATACCGATAGTTGCCTTGCGAATAGCGGCAATCAACTCGTCGGGAGTAATCGAATCGGGATCCTCAAAGAATTTCTCCATCAGAGCCATATCAACAGTGGCAACCTCCTCGATAAGGTGAGCCCTTGCCTCCTCAGCCTCTGCGGCCATCTCGGCGGGAATCTCCTCGAAGGTGTAGTTTACCAACTGATCTTTCTTTGCATCGTCGTAGATGATAGCCCTATTATATATAAGGTCAATCAAACCACGGAACGACTGCTCCGAACCAATGGGCAATACAACGGGTACTGCATTGGCACCAAGACGCTCCTTAACCTGTGCGCAAACATTCATAAAGTCTGCACCGGTACGGTCCATCTTGTTAACGTAGCCAATACGAGGTACGTTGTATTTGTCGGCCTGACGCCAAACAGTCTCGCTCTGGGGCTCAACGCCACCAACAGCACAGAAAGTAGCCACAGCACCATCCAACACACGCAACGAACGCTCTACCTCAACGGTAAAGTCAACGTGTCCGGGGGTGTCAATCAGGTTGATCTGATACTGTTTACCCTTGTAGTTCCAGAATGCGGTGGTAGCAGCCGAAGTAATGGTGATACCACGCTCCTCCTCCTGCACCATCCAGTCCATAGTGGCCGAACCATCGTGAGTCTCACCAATCTTGTGAGTCTTACCGGTGTAGAACAGAATTCGCTCGGAAGTAGTGGTCTTACCAGCATCGATGTGCGCCATGATGCCGATGTTACGAGTGTATGTTAAATCTCTTGCCATCTACTTACCTCCCTAGAACCTGAAGTGTGCGAATGCTTTGTTTGCCTCTGCCATACGGTGCATCTCCTCCTTACGTTTGAAGGCAGCACCCTCGTTGTTGTAGGCAGCCAGAATCTCACCACAGAGTTTCTCTGCCATAGATTTACCTGCGCGCTTACGAGAATAAAGGACCAAGTTTTTCATCGAAATCGAAATCTTGCGCTCAGGACGAACCTCCATAGGTACCTGGAAGGTTGCGCCACCGATACGACGGCTCTTAACCTCTACTTGGGGAGTAATGTTCTCCAATGCTTGCTTCCAGACCTCCAGAGGAGCCTTGTCTGCATCCTTCATCTTCTCGCCCACCATATCCAACGCATCGTAGAAAATGGTGTATGCAATACTCTTCTTACCATCCAGCATCAAATTGTTTACAAAGCGGGTAACCATAACGTCACCGAACTTGGGATCTGGAAGTAGAATGTGCTTTTTAGGCTTTGCTTTTCTCATTTTTTCTTAATGTTTAAAATAGTTTCTGTTGTTGAGAGATTACTTTTTGGTTGCTTTGGGACGTTTTGCACCATATTTCGAACGGCGCTGACGACGACCATCTACACCTGCGCTATCCAATGCACCGCGTACCAAGTGGTAACGTACACCGGGGAGGTCTTTTACACGACCACCGCGCACCAAAACGATTGAGTGTTCCTGCAAGTTGTGGCCCTCACCAGGGATGTAGGCATTCACCTCTTTCTGGTTGGTAAGTTTCACACGTGCAACTTTACGCATTGCCGAGTTAGGCTTCTTGGGGGTGGTGGTGTAAACACGCACACACACACCGCGCCTCTGGGGACAAGCGTCAAGGGCGGGAGATTTACTCTTCATCTCCAACTGAACCCTGCCTTTGCGTACTAATTGTTGAATTGTAGGCATTTTAAACTTGTTTAGTCCTTTGTTTTGTTAAACTTAAATTCTCGTTACCCATTTTTGGGCCTGCAAAGATACGGCTTTTTTTCTTTCCTACAATGTATATGGGAAAAATTTCACCCCCTTTTAGGCCGATTTTTCAGCATTTTAGCCCTTTTTCACCCTTTATTACCATTCTTTTTTCTTATCGTTTTTGCAAAATCATTTATCCTATTTATTACTACACGACACAATCCTACGCATTGCACTGTTAATCAATGATTTGCAAAAAAACTTTCACAAACATATCAATTTGCCCAACAAATATGTTTATCTTTGTGGCTCATTAGGATAGCAAAAAAGAACAAAAGCACAAAAATATGGAATACAACTTCAAGGAATTAGAGGCCAAATGGCAAGCCGAGTGGCAAAAACAGCAGACCTACAAGGTTGAGGTAGACAACTCAAAACCAAAGTTTTACGTCTTGGACATGTTCCCCTACCCTTCGGGAGCAGGTCTGCACGTAGGCCACCCTCTGGGTTACATCGCCTCCGACATCTACTCGCGCTACAAACGCCTCTGTGGCTACAATGTGCTTCACCCTATGGGTTACGACGCATTTGGCCTTCCTGCCGAGCAGTATGCCATCCAAACCGGCCAACACCCTGCCGACACCACCGAGCAGAACATTACACGCTATCGTGGCCAGATGGACAAGATTGGCTTCTCCTACGATTGGTCGCGCGAGGTACGCACCTGTGAGCCCGAATATTACAAATGGACACAGTGGGCCTTCCTCAAAATGTTCTCCCACTACTACGACAACAACACCGACAAGGCCGAGAAAATCGAGGACCTTGTAGCTCATTTTGCTGCCAAAGGTACCGAGGGTGTAAACGCTGCCTGCACCGAGCAACTCTCATTCACTGCTGAGGAGTGGAATTCGTGGGACGAGAAGAAACAGGAGGAAGTGCTCCAAAACTACCGCCTCGCCTTCCGTGCCGACACTATGGTTAACTGGTGCGCCGAGCTGGGTACCGTGTTGGCCAACGACGAGGTGAAAGATGGACTTTCGGTGAGGGGTGGTTTCCCCGTTGTGCAGCGCAAGATGAAACAGTGGCTGCTACGTGTTACCGCCTATGCGCCCCGCTTGTTGGAGGGCCTCGACAAACTCGAATGGAGCGAGTCGCTCAAAGAGATTCAGCGCAACTGGATTGGTAAGAGTACCGGTGCACAGGTCTTCTTCGACATCGAGGGTAGCGACAAGAAGTTGGAGATTTTCACCACCCGCCCCGACACCATCTATGGCGTAACCTTCATGGTCATTGCCCCCGAACACGAGTGGGTTAAAGAACTCACATGCTCCGACGCCCAAACAGACGTAGAGGCCTATTTGGAGGCTACCAAGAAACGCTCGGAGAGGGAACGTATCGCAGAGACCAAACGTGTGAGCGGCGTCTTTACCGGCTCCTATGCAATCAACCCATTCAGCGGCAAGCGTATTCCTATCTATGTGAGCGACTATGTTTTGGCTGGATATGGCACGGGCGCAATTATGGCCGTACCTGCCCACGACTCTCGCGACTACGCCTTTGCTCGCCACTTCGGCTTGGACATTGTCCCCGTGGTCGAGGGCGGCAACATTGAGGTTGAAAGCTACGATGCCAAAGAGGGTAAACTCATCAACTCCGACATTCTCAACGGCCTTGATGTTAAGGAGGCCATCGTGAAGATGTGGGACGAGATTGAGGCTCGTGGTTTGGGTAAGCGCAAGGTGAACTACCGTCTGCGTGATGCCATCTTCAGCCGCCAGCGCTATTGGGGCGAGCCCTTCCCCGTGTATTATAAGGACGACGTGGCACACCCCCTGTCGGACGACCAACTGCCCCTCGAACTTCCCCCCGTGAGCGAGTTTACTCCTACCTCGCAGGGCAAGCCCCCATTGGCTCGTGTGGAGAGTTGGCACACCGCCGAGGGTTACCCCTACGAGACAAGCACAATGCCCGGTTTTGCCGGCTCTTCGGCATACTACCTGCGCTATATGGACCCCCACAATTCGGAGGCTCTTGTAAGCACCGAGGCCAACAGCTATTGGCGCAATGTAGACCTCTATATTGGTGGTATTGAGCACGCTACGGGCCACCTTATCTACTCCCGATTCTGGAACAAATTCCTCTTCGACTTGGGTGCAATTTGCGAGGACGAGCCTTTCAAAAAGCTCGTAAATCAGGGTATGATTCAGGGCCGCTCGAACTTCGTGTACCGTATCGTTGGCACCAACAAATTTGTGTCGTTGGGCCTGAAAGGCGACTACGAAACACAGGAGATTCACGTTGATGTGAATATTGTGAAGAACGACGTGCTGGATTTGGATGCTTTCCGTGCTTGGAGGCCTGAGTTTAAGGATGCCGAATTTGTATTGGAGAACGGAAAATACATCTGCGGTTGGGCCATTGAGAAGATGAGTAAGAGTATGTTCAACGTGGTCAATCCCGACTACATCGTGGAGAACTACGGAGCCGACACTCTGCGTATGTATGAGATGTTCCTCGGCCCATTGGAGCAGAGCAAACCTTGGGATACCAACGGTATCGATGGTGTTCACAAATTCCTGCGTAAGTTCTGGGGCCGCTTCTTCGACAAGGAGGGCAACTTCTGCGTGAGCGAGGAGGAGCCAACGGCTGCCGAACTAAAAACCCTCCACAAGACCATCAAGAAGGTGAGGGAGGACATTGAGAACTTCTCGTTCAACACCTCGATTCCCGCCTTTATGATTTGCCTCAACGAGTTGGGCACTTGCAACAAGAGGGCCATTTTGGAGCCTTTGTGTGTGCTGCTTTCGCCCTTCACTCCCCACATCACCGAGGAGTTATGGCACCTGCTGGGCAACGAGAGCTCCATCTGCTTGGCCTCCTACCCAAAGTTTAATGCCGACTACTTGGTAGAGAATTCCTTTGAGTACCCCGTGTCGTTCAACGGCAAGATGAGGTTCAAGAAGGAGCTGCCCTTGGGTATCTCCACCGAGGAGATTGAGAAGGCTGTGCTGGCCGACCCTGCTGCCCAGAAGTGGACCGAGGGCAGGGCTCCAAGGAAAGTAATCATCGTCCCCGGCAAGATTATCAACATCGTGTTGTAGAATAACTGACAAGTTCGGTGGGACAATAAAACCCACCGAACTTCGTTTTAAGAGTAACCACATTTTTCACACCCAAACCACGAAGAAACAATGGATATTTTGACACTTCTGCTGATTGCCGTGGGGCTTTCGATGGATGCCTTCTCGGTGGCCATTTGCAAGGGGCTTGCTATGCCCAAAGCGACCTTTGAAAAGTGCGCCATTGTGGGTCTGTGGTTTGGTGGTTTTCAGGCACTTATGCCCATAGTGGGCTACTTCATAGGCACCTCTTTCAGCCACACCATCGAGAGCGTTGACCATTGGGTTGCCTTCGCCCTGCTGGCCCTCATTGGTGCCAATATGATTAAGGAGTCCTTTGAGAAGGGCGAGGAGGAGTGTGAGTGCTGCGGAAACAGCAACCCCATTTCGGCAAAGAAAATGTTCCCTATGGCGGTGGCCACAAGTATCGATGCACTGGCTGTGGGTGTGAGTTTTGCTTTTCTGAATGTGGATATTTGGGGTGCAGCCACGTCCATTGGCATCACAACCTTTGCCCTCTCGGTTGTGGGCGTGAAGATTGGTGGCGTGTTTGGCGCACGCTATAAGTCGAAGGCCGAACTTGCGGGCGGTGTTATCCTCATCCTCATTGGCCTAAAAATTCTGCTCGAACACACGGTTTTTGCCTAATGGCAAAACGTCAACCGCCAACCACCAACCACCAACCACCAACTAACGGCTAATTTTCAATTCTCAATTTTCAATTCTCAATTTTTATCGGTATCTTTGTGAGGTTATACCTCACAAGGAAAATCAACGATGGATAGCAACTTTATTGTTTCGGCTCGCAAGTATCGCCCTATGACCTTCGAATCGGTCATCGGACAGAGCCACATTACCGACACTCTCAAAAACGCCATATCCCGTGGGCAGTTGGCCCACGCATACCTTTTCTGTGGCCCCCGAGGTGTTGGTAAGACCACCTGTGCACGCATCTTCGCCAAGACCATCAACTGCCTGAATCCCACCGCCGAAGGTGATGCCTGCGGCGAGTGCGAATCGTGCAGGAGTTTCAACGAGGGCAGGAGTTTTTCGATTCATGAGCTCGATGCTGCCTCCAACAACTCGGTGGAGAACATCAGGGACCTCACGGACCAAGTGAGGGTTCCACCCCAGGTGGGACAGTATAGTGTCTATATCATCGACGAGGTGCACATGCTCTCGCAGGCAGCTTTCAACGCCTTCCTCAAAACCCTCGAAGAGCCACCACACCACGCCATCTTCATCCTCGCCACCACCGAGAAACACAAGATTATTCCCACCATCCTCTCTCGTTGTCAAATCTACGATTTCAACCGCATACGCATTGAGGATACGGTGAGTTACCTCAAATACATCGCAGGTAAGGAAGGTGTGGCATACGACGACGAGTCGCTACACCTGATTGCCCGCAAGGCCGATGGTGGTATGAGGGATGCACTCTCGATGTTCGACAAGGCTGTGTCGTTCTGCGGTGGTAACCTCTCGTTCAAAGAGGTGGCCGCAACGCTCAACGTACTCGACTACGACACATATTTCGGTATCACCCAGCACATCCTCGCCGGCGACTACAAGAGTGCGCTGCTGTTGTTTGACGATGTGCTGAAAAAGGGCTTCTCGGGCCAGACCTTTATGTCGGGACTCGCAAGCCATTTCAGGGATCTTCTGATGTGTAAGGACCCCAGCACACTTTCCCTGCTCGAAACCACGGGGTCGGTGTTGGAGCGATACAAACAGCAGAGTGCTGTGTGCGAAATCAGCACCCTTTTCAGTGGCATTTCGCTGTTGGGTGCGCTCGATGGCGGCTTCCGCACTGCTACAAACCAGAGGCTCCACGTTGAGTTGGGCCTGATGAAGTTGTGTGGCTTGGAGCAAAAAAAAAGCCCTGATGTAACCGCCCCAACGCTCCCTCCACTGATTAAGGAGGGCGTACCGGCAACACAACAGCCACAGCAACCCACTCCGCAACAAATTGTAACACAACCTGTTGCACCACAGCAGACACCGCAACCAAGTGTAGCACCGCAGGCTCCCGTAGCACCACAAGCAGTGGTCTCCCCACAGTCAAGCGTGGCGACACAACCCGCCCAGCCAAGCGTCAGCCCAGCCAAGCCAAGCGTTTCCGCTGCCCCAAATAGTGCAGCCCCCGTGCAGCCAACCGCAACCGCAGCAAGCGCACCCCGCAAGTCCATCTTCGGAGGTGGTTCCATTGCGGCCATTATGAACGGCACTGCGCCCCAAGCAAGCGATAATGAGCCAACCATCACCTATTACGACCCCGAAACGGAGAGCAAAATCACCGCCGGCATGGAGGAGTTTATGAGTGAGTTAGCGGCCCAATTCCCACGACTCTCCTACGCATTGAAGGGTATGAAGGTGAGTGGGCACACCATTTCGGCAACCGTAATGACCGACATGTTGCGTGAGGATATTCTGCGCCACAGTCCGGAGATTACCACCATCCTGCAACACACCTGTGGTATCGAGGGTGGCATCGTTCTCAACATTGACGTAACCAAGGAGAAGGCTTCCGCTTTGCCCATCAAAACGGAGGACAAAGTGAAATACCTCACAAAAGAAAACCCCGAGTTGCTCAACCTCATCAAGGAGCTCGACCTGAATATCGAATAGAATGGTAGGGGCAGCCACAACCAATTTAGAAACAATTTAACACAGAATAACAAAGTAGAAGATGAATTTTGTAGAAGAACTCAAATGGAGGGGCATGGTACATGATATGATGCCCGGCACAGAGGAACAACTCAACAAGGAGATGACCACGGCCTACCTGGGTATCGACCCCACTGCCGACTCGCTCCACATCGGCCACCTGGTGGGTGTGATGATTCTCAAACACCTCCAAAGGTGTGGCCACAAACCCATCGCTCTGGTGGGCGGTGCTACGGGTATGATTGGCGACCCCTCGGGCAAGTCGCAGGAGCGTAACCTCTTGGACGAGGCCACCCTGCGCCACAATCAGGAGTGCATCAAACAGCAACTCTCCAAACTTATCGACTTCGACAGCGATGCTCCAAACGCTGCTGTTATGGTCAACAACTACGATTGGATGAAGGACTTTTCGTTCCTTGCCTTCATTCGTGATATCGGCAAGCACATCACCGTAAACTATATGATGGCCAAAGACTCCGTTAAGAAACGCTTCAATGGCGAGGGCGACGGTATGTCGTTCACGGAGTTCACCTACCAGCTCGTGCAGGGCTACGACTTCTTCCACCTCTACGAGGCACACGGCTGTAAGTTGCAGCTCGGCGGTAGCGACCAGTGGGGCAACATCACCACCGGCACCGAGCTTATCCGCCGTAAACTCGGCAAGGACGATGCCTATGCACTCACCTGCCCCCTCATCAAGAAGGCCGATGGTACCAAGTTTGGCAAGACCGAGAGCGGTAACGTGTGGCTCTCGCCCAAATATACCTCGCCCTATAAGTTCTACCAATTCTGGCTCAATGTGAGCGACGAGGATGCCAAGAGCTACATCCGCATCTTCACCCTGTTGGACCGCCAGACTGTGGAGACTCTCATCGCCGAGCACGAGGAGGCACCCCACGAGCGCAAACTCCAAAAGCGACTCGCCAAGGAGGTTACTTGTATGATTCACTCCGAGGAGGAGTATGAGAAGGCCGTAGCTGCCAGCGGTATCCTCTTTGGTGCCAATGCTGCGGAGGCTCTCCACACCATCGACGAGCAGACCTTCTTGCAGGTGTTTGAGGGCGTGCCCCAATTCAAAGTGTCGGCCGAGGAGTTGACCGCAGGTGTAGATTTCCTCTCTCTGTGCGCCGAGAAGAGCAACATCTTCCCCTCGAAGGGCGAACTGCGTAAACTCATTCAGGGTGGTGGTGTGTCGCTCAATAAGGAGAAGGTGGTTGACCCCTATATGGTTGTGGGTGCCGAGCACCTCATCGCCGGCAAATACCTCCTCGTACAGAAGGGCAAAAAGAACTACTATATCATTATTGCCGAGTAGTAAAATTCTAAAACCATACCCAAATGAAAGAGGCGAGCCGTACAGCTCGCCTCTTTCATTTAGGAGTATTTACATTAAAAATATTTTATCTCTGTACCTTCAATGGCCGAAATCAAACCATTGGCCAAGGAACTTGCGCCGATGCGCCACAACGCAGGAGTGCACCACTCCTTACCCAAAATCTCCTCGACGATGGTGTAGAACAACGCAGCCTCCTCGGCCGAGCGAATACCGCCCGCAGCCTTGAAGCCCACCTTACGACCTGTCTTCTCGTAGTAATCACGAATGGCGGTACACATCACCACAGCCGCCTCGGGAGTGGCTGCAACGGGGATTTTACCCGTGGAGGTCTTAACAAAGTCGGCACCGGCAAACATCGACAACAGCGAAGCTTTGCGGATAAGTTCGGGGGTCTGCAATGCGCCACTCTCGATAATCACCTTGAAGATGGTATCCTCGCCAGCCTCCTCACGCAACATAGCAATCTCGTTAGTCATAGGCTCATAGTCGCCCTCCAACATCTGGCCCACGTTAATCACCACATCAATCTCATCGGCACCATTCTCAACTGCCATCGACACCTCCAACATCTTAACCTCCACAAAAGTCTGCGATGCGGGGAAGCCTGCGGCCACACTCGTAACACCAATGTCGGTGCCCTCAACGCCCAAACCTACGGTGTCAACGAAGAGTGGAAATACGCAAATCGAAGCCACATTGGGGATGTTGGGGAAGTGGGTGTTGAAATCAACAGCCTTCTTCACAAACTTACCCACCGACTCCACCGAGTCCTTCTCGGTGAGGGTGGTGAGGTCGATGGTGCTATAACAGAGTTTATAAACCTCTGCGTTTTGGTTACGCACCGATTTCTGGCGACACTCGGCAACGAATGCTGCCACCTCTTGTTCGCTCATTGCGGGGCCATACTCGGCCAACATTTTGCTATACTCCATATACCTATATATTTATATTACGTTTTTCTTGTTGTGATAATGTTCTGCAAGATACAAATTTTTTCTCATATCACAGCAAATCACGCGCCCAAAAAAGCAAATCAGTCATCAAGTGTACCAAAAACAAACAGGGCATCCCATTTGGACGCCCTGCCTGATGGCTACACAATCTCTTGTGTGCCTATTCTTTCGGTTGATTAAAGCAGACCAACGAGCTCGATGTCGTTTGCAGCCTGTGCTTTCAACTCGGGTTTAGCAGCGATAGCAGCGTTGAGGAATTTGGTAGCCTCAGCAGTGTTACCCTCGCGGTTAGCGATGATAGCACGGAGGTAGTCAGCGTCAGCACCCTTAACCTCTGCGAGAGCAGCCTTAGCAGCAGCGATGTTGTTGTCGCACAACTCTGCAACAGCCAAGTTGTAACCGGTAAGGTTAGCCTTAGCCTCCTGGTAGTTACCCTCTGCCAAAGCAATTGCACCAAGGTGAGCTTTTGCAGCCTCGTTCTGTGCATTGCCGAGAAGTTTCTTAGCACCCTCGATGTCGCCGGTAGCAAGAGCAGCAGCAGCCTGGTTGTTTACGATAACCTCGCAACCCTCAGCAGCCTTTGCAGCTTTCTCCAACGAAGCCTGTGCAGCCTTAACATCACCCTTGTATGCCTGCATTACACCAGCGTTGTTGTATGCGCGAGCATCACCGTAGGTCTTAGCAGCCAACTCGTAGATAGCAAGTTTAGCATCAACATCATTGGTGAGGGTAGCAGCGTGCAACATGTGCTCAACATCGAGTTTGGTGTCGCCAGCAAGTGCAGCAGCCAAAATCTCCTCGTCGGTCAAACCTGCGTAGGTTGCATCAACGGTGAAGCGAGTGCGACGCAACTGGGGAAGAATCTCCTCTGCCAACACTTTGAATACAGCGGTCATATTCTGAATCTCCTTGTCACGCTCAACGGGCGACTGGTACATCTCAAGAACGTTGAGAATGAGGTCTTTCTCCTCGATGTTGGAGTTCTGAACCAAAGTCTTGAAGCCATCCCAATCCTCGCCATAGGAAGCGATATCGTAGGTCAAGCCCTCAACACCTTTGAGCTCTTTTGCCATAGCCTTGTGGCCGGTTTTGCTACGCTGTGCCGAAAGTTTGTCGTTGAACTTCTCGGGACCATCGGGCGAAGCATAACCGCTTGCGTAGATCTTACCAAGAGTTACACGGTCAGCAGTTGCGTTTGCAGCAACGAACTCTTTGAACAGAGCAATCGACTCCTGTTTGAGCTGTGCTTTGCGAACTACCGAGCTGTTGATGAGGTAGTGAATCTCTGCCTCAGCCGAAGTGGTCGAGCTACGCTGGAAGTTAGCCTCCAACAAAGTGTAGGAGCCATTACCGGTATTTACAGCGTTACCCTCAATCTTGTTATCAGCAGCATCAGGAGCAGCCTGGCCGATACCTTTTGCAAGGTTCTGGATTGCGCTCACACCCTTTGCAGCAGCGATGGTTGCAACGGGAACAAAGTCTGCGGTCTCTTTGCAATCGTCAAAGCACTTAGCCTCGATGCGGAGCTCGAGAGTACCAACAACTGCCTTGTTCAAGGGGAACACTACATTCTGATTGTAGGAACCACCCTCGAAACGGCTGATTACGGTGTAGTTTCCTACAACATCCTCACCCTGTACAAATTTAGGGGTACCTGCAACCTCACCACCCTCATACGCCAACACGGGAGTAATCTTCAAGATGGTCTCCTTGTTGAAGTAGTTCTCAGGGAAGCTAACAGTGATGTCAGCAGTTACGTTCGAACCTTTGAGGGTAAGAACCTCGGGAACGCAAGTTACCTGAATCTGGTCCTGCTTCTTCTGCATCTTCTCATAGCACTCGCTACAACCCGCCAAAATGGCAGCCAACGAAAGCACAAGACCTACTTTTGCAAAATTTTTCATAGTAATTTGTGTGTTAAAAGTTATTGTTTTTATCTGTTATTGCTCAATTTTTCACCATTAGAGTCCTCATAACCGCAGTGGCGCACCCCAACTTACATTGGATTTACACCACTACGACTAACAAAAGTAAAAAGATTTTTTATTCTACACAACTTTTATTCAAAAAAACGGTGTAAAAACCTACTTTTTACCCTCTTTGCGGGGACCACGGTGGTCGTTCTTGCGATCACCTTTGGGACGTGCGGGCCTCTCCTCTGGCTCAACATAGCCCTCGGGTTTGGGCAACAGCGCCTTCCTCGACAGTTTCAACTTACCTGTCTTGGGATCCGAGCCAATGAGTTTAACCTCCAACATATCACCCTCTTTCAGGCCGGTCTCCTCCATGGTCTCGAAGCGTTTGTAGTCAATCTCCGAGATGTGCAACAGAGCGTCCTTACCGGGAAGAATCTCAATAAATGCACCAAAGGCAACAATCGAACGAATCTTACCATTGTAAACCTCGCCAACCTCAGGTACGGCTACGATGCCATTGATACGAGCCAACGCTGCATCCAAACCGGCCTTGTCAACACCAAAGATGTCAACAATACCCTTGTTGTCCTTCTCGGTGATAGTGATAGTGGTACCAGTGGTCTTCTGGATATCCTGAATAGTCTCGCCACCCTTACCAATAACAGCACCAATGCTGTCCTGAGGAATGATAATCTGAACAATGCGGGGCACGAAGGGACGGAAGTCCTCCCTGGGCTCTGCGATGCACTCGGTGAGTTTACCGAGGATGTGCAACCTACCCTGACGAGCCTGCTCCAAAGCCTTGGCCAGAACCTCATACGACAGACCATCAACCTTGATATCCATCTGGGTTGCGGTGATACCGTCGGCAGTACCGGTAACCTTGAAGTCCATATCGCCCAAGTGGTCCTCATCACCGAGGATATCCGAAAGGATAGCATACCTCTCACCCTCCGAGATAAGACCCATAGCGATACCCGACACAGGTTTCTTAATCTTCAAACCGGAGTCCATAAGAGCCAGAGTACCGGCACATACGGTTGCCATCGACGACGAACCGTTCGACTCCAAAATATCGCTCACTACCCTCACTGCATAGGGATTCTCCTCGCCTACGGGAACCATAGGTTTGAGAGCCCTCCAAGCCAAGTTACCGTGGCCAATCTCCCTACGCGAAAGACCACGCGCAGGCCTTGCCTCGCCGGTCGAGAAGGGTGGGAAGTTGTAGTGCAAAACGAACTGCTCGCTACCCTGAGTGAGCACCTCGTCAATCATCTTCTCATCGAGTTTGGTACCGAGGGTTACGGTGGTCATCGACTGGGTCTCACCACGGGTGAAGACAGCCGAGCCGTGAGCGCAGGGCAACACGCCTACCTCGCACCAGATGGGGCGAATCTCGTCGGTCTTACGGCCGTCCAGACGTTTACCCTCGTCGAGAATCATATTGCGCATTGCTTTTTTCATCACCTCGTCGTGGAAGTAGCGGTGAATCATACCCTTCTTCTCAGCCAACTCCTCCTCGGTGAACTGCTCGCAGAACTCAGCCTCCAAAGCCTCGAAAGCCTCGCTACGCTCGTGTTTAGCGGTACCGCTGGTAGCGATTGCGTATGCCTTGTCGTAGGTCTCGGCAACAACTTTTGCCTTCAACTCCTCGTCGTTCACCTCGTGGCAATACTCCCTCTTAACATCCTTACCGAGCTCTTTTGCCAACTCAATCTGTGCCAAGCACTGGGGCTTGATGGCATCGTGAGCAAACTTGATAGCCTCCAACATCTCGGCCTCGCTCACCTCTTTCATCTCACCCTCAACCATAAGGATATTGTCGTAGGTTGCACCAACCATCAGGTCGATGTCTGCCTCTGCGTTCTGCTCAAAGGTGGGGTTAATCATCAACTGACCATTCACCCTTGCAACCCTAACCTCCGAGATGGGGCACTCAAAGGGGATGTCCGACACTGCGAGTGCGGCCGAAGCAGCCAAACCTGCGAGTGCATCGGGCTGAATATCTTTTGCTGCCGAAATGAGGGTTACGTTAACAAACACCTCGGCGTGGTAGTTCGAGGGGAACAAGGGGCGCAAAGCGCGGTCGATGAGCCTCGAAACCAAAATCTCACTGTCGCTGGGCCTTGCCTCACGTTTGAGGAAGCCACCGGGATAGCGACCCGCTGCTGCGTATTTCTCACGGTACTCAACCGAGAGGGGCATAAAGTCGCAATCATCTTTAACATCTTTTGCGGCGCAAACGGTTGCGAGCAACATAGTGTCGCCCTGCTGAACGATAACCGAACCGTCGGCTTGCTTGGCATACTTGCCGGTCGAAATGGTAATCTCGCGCTCCTCATCGAGGCGGATAACCTTCTTTACTTCGTTGTACAACATCTTACTGTTTTCGTTTATTGTTTTCATCCAATTGGTTTTTCTCTTCAAAAGCGAGTTCTTTTAGCAGTATTAGGGCTCGGAGAACCTCCGATTTTACATATAATGTAACCCTCTCTTCAGTGCCCGATTCGGCACCCAAAAACACCACAAAAAAGGCCCCCGCTTAACGTAAAGCAAAGGCAAGCCCCACTTTTGGAACATTGCCTTTGCTGTTACTTTTCCTTTCTCCGAGTGATTATTTACGGATACCGAGAGCTTTGATGATAGCCCTGTAACGCTCAATATCTACTCGTTTGAGGTAATCGAGCAACTTACGACGTTTACCTACCAAACGGAGCAACGCGCGCTGCGTGCCGTAGTCGTGGCGGTTCTGTTTCATGTGCTCGGTAAGGTGGTTGATACGGTAGGTAAAAAGTGCTACCTGGCTCTCAGGCGAACCGGTATCCACTTTCGAAGCACCGTACTGGCCGAAAAGCTCCTGCTTTTTCTCTGCATCCAAATAACTCATTGTGCTAAAAATTTTTTGTTATTGTTCCACTTTACGACGAATTTGCCTTATCAAATCTCGCCAAAGCGTGGCGCAAAGGTACGAATAAAATTGAGAATTGAAAATTGAGAATTGAAAATTTTTTGATTTTTAGTGATTTATGGCCCTTTTTCTACCAATTTCACACTTGCCGACAGCACGCTTTTCCAACCGAAAGGGCAAAAAAGGGCAAAAAGGGCAAAAAGAGCAGAAAGGGCAGAAAGGGCAGGAAGGGCAGGAAGGGAGGTTGATTTTGAATTCTTCCTTACCCCTCCCAACCACCTCAGAAGCCCTTACTACCCCAGATGCCCTATCCAAACTGAGCCCACTGGGACTACTAAGGAAAAGTCGGTTGACGGTCGACGGTCGACGGTCGGCTGTCGGCTGTCGACAAATTTTCCATTTTCCATTTTCCATTTTCCATTTTCAAGCCTATCTTTGTGGTATGAAACGAACAAATACTATTATACCCATAGTGGCGTGCATCGTGCTGGTGGCTCTCCTTGTCTTCGATTGCAACCGTCGGGCCGACACATCCCCCGCACCAACCACCACACTGCGTGGCGAAGCACTCGGCACATTCTATCAAATCACGGTCAAGGGCACTCTCTCGGAGGCTTTCCCCGCACGGCTCGACTCCCTCTTTGGGGCCATCAACCGTTCGATGAGCATCTTCGATAAGGAGTCGCTTTTGAGCCGCATCAATCGTGGCGAAACCGACATCGCCGACGAGTGCATCACCTATTGCATAAACCTCGCACACGGAGTAAGCAAAATCTCCGACGGAGCCTACGACATCACCGTAAAGCCCCTTGTGGAGGCTTTTGGTTTTGCCGGCAAGAGGGCCAACTTTGAGGTCAACGTCGATTCGCTCTTGCAGTTTGTGGGCTACGAGAAACTATCCGTCAAGGATGGGCGCATAGTGAAAGCCGACCCCCGTGTACAGATAGACCTCAACTCCATAGCCAAGGGAGCAACGGTGGATATGGTCGCACGCTTAGTGGAGAGCGAGGCAGTCGGCGACTACCTTGTGGACATCGGTGGCGAGATTTATTGTCGTGGCACCAACGCCTACGGTAAGCCGTGGGGTGTGGGTGTGGAAACCCCCTTTGAGGGCAACTTCTCGCTCACGGGCGAGCACGTAACAAAGGTGCTCAGAGTGAGCGATGTGGGTATGGCCACAAGTGGTAATTATCGCAACTTCCGCACCGACAGCCTGGGCAACAAATACACCCATATCATAGACCCTCGCACGGGCACTGCCACAACAAGCAACCTCCTCTCTGCCACCGTGTTGGCCGAGAGTTGCGCGCTTGCGGATGCCTACGCCACAATGTTCATCACACTCGGCTTGGAGCGCAGTGTGGAGGTGGCCGAGGAGAACAACATCAGGGCCCTTTTCATCTATGACGACAAGGGAAAAATGATGGTTAAGGAGATAGGTTTATAGGTTAAGTTAGACACTGGATGACAGACAACGAAATCAAAATATTGCAGGGGCTCAACGAGGCCCAAGAGCAGGCGGTGGTGAACTTCGAGCACCCCTCGCTCATCGTGGCGGGTGCCGGCTCGGGCAAAACCCGTGTGCTGACGTGCCGTATTGCGTGGATGATTGAGCAGGGCGTGGCTCCGTGGTCCATTATGGCACTCACTTTTACCAACAAGGCCGCAAAGGAGATGAGAGAGCGTATCGAGGCTATGGTGGGCGAAAAGAGTCGCTATATCTGGATGGGCACCTTTCACTCGGTATTTATGCGCATCCTCTCCAACGAGGCCGAACACATTGGCTACCAGCCGTCGTTCACAATCTACGACACATCGCAGAGCGACACCATCGTTAAGAACATCATCAAGGAGATGCAACTAAGCGACGAGGTCTACAAGCCTCGTGAGGTACGCTCACGCATATCGCTCGCCAAAAACAACCTCGTAACGGCCGCCGCCTACGAGAGCAACCCAACGCTTATGGAGGAGGACAAACGTCGCCGACAGCCGCAGTTCTACCAAATTTACAAGAGGTACTGCACACGTTGCAAGGAGAACAACGCAATGGACTTCGACGACCTCCTTCTGAATACCAACATACTCTTCCGCGACCGCCCCGACATACTCGAAAACTATCGCAAAAGATTTACCTACATTCTCGTTGACGAGTATCAGGACACCAATGCTGCGCAGTATTTGATTATCAAGAAGCTGGCAGAGGGTACGGCCAAGATTTGTGTGGTTGGCGACGACGCCCAGAGTATCTACTCATTCCGAGGTGCGAAGATTGAGAACATCCTCCGCTTCCAGCGAGATTTCCCCTCGGCCAAAATCTACAAACTCGAACAAAACTATCGCTCCACACAGACCATTGTGGAGGCAGCCAACAGCGTCATCGAACACAACCAACACAGGCTCAAAAAGCACGTCTTTTCGAAGAATAATATCGGTGAGAAGATAGAGATATTCAAGGCCTACACCGATGGAGAGGAGGCCCAAATTGTTGCCGATGGTGTGCGTACAGCCTACCGTAGCGAGGGCTCGGAAGATTGGGGACGCATTGCGGTACTCTACCGTACCAACGCCCAGAGCCGCCCCATTGAGGAGGCCCTGCGTAAGAGGGACATCCCCTATCGCATCTATGGTGGCCACTCCTTCTACGACCGCAAGGAGGTAAAGGACCTGATGGCATATTTCAAGACCATTGCCAACCCGAGAGACAACGACTCGCTGTTGCGTATCATCAACTACCCCGCACGAGGCATTGGTGATGTTACCATAGGCAAACTGCGTGCTGTGGCCACAGAGAAGGGTGTGAGCATCTGGGAGGTACTCACGAGCTCTACGGAGGCGGAGTTGTCGGCCGTAAGCAAGCGCCTGCTCGACTTCCGCAAGTTAATAACTGAACTCTCGCTCGCTCGTAGCGAAAAGAGCCTCTATGAGTTTGGTTTGGAGGTGGCCACACGTTCGGGCATAATCTCGTCCTACAAACTCAACCCCTCGCCCGAAAACGAGAGTGCACTGCAAAACATCGAGGAGCTTCTCAACTCTATGCAAAACTACCGCCAGCAGATGATTGAGGTGGCTGCAAAGGAGGAGATAACGGAGCCTACCATTGAGGAGTGGTTGCAAAACGTGTCGCTGCTGACCGATATGGACGAGGACAAAGAGGGTGGCAACAAGAATCACGTTACGCTGATGACCATCCACGCCTCCAAGGGCCTCGAATTTGACCACATATTCATCGTGGGTTTGGAGGAGAACCTCTTCCCTAACATCATCTCGATAGCCTCGCCCGACCAACTCGAAGAGGAGCGCAGGCTCTTCTATGTGGCACTCACAAGGGCCAAGAAGTGCGCCACCATAACCTTTGCACAAACGAGGTTTAAGTGGGGCCAGACGGAGTTTTGCCGTCCCAGCCGCTTCATCAAGGAGATAGACCCCAAGTATGTGGAGTTGCACTTTGCTCTCGAAGACGAGGAGGAAGAGAAGGGACGTGAGGCGCGCAACCAAATCGAGACACTCAAACGTCGCTTTGATGCACGCACAGGGCGCACAGTGGTGGAGAAACGAGAGTTCCAGAGCCGCCCCTCGCCTGTACAGCAATACCAACAACGCCAACCGCAACCCACTCGTCCCAACCTTGCTACTATGAGGAGCGTGGGCGAAAGACGCGTGGTGCAGGGAGGCGAGGACAACGCAACGACAACCCCATCGGCGGGCACGATGTCCTATTCAGCCGGCCAGAGGGTGCGCCACGCACGCTTCGGATTGGGCACCATAGTAGCGGTGGAGATGTTGGCCACCGATGTAAAGATTAGTGTTAATTTTGAGAATCCCACAGTAGGTCCAAAAACTCTGTTGGGTAAGTATGCCAAGTTGGAGATTGTGTAGGGACACCTCCATATAATAATATTGTGAAACAATGAGAAGAGAGGAGAGATACAAGGGCCTTGTGGACTATTTTTCGGAGGCCATGCCGGTGGCGGAGAGCGAACTCAACTTCCGCTCGCCCTATGAACTTGTAGTGGCGGTGATGCTCTCGGCGCAATGTACCGACAAGCGAGTAAACCTCACAACCCCCACTCTCTTTGAGCGTTTCCCCACAGCACAAGCGATGGCAGAGGCTACGGCCGAGGAGATTTATCCCTACATCAAAAGCATATCCTACCCCAACAACAAGGCCAAAAACCTCGCCCGTATGGCCCGTATGCTCACCGAGGAGTTCGGTGGTGTGGTACCCGACACTGTGGAGGAGTTGGAACGCCTGCCGGGCGTGGGGCGCAAGACCGCCAATGTGGTGGCTGCGGTGCTGTTTGGCAGGGAGGTAATGCCCGTCGATACCCACGTCTTTCGTGTATCACGACGCATCGGCCTAACCATTGGTGCCAAAACACCCCTCCAAGCCGAAGCACAGCTCGAAGAGGGTTTTCCCAAGCACCTACTACCCATCGCACACCATTGGCTCATACTCCACGGACGCTATGTCTGCACCGCACGCAAACCCAAGTGTGAGGTGTGTGGCATTGCCAAGTGGTGCAAGTCGGCCCCCAGGCAGAAAGATAATTCCCAAGCATAAACGCCCTACCCCCTCCGCCCGATGAAACAATACAAAGCCCGAGGCATAGTGCTCAACACCATCAAGTATGGCGAGTCGTCTATGGTGGCCCACCTGCTGACCGATGTGGCCGGCAGGAAGAGCTTTATGGTGCAGGGTATTGGCAAAGGCGGACGTGGCAAGAGAGGCAAAGGTGCCCTCTTTCAACCCATGTTTTTGGTGGATATTATGGCCCTCGAAAGCAGCCACACACAGATTGACCGAGTGAAAGAGGCCACCCTCGCAAGGCCCCTCCAAAGCATACCCTTCGATGTGCGTAAGAGCACGGTTGCTCTCTTTATGGCCGAGTTGCTCTATAAGATTGTGCGCGAAGTAGAACCCGACTCGCCACTATTTGAATATGTCTACAACTCGGTAGTAGCGTTGGACGAAATGGAGGAGGGCGTGTTTAACTTCCACCTGTGGTTTATGGTGGGACTGAGTCGCTTTTTGGGCTTCTTTCCTGCGGACGAGTATAGCGAGAGGGCGGTTTTCGATATCGAGAACGGCTCGTTTACGACCACCCCACCCCGTAGCGGACTCTTTTTCAATGCCGACAACAGCCGCCTGCTGGCAACACTTATGGATATTAGCCCCGTGGAATTAGGCAACGTTAAGCTATCCCGCGTGCAACGCAAAGAGTTTATAGAGAGCCTGTTGGCCCACTTTGGCTACCACCTCGACACCATCCCCAACCTCCAATCGCTCCGCATCCTCTCGGAGGTCTTCTGAACCATTAACTATTAGCTATCCTAACAGAGCCCTCAGGCATATACCTAAGGGCTCTGTCAATTTTGAATTTTGAACTCTACTCCTCCTCCGATTCTTTGGCAAGTGTCTTCTTGAACGATGCGGGTGTTTCGCCAAAGAGCTCCTTGAAGAGTTTGATGAAATAGCTCGGCGAACTAAATCCAACCATATACGACACCTCACCAACCGACAAAGCTGGATCGTTCTTCATGATATCCATCGACTTTTTGAGCCTTACGTTGGTCATAAACTTATTGGGAGTTTGGCCTGTGATACCTTTCAGTTTCATAAAGAACGAGGTGCGGCCCATTGCCATCTCCCTTGCAAACTCGCCAATATCAAAACTTGCATCGGCAATGTGTTCGTTCATAATTTTCATTACCGAGTCGAGGAACATCTTGTCGATGGTATTGTCGCCCGCAAGTTCGTCAGAGCTCATCGAGTGAGAATACATAAACGACTTCTGCTGTTGCAGGCGGCTATTGACAAGGTTGTTACACTTGGTAACAAGAATCTTCGAATTGAACGGTTTTGCGATGTAGTCGTCGGCACCACTGCGGAAGCCCTCCAACTCCGACTCCACGGTCATCTTTGCCGTGAGCATCACAAAGCGTATGTGGCTCGTTTCCACATTGTTCTTCACCCTGCGACACAACTCCACACCATCCACATTGGGCATCATCAGGTCGCTCACAATGATATCGGGCGTGTAGTACTCCAACTTCTGCAAAGCCTCCTCTCCATCGCTGGCCACCGCAATTTTGTAGAAGGGATCGAAAAGCTCTGTCAGATATTGGCGCAACTCGTTGTTGTCCTCCACAATGAGCAACTTGGCGCCACGCGAACCCGCTTCCTCTTGCGTGCGAATGATGTCGTCAACGAACTGCTTGTCCATCAGTCGGTTAACCTCAATAGTTCGGTTGTCTTCATCCACCACCTCACACTTCTGTTCCTCGGCAATGTGGGCATCGCCCTTGGGCAGAACGATGGTAAAGATTGCACCCTTACCCTTCTCGCTCTCCAACGATATGGTGCCACTATGGGCCTTCACAATACCCTGCGTTATGGCAAGCCCGAGGCCCGTACCGAGAGCAGTCGCCTTCGAGTCGGGCACCTGCGAGAATGGTTCAAAAATGGCCGAGTGATACTCCGGGTCAATACCTTCACCCGTATCGCGCACGCTTATGGCCACACTATCCTCCGTCTGGCTCAACACGAGTTTAATCTTTCCGCCCTCGGGGGTGTGCTTGAAGGCATTGGAGAGAAGGTTATTGAGCACCTTATCCATCTGCACCGCATCGTACCACAGTTTGAGCGACAACACGTTGGTCTGATTGAGAAACTCAAATTTGATTTTCCTCTGCACCGCATACTCCCTAAACGATATGGCTATCTTTTCCAGCATAGCCACAATGTCGCCATTGCTGAAACGCATACGCTCAATCATGCTCTCCTTCTTCTTGAAGTCCAACAGCTCGTTAATCAGGCGGTTGACCTTTTGCAAGTTATCCTGCATACTGTTCACCTTGCGATAGACCGTCGGGGGCACACCCTGCTGTGCGAGAATAGACTCCAATTGACTATTGATGAGAGTTACGGGAGTGCGAATCTCGTGTGAAATGTAGGTAAAGAACTGCAACTTATTGTCGTTGAGTTCCTGAATTTTCTTCTTTTCGAGTTTCTCATATTCGAGCGAGGCGTGGAGCTTGACCCTACCCGAGTAGAACTTGAAATAGACAATCGCCAATGTTATCACCAAGACAACCAATAGCAGCATAAACCACCACGTTGCATAGAATGCCGGCACCACCTCAACCTTCAACGTCCTTTCGGCCAGCACCTCAGAGGTTTGGTTGTTAATACGTCTTACTTTAAGTGTGTAGTGCTTACCGGGAAGGTTTGTATAGGATATTGGTTTGTTCCAATCACCCACAATCCACTCCTCGTCGAAGCCTTCGAGCTTATACTCCAATCTCGAAATGGCATCGGGCACATTTTCGAGCGTAGCACACTCCACCGACCACATCGAGTGTTTCCTATCGAGGCGTATGTGGTCTTGATAGAAGAGCGACTTCGAGAGGATGCCGCTTTTATCGCCAGGCCTAACCGGGGAGTTATCCACCTTCAAATCAACAAACCAAATGTTGTGTGGCATCTTCCTACGCAGAAGGTCCTGCTCGTGGAACGACACCATTTGACGGTGTCCCGAGAAATAGATTGCACCATCGGATGCCATAAACAGACCATAGGTCGCCGCCTCAGGCAGGGGGAAACCGTTGTCGCTATTGTATGTGTAGAACACACTATTCTCGTGGTCATATTTCACAAGTCCGCCAATGGTGGCAATCAACAAATAGCCGCTTTCTGCCTGCTCGATATCGAGAATATAGTCGCCCGAGAGAGCACTATTACTGCTATTTACACAAGTAAACGAATCGTTGGAGGGCTCATACAGAAGCAGGCCCGCACCCGAAGTGCCGAGCCATATATTTCCCTCCTTGTCCTCAAAGATTTTGTGAACGTGGGCTGTTCCCATTTCCGGTATAGAATTCTCTGCATAGAACTCTTTGTGTTCACCCGTTGTGGGATTGTATTTCACAATACCGGACGACGCCGACACCCAGCAATTACCTTTTTTGTCAATCAATATGTCCGAAGCGTGTCCTCCGAGGTTCAGACGAGGTTCTTCTCGCCAATCGCCACTGTGTCGGTTGAATATAATCACACCCGAAAGATGAGCCAAGATAAGCGAATCGGCACCCAGGGGTACAATCTTACGTATGTGGTTATTGGGCAACGAGTGAGTGTCGCCCTTAATGTGCCTGAAATGGTCTACAACGCGTCCCCTGCTGTTCACTTTGGCCAGGCCACCACGCAGAGTACCAACCCAAAGTTCGTTACTCTTTGAGTCGAAGTAGAGAGAGGTAATACCTTTGTCTGCAAAGAAATCTCCCTGAATAACTTCCACTTTGGAGGTGGTCGGATTGTATTTTATCAACGGCGTATCCTCTGCGCCAACCCACAGATTGCCCGCATTGTCCTCCACAATATTGCCAAACACCGAGTGGTTTTTGTAGCGATCAAACTCCCTATTATAGAGGAACACGCCGCCCTGATAGGTACCCACCCACATCAGACCGTTGCTATCACACATCACCTGCCACACAGAGGCCCTCTTCAACGACCCCTCTTCATCATCCACACGTTTGATTTTTCCCGTTTCGGGATTTAGCTCGCAGAGTCCTTTGAAAGTTCCCACCCAGAGATGACCGAGTGAGTCCTCACACACACTACGCACAAAGTTGTCGGGCAGACTATTTTCGTCCTTAGAGGCCTTGTAGTTCGCCATTGTTGCATCATTGCCATAGCGATACAATCCATTGTGGCGGGTTGCAATCCAAATGTTGTGTTTCGAGTCCTCAAATATGGAGTAGATGTTCTGGGAGTTAAGAATTGATGTTGCCTTTCGGTTGTCATCAATAAACATCACGCCGTGCGACTCCGTACCAACAGCAAGACGTCCGTCGGAGAGTTCCCTGAGGGCAGTCACCTTAACACCTTCGGGAAGGTCGTAGAATGGCTGCAAAACTCCCTGTTCATCAAGACTCCAAATGCAGTGGTAACCTGCGACCCAAAGGGTATTTTTATTGTAGCAGATGGTTCTCACACCTCTCTTACGTATGGTACGGAACTTCTCCGTTGCCATATCAAACTCCGAGAGAGCATATTTACTAACCACCCAAATCTTGCCGTCGCGATTGCCACACACGGTCCTGACGTTGTTGTTATACAAGGAGGTCGAATCGCCAAGTATCGGTTTGAATACATCCATCGAACGGCCATCGTAGCGGTTTAGACCATCGTTTGTACAAATCCACACCACTCCGAACTCGTCCTGATAGAGGGGGCCTACACAGAGGCTCGAAAGACCATCCTTGATGGATATTTGTCTGAAACGCGCAATACCTTGGCCCTCAACACCGAGAAGGCTACACAGAACAAATAGAAGTGTTAATATGTGTTTTTTCATCTTTGCTTAGACATTTTTGTTTTCTCACTTAAAACAAACCGCCACCACCCACTTTTGATAGCCCTTGCCGGGTTACTTAAAGTCGGCAGGCGAAAGGAACTTCTCGGCAGCCTTGTCGGCCCCCACCTTGTTGATGAGCAACGAGAGGTGTTTTCGCTTGCCTTTTTGGAGATAGCCAACCTCTACCTTGTGGTCGCCTGCGGAGAGCTTTATGTCACCATAGTTTTCCTGGAAGTGGGAAGTTGAGGATGCAAACACAACCTTACCATCCACCATCAGCCAACAACCATCGTCCGAGCGCGAGTGGAAGCGATATTTACCCGCCTCGTCAATGTGGATAGTTGCCTCATATTTCACTGCGAAATTGTCGTTTTGGGGGACAATCTCGTCCAACGAGATGTCGTAGGTATAACCCACCTTGTCGGCACGCATCCCTTTGAAATCGGGAACATAAATCGAGCCCGGATTTTCGTAGAGCGAATATTTAACCTTGCGCTTCTGTCCTGTGGAGAAACGGAAGTGCTCGAAACTCTCCTTGCTGCACACATCGCCCACATAGGTTACAAACCTCACGGTGCAGTCCTCCTCGATGCGAATGGGTGCAGTATAGAGGGGCGACTCTTTGGTGGGAACGGAGCCATCGGTGGTGTAGCGCACCTCGGCCTCTGGCCAATCGGCCGTGAGAGTCAACTCGATAGGCTCGTGGAGAAGAGCTCCATTGTGGCTGGGACGAGCTACGGGCGCATAGGCAAGGTTTCCCCTGTTGCGCTTGTCGAAGGCCTCCGTCAGTGGTTTACCCACACACACATCCTCGGGCCACTCCACACCCATTGCCCAAGCAACCGTGGGTGCAACATCAAAGATGAAGTATTTGGAGAGCGTTACACCCTTCTGCACACCGCCGCCATAGAGGATTACGGGTATCTCGATAGCCTTTTCCGACTCGCCGCTATGGGTGCCGAGAAAACCACCGTGGTCGGCAACGACCATAATGAGGGTGTTGTCGAGCAGCCCCTCCTTCTCGATGCGCTCCACAAATTGCCCGATGAGAGTGTCATACTTCTCAATGCAGGAGTAGAACTCCTCCGTGTCGTGGCCATCGTTATGTCCAACGTGGTCGGTGTCGAGAATGTGCATATAAAGAAGGTCGGGCCTATCAGCAAAGAAAAGTTCCTCGGCACGCTCGAATGTTGCCTCTCCCGTTGGAGTCTTCTCGCAAATGTTGACTCTCTCCCACGAGAACATCCTCTTGACATTTTTCCACTCGTGGAGCATATATACCTTCGCATCCTTACGACCCTCTCTCACCCAATCGAAGATACTCGGAAAGAGTCCGTCCTCGTTTGAGATATAAGGCTCAATACGGTGGTTGTCGCGCTGCCAGGGGTTACCCGTAACTCCGTGCTGCACAGGCACTGCACCGGTGAGCATAGTGGTCCAATTCTGCGTACTCGCAGGGGTGAGAATACAGCGACCATTGACACTCGATGCGCCATTTTCAATCATTCTGTTCAAATTTGGCGTTGTAGCCCTCTGCATACCGTGAGAGCTCATTGCGTCAAGTCCGATGATCACAACGTGATCCACTTTGGGCGAGGTTACCTCACCCTTGCCGCAACCCACCAAGAGGGTTGCGACAACAAGTGCATAGAGTATCTTTTTCATTGTTTGGGTTAGTTTCGGTTGGTTTTATTTGCGACCCGAAGGTGCTATTTACCCTCTGCCTCTCCGAGGTTATCGAAGAACTCAATCAGGTCGTAAGCGTGAATGTTGATGTTCTTCATATAGCGACCCAGATATGGGTACATCATATAGCTGTTATCGTAGAGGCCCTTGTTTGCAGGCTTGCTGCTGTTGTCCGTACCATCGTCGTCCTGATACTTAAACCAGTGCCAGCCCACACAGTTGGTAGCCTGCAACAGACCGAGGGTGAAGTTTTGGTAGGCATAGGCCCTTGCAGCCTGATTCTTCACGGCAAAGCCTGCGCCGCTCTCGTTGTTGAGGTCGGAGTCATTGATACCTTTGGTGTAGAACTCGGTTACGAGGAAGGGCTTATTCGACCACTTCTCCCACTCCGACACGCGACCATTAACGTGAATTTCGGGAGTCCAGTTGCCATAGTAGTTGATGGACACAACGTCGCAATACTTGCCTGCGGCGGTAACCACCTCCTGGGTTTTGTACTCGCCGTGCAGACGTGTACCGAGGTAGAGCATCTGGGGATCGGCAGCCTTGATTGCCTGACTCACGCCCTTGTAGTACTTCTCGGCAAGGAATTGGGTAAAGTTGAGGTTAACCGACCACCACATATTGCTGTAATCGGGAGCCATCTGGGGATAGTTTTTGTCCACCCACTCCTGTGCTGCCTTGTGGCCGAAGTGGTCTGCGGGGAGGTTGAGAAGTTTGTAGAGGATGTAGTTCTCCCTACCGTTGGACGAGCCACCAAAAGGAATCTCGTTGTCGGAGAAGATACCAACTACGTTGGGGTCGCCAATGAAGTTTGCGAGGGTAGTCTTGGCATAGTCCTTCACCCACGTCTCCCAATTGGGGTGCAACACAGCACCAATCTTGGCGTTGGTGCTATTGAGGTTGGTATTGTCCAGAGCCTTTGCTGCGGCACCAATGAAGCCAAACGAGGGGCAGAGCATCAGCGGAGCATCGGGGTGGGCAGCGTTGTGAGCCTGAATTTTCTGATAGGTATCGGTACAGAACGCACCTGTGCCGTGGATACCAACACCTGCAAGCTCCCTCTGGGTGGTTGCAATCCAAAGTGCATCGTCGCCACCGAAGCGATTTTGGAACGCCGTGGCATTGCGAGCCGACGAGCCATAGCGCAAGGAGGTTACGGCACGCTGGTGGTGCAGATAACCTTCGGGGTCAACCAACCACCACCTCTGGCCAATCTTGGTTACATAGAAACGACCCGTTGCTGCCTGTCTGGGCAATTCGAGCGAAGAGCCATATTTGTTGGTTTTCTCCTTGTAGGTTTCGATGGTTTCATCGGGAGTAAAGCCAACCAAGTTAGCCAACACGCGGGTTTTGATTTTCTTCCACGAGCGCGAAGCTTTGGGCTTGTCGGTGGTGCTAATCTCCACCTCAATGGGGCGATAGTATGACTGCTTTGGAGGAGCGCCATAGGTCCAGCTACTTGCACCAGAAGTTGCATTGGTAACAAAGGTGAAGGGCTCCTCGGGGCCTGCCGCCGGCAACAGCGGGTCCTCCACGTCGGGCTTAACAACTTCTGGGTTGGGTTTGTGTGGTTTTACATCTGGCTGATCCGGCGTACAAGCAATAGCAAAAGTTGCCATCGCAACCACACCAATAATTGCAAAAATTCGAGTAGTTTGCATTTCGTTTCCTATCTTTTTTTGTCGTTTACATTTTGTTCTGTGTCTGTGTCAACTACAACTTCTCATCAAAGAAGCGAATGAGGTCATAGACGTGGATGTTGATATCCTTGGTGTATTTGCCCATATCGGGGATAATCTTGTAGTAGTTGTCGTAGATACCCTTATTGGCAGGCTTACTGGAGTTGTCGGAACCATCGTCATCTTGATACTTAAACCAGTGCCAGCCAACACAGTTGGGAGCCTCCAAGAGGCCGAGGGTGAAGTGCTGGTAGGCATAGGCCCTATCCCTCTGGGTTTTCACAAGGAAGCCGGCACCCGAAGTGTTGGTAATGCCTCCGGCAGCCTCTTCAACATCCATTCCCTTGGTGTAGAACTCCGTTACAAGGAAGGGCTTGTTAGCCAATGTTGCCCACTTGGGCACATAGCTATCGAGCTCGGGACTCCAACGGCTATAATAGTTAATCGAGATAATGTCACACCACTTACCTGCGGCAGCAATGATGTAGTCGTTATACTTGGGCGAGCCGTGCAGACGGGTACCGAGGTAGAGCATATAGGGGTCTGCCTTCTGAAGAGCCTCCTTTACGCCCTTGTAGTACAGTTCGGCAACGTGGCCTGCGAAGCGCTGACAACCGGTTTTGTCGGGACTTGTGGTCGAAACGTTGTTCTTCGAGCACCACTCCACAGCCGCCTTATAGGCAAAGTGGCTCTTGTCCGACACGGCCAGGATGCGCTGCAAGAGATACTGTGGGGAACCATTCGACTCGAAGTTAATCTCATTGTCGGAGAAGATACCGAGCACATTCTTATCCCTCAAATAGGGACCGAAACCATAGTCTGCCTTTGCATATTGCTCGCAATAAGCTGGCCAATCGGGGTGGAACACGCCACACACTCGCAGTGTTTCGCCATTGATAACTTTATCACCAATGGAGCTCACAAAGGCGCCAATCAAGCCAAACGAAGGAGCAAGGGTGAGAGGTGCACCGGGATTGACAGCATTGTGAGTCTGTACCGATTTGTAGCCCTCCACGGTACCCTGACCTTTGGAGGAGAAAGCACCCGTACCGTGGAAACCAAGATCTGCAAGTTCCCTCTGTGTGGTTGCTACCCACTCGGCATCACCACCAGGGAAGCGTGCAGCAAAAGCAGCCGCATTGCGAGCAGAGCTACCCTGACGGAAGGAGTTGACACTACGCTCGTAGTGGAGATAGCCCTCGGGGTCCACAATCCACCACCTCTCGCCAATCTTGGTTACATAGAAACGGCCCGTTGCTGCCTGCTTGGCAAACTCGGTCGAGGAGCCATATTTGTTGGTCTTGGCCTTGTAGGTTTCAATGTTCTCGTTGCGCACAAAACCCGTAAGGTAGGGAAGAATTCGTGTCTTCTCGGAGGTCCAACTATTCACAGGCCTGCTATTGGAAGCGGTCCTATCCACCCTGATGGGTTTATATTTGTTTTGCAGTTTCGATGGCTTGTAAACCTCCTCTGCACCGGGGGTAGGCAGGCCTACATACTCATCCAGAGTGGGGATTACCTCGGGGTAGTAGGAGCCTTCGGGGAACACCACATCGGGGTCCTGTTCACCCGGCTCTTGCTCCTCAGGGTCTGGTTGCGGATGCTTATTCACAATAGGTCCTTCTTCCTCACACGAAGTTGTTACAAAAGTGGCTGCAGCAATAGCCAGAGCCATAAAAAGATGTTTTATTTTCATAAAATTTAGATAATATTTGGTTAGCGTTTTCAGATATGACAAAAGTAGGGCCTGCCACCGAGGGAAAATAGTAGAGGAATCCGAACTTATCACAATATCGTTCAATAGTTCAACCGTGCGCCACACCCGACCGAGATTGTCGATATATTTGCATCAACCGCAGGAATTATCTAAACAAATACCTAAATAATTATACTATGGAGAAAACTTGGAGATGGTTCGGCCCGAACGATGTCATCACCCTACCAATGTTGCGACAAATCGGTGTCGAAGGTATTGTGTCGGCTCTTCACGGCGTACCCAACGGAGAGGTTTGGACTCCCGAGGCAATCGCAGCCTACAAAGCAAACATCGAAAACAACGGCCTGAGGTGGTCGGTGGTAGAGAGTCTACCCGTGTGTGAGGCCATCAAATATGGCGGCCCCGAAAGAGAGCAGTTGTTGGCCAACTATCGCACCTCACTGCGCAACCTCGGCGAGGCAGGCGTACGCACTGTATGCTACAACTTTATGCCCGTGATTGATTGGATTCGTACCGACTTGGAGCACCTCAACCCCGACGGCACAAAGACGCTCTATTTCGACAAATTGCGATTTGCATATTTCGACCTCAAAATCCTTGCGCGCAAAGGAGCCGAAGCCGACTACACCGAAGAGGAACTCCGCAAGGTGGCAGAGATGGATAAGACAATGACGCAAGCCGAAAAGGATGCACTCGTCTACACCATTATCATTAAGACCCAGGGATTCGTGAATGGCAACATCCGTGGCGATGAGTTTGACCCTGTGGGCATTTTCCGCCGCTTGCTGGCACAATACGACGGCATTGACCGCAACGCTTTGCGTGAGAATATGAAATATTTCTTAGAGCAGGTCACCCCCGTAGCCGAGGAGTATGGCGTAAACTTGTGCGTTCACCCCGATGACCCTCCCTGCCAGGTATTGGGGCTTCCCCGCATTGTAACCTGCAAGGAAGATATTGAGTGGTTCTTGGATGCTGTACCCGTACACTCCAACGGCCTTACATTCTGTGCAGGCTCACTCTCTTCGGGTGCGCACAACGATGTGGCAGCGATGGCGGAGCAGTTCGCTTCCCGCACACATTTTGTACACCTGCGTAGTACCAACACCCTCGAAGGTGGCAACTTTATTGAGGCAGGCCACCTTGCCGGACGTGCCAACCTCATTGAAACAACCCGCATCTTCCTGCGTGAGGAGCAGAGGCGCAAAGAGGCCGGTATGGTCGATTGGCAGCTACCTATGCGCGTGGACCACGGCCCACTAATGCTCTCCGACGATGGCAAAGAGGGATATAATCCCGGCTACTCGCTCTTGGGTAGGGCAAAAGCATTGGCAGAGATGTCTGGCGTGATTGCCACCATCGAAAAATACTACGACAAATTGTAGACTATCCGAAAATCACAAAACAAATAACACAGAACTATGAACGAACAGTTTAGTATCGAAGGAAAAGTTGCCGTAATTACCGGTGCAGGTGGTGTGCTGGGTGGCAGCATTGCAAAAGGTTTCATCCAGCAGGGTGCAAAGGTTGTTGTTCTTGACATCCGCGAGGAGCAGCTCAACGCTCGCGTGGAGGAGTTGAGGGCTATGGGTGGCGAGGCTATGGGCTTCGTGGCCAACGTACTTGATGTTGAGGGCCTCAAAAAGATTGCCGACGAGATTGTAGCCGCAATGGGTACTGTGGACATCCTCATCAACGTAGCCGGTGGCAATATGGCAGGCGCAAGCATTGCCGACGACAGCAGCATCTTTGAGATGAGCATTCCCGACTACGAAAAAGTGTGCGCCCTGAACCTCAACGGCTCGGTTTACCCCTCGTTGACCATCGGCAAGATTATGGCCGAGAAGGGCAAAGGTGCCATTGTAAACATCGCATCGATGGCCTCCTACCAGGCCATCACCCGCCAGTTCGGCTACTCGGTAGCCAAGACCGGCATTGTGTGCTTCACCCAATGGATGGCAATGGAGATGGCAATGAAGTTTGGCGACGGTGTGAGGGTTAACGCAATCGCTCCCGGCTTCTTCATTGGCGACCAGAACCGCGCTCTGCTCATCAACCCCGATGGCTCGCTCACCGAGCGCAGCAAGAAGGTTCTTGCCAAAACTCCTATGAATCGCTTTGGCGACATCAACGAGCTCAACGGTGCTGTTCAGTTCCTCTGCTCGGACGCTGCAAGCTTCATCACCGGTACAGTGTTGCCCATCGACGGTGGCTTCAACTGTTTCAGCGGCGTATAGCCAAAGATAATACAAATATCCGTTTTTATGCACGAGATGTCCACCAAACGGGCATCTCGTGCTGTTTTGTGGACAAAAACCAACCGCGTACTATTTTGCGACACTCTCGAACAAAGTTGATATTTTATTAGAAGTATAATGGGTTTCTTTGCATCAGATAAAGTGTGTGCGCAAAGCACTCTAAAACACAGCCTAAACAACCATACAACGATGAAACTTTTCAAGTCACTTTTGATGATTGTGGTCCTTGTTATGGGCACTTGCTCTTGTGAAGACAACGAGCCTATTGTAAACAAACATCCCAGCGGTGTTCCCTCCATCGAAATAGAGCCCAATGCCAGCCCCAGCACACTCTGGATGCCTGTGTTTTTGAGCGACGGTATGGTTGTCCAACAGAAATCTGTTGCCACACTGTGGGGTAAAGTCAATCCCGGCGCAAAAGTTTTGGGCTATGGCTCGTGGGATAATAAGGGCGTAACGACCACCGCCGACTCCGACGGCCGTTGGCTGTTGGACATCCCGACACCTGCCGGCTCGAAAGATTCCTACACCATCACCATCAGGGACTCCCACGGTGGAGCTAAAGTCATCCGAGATGTGCTCGTTGGCGAGGTGTGGCACTTTGCCGGCCAGAGCAACATGGAGATGCCTATGAGGGGCTTCGGCTCGGTGGCTAATGGCAACTATCAACCCGTAGCCGACGCCGACAAGGAGATTGCCGCAACTGCTGCAATGTCCCACTTGCGCTACTTCAAGGTTGGTTACCAGCCTTCCGACGTGCTTATGGACGATGTGAGAAGCAACAAGTGGTGGAAGGCAAGCATTGCCTCCGAAGCAAAGGAGTTTAGCGCCATCGCCTTCTTCTGTGGCCGCAAGATGGCTTCCGAACTCAATGTACCCGTCGGCATCATCTGCACCCCCTATGGTGGTACCCGCATCGAGGCGTGGATGCCTGCCGAAAGACTCAACTCTTTTGCGAAGGACGACTACAAAGACAAATCCGAACTGACAGGAACAGCTATCGAAAAAAGCTCCCCCGGTGTGCTATACAACGGAATGGTCTATCCCATCCAGAACTACACCATTCGTGGTTGGGCTTGGTATCAGGGCGAGAGCAACAGGGACAACTCTTTTGCATACGCTCGTTTGCAGCAGGCTATGGTTGACGAATGGCGCAAGGCCAAAGGCGACACCAAAGCAGAAATCCCCTTCTATTATGTACAAATCAGTGGTACAGGCAAAAACACCGACACCCATGGTGCCGACCTCATTCAGGCACAGTGGGACGCGCTCAAACTCATCCCCAACAGCGGTATTGTAACCTCGTCCGACTGTGGCGACCAAATACAAGGTATTCACTACCCCAACAAAAAGACTCCCGGCGAGCGACTCGGCAATCTCATACTGCACGACATCTATGGCCGCACCGACCTCAAAGTGGCTCCTCCTATGGTGGAGAGTGTGAAATATGAGGGCGGCAAAGCAACCGTTTCGTTCAGCAACGGCGAAGGACTCCACGCCACGGGTAGCACAATCCCCTATGTTCAATTGGTAGATGCCGCAGGTAACCTACACACCGCCACCGCCACCATCGTAAACGGCAAAATGGAGGTAAGTAGCGCAAGTGTGGCAGAGGCGAAAGGCGTGAGGTACTGCTATATGAGCTGGCACCTGTCGACCGTATTCAACGAAGCAGGTATTCCTCTGGCACCATTCAAACATTCGAAGTAGAAACAACTCAAAAAACAATAATAATCACAACAAAAAACAACACAAACAATGAAAAAACAAATTCTTACACTTGCTCTGGCTGCACTCGTTGCACTCCCTTGTGCAACAGCTGCAACCCCCGACAAGAGCATGGCAAAGGTGATTGAGAAGGGTCTCGCCCAGAGTGCCCAGCACGCACTTGCCATGTATGACGCGGTGAAAGACCAAGGCGAGAAATGCTTTCCTTGCAGTTTGGACAAGGAGGGCAACCTCAAACTCGTCACCAGCCACGGCTGGGAGAGCGGCTTCTTCCCCGGTAGCCTTTGGTACCTCTGGGAGCACACCGGCAACGATGCCCTGCGTGTTGCGGCAGAGGATATGACCGAGCGCATCACACCCGAGCAGTTCAACACCGAGAGCCACGATGTGGGCTTCATTGTAAATTGCAGCTTTGGTAACGGCTACCGCCTTACCGGCAAGGAGGCCTACCGCACCGCACTTATCAATGGTGCCAAATCGTTGGCCACACGTTTCAACCCCGCAGTTGGTTGCACCCGTTCGTGGAACCGCAAAATGGAGGGTGGCGACTTTGTGGTTATCATTGACAATATGATGAACCTCGAATTGCTCACCGTTGGTGCAGGCTTGAGCGGCGATAAGGCTTGCTACGATGTTGCTGTGGCTCACGCCAACACCACCATGCGTAACCACTTCCGCGAGGATGGCAGCTCCTACCACGTTGTGGTTTACGACTCGCAGAGTGGCGACATTGTGAAAAAATTCACCTATCAGGGTTTGTCGGACGACTCCGCTTGGAGCCGTGGCCAGGCTTGGGGCCTCTATGGTTTTACCTATATGTATCGCCAGACCGGTAACCGCGACTACTTGGACCACGCAACCAAGATTGGTAAGTATATCGTAAACCACCCCGGAATGCCCAAAGATGGTGTTCCCTATTGGGATTTTATGGCTCCCGTAACCAAAGATACCCCCAGGGATGCTTCGGCAGCCGCACTGATGGCTTCGGCTTTCGTTGAGTTGAGCACCTACGTTGAGGATGAGGCCACCTCGCAGGCATTCCTCGACATGGCCGAGAAGATGATTCGCTCGCTCAGTTCGTCGAAATACTTTGCAAAACCCGGCACCAATGGCAACTATGCCATTAAGCACTGCACCGCATTCTTGGCCAAGAATCGCGACGTGGATGCTCCCCTCTCCTATGCAGACTACTACTACATTGAGGCACTCGCTCGTTACAACAACATCCTCAAAGGCAAACCCGCCGTTGAGGTACGCACTCTCTACTCGGAGAACGAGGATAGGGCCATCTGGCTCAGCGCAATGGAGCACATCGCACGCCCCTTCTTGACCAACCTCGCAGCAGGCACCCTGAAAAAGAATATGCCCGTTGAGTCCAACAACGTGAACATCGCAACCCGCCACGCAGTTACCCACTTGGAGGGCCTCGGCCGTTTGATTGAGGGTATTGCTCCCTGGCTCGAACTCGGTCCCGATGCTACTCCCGAGGGCCAACTCCGTGCAGAGTTCATCGACTTGGCCGTTAAGGGTATCGCAAATGCTGTCAACCCCGAGTCGCCCGACTATCTCAACTTCAACAACGGACGCCAGCCCCTCGTGGATGCCGCATTCTTGGCCCACGGTCTGTTGCGCGCTCCCAAACAGCTCTGGGGCAATCTGGACGAGATTACCAAAGAGCGTATGGTTAAGGAGTTGAAATCGTCGAGGGTAATCAAACCCTCGGAGACCAACTGGTTGTTCTTCTCGGCAATGGTTGAGGCTGCCCTCTATGAGTTCACCGGCGAGTGTGAGTTTGAGCGCATCACCTACGCATTCACCCGCCACAAAGAGTGGTATAAGGGCGACGGTTGGTATGGCGACGGTAAGGACTTCCACCTCGACTACTACAACAGCTTCGTAATCCAGCCTATGATGGTACAGGTCCTCGACGTGATGAAGAAACACAACCTCGAAGGCGCCGACTTCTACGAAGTGGAGAAAGTTCGCTATGCTCGCTATGCAGAGCAGCAGGAGAGGCTCATCTCGCCCGAGGGTACCTTCCCCGCAGTGGGTCGCTCGTTGGCATACAGGTTTGGTGCATTCCAGGCACTGTCGGATGTGTCGTTGCGCCACTGGCTACCCGAGGCGGTTAACCCTGCACAGGTACGTTGCGGACTTACTGCTGTGATTGACCGTGTAATCAACGCTCCCGGCACTTTCACCGAGAATGGTTGGTTGAGGGTTGGCTTCTGTGGCTATCAGCCCTCCATCGGTGAGAGGTACATCTCCACCGGTAGTGTATATCTCTGCTCGGCCGTATTCGTTGCTCTCGGTTTGCCCGAGACAGACCCCTTCTGGTCGGCTCCCGATGCTGATTGGACCGCCAAGAAAGTGTGGAGCGGTGTAGATATTCCTGTTGACAAAGCAATCAAAAAATAACACACTTAATAATCAACTAACTTATCAACTAAAACTTTCAAACCATGAAAAACACTACGTTTGGAAAAATCCTGCTGATGGCCCTCGTGGCTCTTATGGCAGGTATGACAAGTGTAAGTGCTCAGAGTCACAAGGTTTCAGGTACTGTAACTGCTGACGATGGTTCGGCAATTATTGGCGCAAACGTGCTGGTAGTTGGCCAGACAATGGGTACGACCACTGACGTTAAAGGTAATTATTCGATTACCGTATCCGACAAGGCCTCCTTGGAGTTCTCCTACCTCGGATATGAAACCCAAGTTGTTGCCGTTGGCAAACGCAGCAAAATTGACGTAACCCTCACCAGCGACTCGCAAGTATTGGAGGACCTCGTTGTTGTAGGTTATGGTGTTCAGCGCCGTAGCGACGTGGCCGGTTCGGTTGCTTCGATTAAGGCTGAGGATATGAACATCTACCCCTCGTCCAACATCTCGGAGATGTTGCGTGGTCTTTCGGCAGGTGTACAGGTAACCTCGGGTGGTGGTGCTCCCGGTAGCTCGTCGAGCATCCAGATTCGTGGCTCGCGCTCGCTGACCGCAAGCAACTCGCCTCTCTATGTTATCGACGGTGTTCCCTCGAATGCTACCGAGTTTAATATGATTAACAACAACGACGTTGCTTCGATTGAGATTTTGAAGGACGCAGCAGCACAGGCCATCTATGGTGCTCGTGCAGCAAACGGTGTTGTGATGGTAACCACCAAGCGTGGTCAGAGTGGCAAAACCGAGGTTAACTTCGAGTCGACCATCAGCGTTCAGAGCTTGTGGAGGAACTTCAAGTACTACGACCCCGAGTCGTGGGTTGAGCTGCGTCGCCAGGCTGTTGCAAGCGATATGGGCATTGACGACCCCGAAGCTATCGCAGCCCTCGGTGCCGACTATGTATTCCAAGACCCCATTATGCAGAAGAACTGGGAGGAGGCTATCTGGACCGATTGGGAAAGCCTGATGATTAAACCTGCCGTGATGCAGAAATACTCGTTGGGTATCCGTGGCGGTAACAAGAAACTTCGCTTTGCATCCAACTTTGGTTACACCAACCAGGATGGTATGATCGACGGTTCGGGCTACGAGCGTGGTAACCTCCGTGTGAATGCCGACTATGAGGCCTACAAGTGGCTGAGCATTGGTGTAAACACCTCGGCAAACAAGACTCTCCGTGACGCAGCTTATGGTTCGTTCAACCAGTTTATGACTCGTCCTCCCTATGGTATTGCATACGATGCAGAGGGTAACATCACCCAATACATCAACTCGACCAACGACCAGAACCCCTTGTATAACATGCAGCACGTTAAGGACCAAACGGCTCAGGATATGTTCCGTATCAACGCCTTTATGGAGGTGCGTCCTTTCAAGGGTTTCAGCTATAAGTTCAACGCTACCCAGTATGCACGTTTTGCAGAGGTTGGCTCCTACAAGACCTCGCAGTACACCGGTGGTGGTGCAGGTGGTAGCATTTCCAACAGCCGCGACTACAACTTCGTAATCGAGAACATCGTAAACTACAAGGTGCCCATCGCAAACAAAGACCACTCGCTCAACCTCACCGCAGTACAGAGCTGGGACCGCGACTATATGACCAAACTCGAAGCCGAGGCAAGCGACGTTCCCGTTGACTCGTTCTGGTGGAATATGATTGGCGACGGTGTTCCCACCAAGATTAACCGTTCGGTTAGCGAGAGTATTCTCGTTTCCTACCTTGCTCGTGCACAGTATAGCTACAAAGACCGCTACATTGTGAACGCCGCTGTTCGTTATGATGGCTCAAGCCGTTTCGGTGCCCAGAACAAATGGGCAACGTTCCCCTCGATTGCTGGTGCTTGGCGTATCTCGGAAGAGGAGTTCTTGAAGAATTCAGAGGCTATTTCCAACTTGAAACTCCGTTTGAGCTGGGGTTCGGTTGGTAACCAGAATGGTATTGGCAACTACGAGACTCTGGGTAACACCGTAAGCTACGATATGCAGTTTGGCGACAACTACATCATCGGCTACTTGCCCGGCAACACCATTCCTAACACCCGTTTGCGTTGGGAGACAACCACTTCGACCAACTACGGTTTGGACTTTGGTTTGTTCGATGGCCGCATCAGCGGTACCGTTGAGTACTACAACACCCGCACTACCGACCTTCTCGTAAGCCGTCAGATTGAGAGTGTACTCGGTTACACCTCGATGCTCGACAACCTCGGTGAGACCAAGACCAACGGTTTTGAGTTGACTTTGAATACCGACATCGTTCGTAGCAAAGACTTCAATTGGAGCGTGGGCGTAAACTTCTCGACCTTCCACAACGAAATCGTTCGTATCGACAACCGCAAGGACGAGAACGGCAACTACATCGACGACGTGGATAACAAGTGGTTTATCGGCCACCCCATCAGTGTCTACTACGACTACCTTGCTGAGGGAATTTGGCAGTATGAGGACTTCGAGGGTAAAGATGCCGCCGGCAAGTGGATTATCAAACCCACCATCGACTCCGATGGCGACGGTGTGGCAGACAAAGCAATGGAGACCGACGTTGTTGTATCTCCCGGTTCGGTGAAGATTATCGACCACAATGGTGATGGTAAGATTTCAGCTGACGACCGTCAGATTATCGAGCGCGACCCCGATTTCATCGCTTCGCTCAACACCTCGTTGAAGTGGAAAGGCTTTGATTTCTATATGGATTGGTATATGGTATCGGGTACCATCAGGCGTAACGAATACCTCTATGGCTCCAACCAGGGTGGTTCGTTGCAGGGTAAACTCAATGGTATTATGGTTGACTACTGGACTCCCAGCAATCCCAGCAATGAGTTCCCCCGTCCTGCATTCAACTCCAACATGACCCACCAGCAGTCGCTCTGCTATCAGGATGCATCCTACATCCGTCTGCGCACCTTGTCGATTGGCTACACCTTGCCCAAGTCGGTGTTGAAGAAAATCAACGTGAAGAACCTCCGCTTTGCAGTAACTGCAACCAACCTCTTCACTATGACCGACTACTTGTCTTATAGCCCCGAGACCGGTGCAGGTAGCTATCCCGAGCCTCGCCAGTGGGCATTCAGCGCAAACCTCAACTTCTAACTTTTGATGCACAACGAAAAAGACTATGAAAAAGATTTTAACATATAGCATTGCGATGTTGGCGTTGGCACTGGGCGCAAGTTCGTGCACAACCGACGACCTGATGGTTGAGTCGCAGACCAGCATTACATCCCAATTTATCTACTCCACTCCCGAGGGTTTGAGCCGCGCAGTTGTGGGCCTCTACCCCAAAGACCGTTCTGTCGCAACTGGAGAAGCTGAAGAGTATTGCGTTCTGATGATGGACTACTGTACAGACCTTATGATTTTCCGTGGTGGCACTGCTGCCGGTATGGCTCGTTTGGACTCCCCTAAAGCAGACACAGGTACCTTCGTAACTCTTTGGAATCAATGGTATCAGATTATCGGTAAAGCCAACGAGATTATCTACTACGCCGAGCAACTCGACCCCACAATGGAGAATGACATTGTACGTCAGGCATATGGCGAAGCAAAATGTTTCCGCGCAAGGGCATACTTTATGCTCTACCAACGTTTCGAGAGGCTCTATATGAACCTCAAACCCACCACTGTTGACAATATGGAAGGTCGTGTATATCGCCCTTCGAGCAAGGCTGAGGTGTTTGCACAAATCAAACTCGACCTCGAAGATGCAATCAAGTATCTCGACTGGACTGCTCCCAACAAAGAGATTGGTCGTTTGACCAAGGCTGTTGCTCACCACATCCGCGCACAGGTTGCAATGTGGGAGGAGGATTGGCAGGCTGCAATCGACAACTGCGAGGCAATCTTCGATTGCCCCGACTATGGTATGATGCCCACAATGGCTGATGTATTCAATGGTCCCGACCTTCGCAACAAAGAGGTTCTCTATGCATTCCAATTCTCCAACCAGCTTGGTGGCGGTTGCTCTATCTCCGATGGTATCGCCTCTGGACATCGCTTGTCGTTGGTAACAACAGCACGTTATGCCAAAGTTGATGGTTTCAAGGAGTGTATTGAATATGGTGGCTATGCTTGGGGACGTGTTTATCCCAACACTTACCTCTTCGGACTCTACAACCAAGAGAAGGACAATCGCTACACCAAGATGTTCCGCCACAAATTCTACTATGTTGACGAGGCTCTGCTGCCCGCAGGTAAGAAGGTTGGCGACGAGGCTGTATTTACCAAAGCACAGTATATGGAGTGTATGCACCCACACTCGCTTAAATTCTATGACGAGTGGACCAACGCAGACGAACCTGCTCGTACATCTTCTTTCAAGGATGCTATCGTTTACCGTTTGGCCGAGACTTACCTGATGGCGGCCGAGGCATATTTCCACAAAGACGGTGGCGCAAGTGCAAAGGCTTTGGAGTACTACAACAAGACCTACGAGCGTGCAATGGGTGAGAAGTTCACCGGTGCACTCACTTTGCAGGACCTCTTGGATGAGTATGCACGCGAGTGTCACTTCGAGGGCGTAAGGTGGCCTTTGCTGAAGCGCCTTGGTCTGTTGGCCGACGCAGTGAAGGCTCACTATGGCGACACCACTGCCGACGACCCCAATCTGCCTAGCAACTATATCCACGCTCGTACCAACTGGAACGAGAAGTGGTGGAGGTGGCCCATCCCTCAGTCGTTCCTCGACGTGGTTGGTGCCGACTATGGTCAGAACGCCGGTTGGTAGTGATTTTTCCCCGAAACAATCGGATTGTTTCGGCTCTATGACAACATAACTGGTTAAGGTTATTTTGGTTAATATGGTTGCTTCTTTCGGTGCGGCTCGTTTGTGGGCCGCACCGAGGGAGCAAAAACAGAGATACACATATATATTATAGTATAAGACTATGCAAACTCTACTCAAACGTATTGTCCTTGTTGTTGGATGTTCTATGGGGGCTGCGGGCGCAACCGCACAGGTGGCAATCCACAAACTCACCCCATTTGTTACCGACACACAAGCACGCATGGAACTCGCCCTGACAGCACCCCAAGGCTTCGCCGGCGAGGCCAAAGCAACCATCACCGCCTGCTCCAACGGAGATGTTGTGTGGGATGGCGTTGTTGGCACTATTGACCTCAAAGCAGGAGCCGACACAACGGCTGTGGAGTTGTGCATCGATGGCATTAAAGCCAACCTTTGGACTCCCGCAACACCACATCTCTACAACTTGGAGGTCAAGTGTGGCGAGAGCAGCATTACCAAGCGCATCGGATTCCGTAAGTTCGAGATGCGCGACGGTCGTTTCTACCTCAACGACAAACCCATCTTTCTGCGAGGCAACGCAATCAACCCTCCCAACCGAGGCATTCCCGAAGATTTGGAGGTGAGCCGTGAGTTTGCTCGCGACTATGTTCGTTTTCTCAAAGGAATGAACATCAACATCATACGTATTCCCACCGACCAGAATTGGTTGGACGTGTGCGACGAGGAGGGTATGATGATTTTTGGAGGACGCTATGGTCGACCACGTATTACCGACCACGAAACCAACCCTCCCACCGATTTGGAAAACATCGACAAATATGTCGACTATTATATTGAGACGGAGTTTACCCCTCTCACCTGGCACCCCTCGGTTGTCATCTATGTGATGAGTAACGAGATGCCCTACAAAGGCTCCGTCGGCAAAAAGTGGGACGACTTCCTGAGTGCTTGCTACAAAGAACTCATTAAGTGGGACCACACAAGGCCCTACATCGGTAATGCCGGCTATGGTATGGGCCGCTCGGCAGACATCTTCGACGTACACCGCTATTGGGGCTGGTACTACAACTCGTTCCTGACATATATGAATCTTCGCGATGCAGCCTTGTGGCAAAACGAGGGCAAGGTACAGGCAGTAACTTTCACCGAGTGTGTGGGTAACTACACAGGTATTGACGGCGCCTACAACCTCTGCTCTCGCACCAAACAACCCGGCTCGCAGAAGTGTTGGACCGGCCACATCGACGCCGCCGATCAGGGCGAGGCTGCATTGGAGTATCAGGCTATGGTGCTGAAAAATGCAACCGAGATGTTCCGCCGCTTCCGCCCCCAGAATCCCTATTTGGCAGGCGTGATGCCCTTTACGATTATTTTCCACAATTGGGATTCGGTGAAGAGTTTTGCCGAAATGAGACCCAAACCCGTGGCATACCAATATGGCATAAGCTACCAACCCATCCTCATCAGTTGGGAGAATTGGAATCACAACGTCTATGCCGGCAACAGCATCAAGGTTGTGGCTCACGTTGTCAACGATGACGACCAGATGCGCGACTTGGATGGCGCAAAGGTTGTGTGGAGGCTCGAAAATATGCGCAAGATGGCTGTTGCAGAGGGAACCATTGAGTTGCCCACCGTGGAGTACTACGGCACTTGGTCGCAGGCTATCAACATTACCCTGCCAGAATGGGTTCCCACGGGCGACTATCGCCTGGTTGGCGAAATCATCTGGAACGGTAAGATTGTGTCTACCAACACCTCTGACCTCTACATTGCGGGTGCCGAGTGGAAAAACAAGAATGTGGCTGTGGATGGTGTAGCACTCTATGACACAACGGGTGCAACAGCCGCTGCTTTTGACAAAAACGGGGTTGCTTACACCCTTACCACCACCGTTCCCAAAGCACGCAAAGGCGCAGTCCTCGTGATTGGAGAGGAGTCGTGGGGTGCTGACTTTGCAGCACAAAAGGACGCACTCAAAGCCTTTGTGGAGAAGGGTGGACGTGTGTTTGTGATGCGTCAGAAGCCCGACTTCGACACTTCGTGGCTGCCCGACAAGGTGGAAATGCTCGACGAAAGCAACAACTCCAATGAGTACCTCTCGCCCGAATACACCTACTGCGATGGTATGAACATCAATATCGAGCGTAAAGAACACCCCATCTTTAAGGATGTGGATATGGAGAGGCTGAAACTGTGGAGCGACTACACCGGCTATGACGAGACAAAAGTCGGTTTCCCTGCCATTTACCCTGTAACCAACGGTTTTTCGGTTCGTAAGGCCGATATGGAGCGCACTGCTGTGCTGGCTAACTACAGCCGCAACCTCTCGGGTACAGCCTTGTGCGAGATGTTTAAGGGTAAAGGCTCGGTAGTATTGAGTGGCTTTGACCTTGTCGGTAGGAGTGGAGTTGACCCAATGGCCGACCTGCTGTTGCGCAACATTGTCAACTACCTTACAAGCGGTCAGAGCGAAGATGCTTGTATGTTGGTAGAGCAGCCCATCTGGTGGGGCGACTATACCTCAGAGAGGGGTATTGTTACGGGAGCCAACAATGGTCTTGTTCTCAACACCTTCCCCATTGTACCCACCGACCAAAAAGAGAAATGGCCTTTGAAGGTGGACGTGAGGGGCTATAACTATGTTGGAGGCTATGGTGGTTGGAATACCCGCCCCGGCATTCAGTATGTGGCCAACGGACGCCGTCCCTTTGCACCCTACAATTACAGCCTCGGAGGTAACGACCTCGTAACGAAAGAAGATGAGATGCACGGCAGTGGCTACTTTGCCGCACGCGTACCTGCTGACAGAACTACTATGATTACTCTGTTGGCCAACCCTTCGGAGGAGAGCCTTGAAGTGAGCATCAGTATCAACGGAGAGGGTAAGCAGACCTACACTCTGGCACCCCAAGAGGAGAAACTTGTTGAGATGCCCCTACCAAAGGAGCGTACCCTTAGGGTTGACTTTGAGGGTAGCAGGAGGTGCGTAATCCTGATGACCGAATTTAAGTAGAAACAACGCGTGTATTTATCATATTAACCATATAAGACAAACGATGAAAAGCCTTCGATACATTCTCACCCTTGTGGCAATAGGTTTAGGCACCCTCGCAGCGGAGGCCCAAACAAACCTCTTCCTCGGAGCCACCGTGGAGGCTTCTACCACCAATCCTCGTACAGAGGTACAGATGGCCGTGGATGGTAAATTTACCCGCCGCACCACTTGGGAGTCGGCACCCACCTCGCGCCCTCCACACATTCTGGAAGTTACCCTGCCTCGCTATTGCGACATCGACTCCATTGTGGTCTATACGGGTATTCCTGAGAAGGAGAAAAAGCAGGCCGAGAAGGGGCAACACGACGGTTTCTGGTGTGTTAAGAACTTTATTCTCCAATATTGGGACGACGCCAACTGGACCGACATCGAAGGAACACTTACCACTGAGAACCGACTCGACAGGGTTGCTTTTGCGTTCAAGACCCCCATCACATCGTTCAAATTCCGCATCTACTCCACCGACGGAGAGCCTATCCGTATTATGGAATTTGAGGGCTGGGGCCGTGTAAACAAACAGATGGCCAAACCTGCACCTGTGAACACATCCTCGTTGCAGAGCGAAAGCAAAGGGAAAAAACATACCACCATCAAGGCTACCGTCTACCCCGAAGAGGTTGGACGCACAATGCAATATGTGGGCTACAATCAGGGCTACATTATGCCCGGAGGTAACGCTCCTGCGTGGCTCGAATATGCGGATGTGAATGCCGTGCGTATCTGGGCCGATGGAGAGACCTATGTCAACGAGAAATGGATTGACCACACAAAGGTCGGCTCGGCAGAGGAGTTTGAGAAGCTGAAAGCCGAACTTATGGCCAACCCAGAGAGCGAAAAATTCATTCAGTGGAGCAAGGTGGAGGCTCAGGCCGACAAACCTGTGCACTCGACTAACACAATGGTCTTCAACTATGCTCTCGACCAGATGAAGGCCATTGGTGCCGACGTTCTCATCCAAAGCGGCTTTGGCAAGAAGCGCTACGACACCTCGTGGGATAACAAGTGGGCCATCTGGCAACAGTTCTATGGCCTTGCATTCTACACTGCAAAGAGAGGTGATGTGTCGATGTTCGCAATGAAGAACGAGCCAAACCACCGCCACTCCGGTCCTATGCCTTTGGATATCTACATCGAGCTGATGAAGGTGGCCTCGGATGCGGTGCACTGCGCTGTGGCCGACGTCAACCGACTCTATGGCAAGTCGCTCAACTGCCGCTTCGTAGGCCCCGTAACAGCAGGTACCAACACCAACTGGTGGGCAGCGGTGGCAGCCTCCGAGGGCACAGACTACCTGGGCCGCCCTATGACCGATAGGGAGAACGTACAGCTCTTCTCCACCCACTCCTACAACATACCCGCAGTGGGCTATAAGGGCAAGGTGGAGAGTATCGACAAGATTCTCCGAGCAAATCATCCACAGGGTAAAACCAAACCCATCATCTTCACCGAGATTGGCCGTTGGATGAATGCCTACCTCATTGATAAGTATGAAACGATGGATTCGCCCTCGCTGTTTGTGGAGTGGGCCGGCACCTACACACAGAATATGCTCGGCGGAGGCTATGGTATGTGGGCGTTCAAATTCGCCAACACCGCCAGCAGCACCTATCCACAGGGTATCAAATCGGGACACCACTACACCTGGAAAGGAGTGCGTTATGCCGAGGATGCAATGGAGAATATCGCATTGGGTTGCCCCGTAGAGGTGTGTGGTACTGACGATCTATACTCGGCCAACGCACTGACCGATGGCGACAAGAGCGACTCTTCGGCGTGGGCATTCTCCTCGCAAGACCCCAAGAGTATCACCATCGACCTCGGTGGAGAGAAGGAGATTGGTGCGCTGACCATCTACTCCGGTTCATCCTATGGCGTATTCACCGCCCCCGACCGTGTGCGTCAGTTTAAGGCTGAGGCCCTTTGTGATGGTAAGTGGAGTATGATCAAGGGACTCAATCAAGACAACAACCGCTATGCACGTAGCGGCTTCCTGCTCAAAGAGCCCGTGAAGGCAGAGAAAGTAAGGCTCACCTTTGGTGACGAAGGACGTGCGCTTGTGAGAGAGGTGAAAATCTTTGCTCCCAACGCAGAGGCTGTTGAGGAGGATTGTTTTGATGTGGCAGGTACCCAGCGTACGGCACAGACCGTGAGGCTGTTTGCCAAAGGTTTCAAACAGCAACGCCCCCTGCTGCGTACGGACGTGTCGGTGGAAGACCCCGACTTGGACATCTGCACCTCGCAAGACGATAAGGGTAACACCTATGTATGGATTGTTCAGCGTAGCACCAATAGCTGCCGTTTGGAACTCGACCTGAGAAGGTTGGGCTTCGGTGCAGGCCTACCCATCCTATGCGAGGAGGTTAGTGATGACCACTACGGCGACGGCCGCATCCTCACCACCGACCGCTATGGAATGTTGAATCTGACCATCCCTGCTCAGAGTGTAATGCTGCTGAGCCTACACGCACCACAAGGTCAAATCAAGACAATCGAAGCCACTGCCAGCAAGAGCCTTGCTATTGGCAAGGTGGGCAAAGTGGGTACTAACTGTACCTTTGTGGAGATGAATGCCGCAGGTTTGGAAAACAACACCGCAACGGCCATTGGATTTAATCTCGCCGAGGTGGATACCACACAAGCAGGTCGCATTGCACTCGGTATCCACGGCGAGAGTTGCGACACGGCTCCCTACCGCCTCCACGCCTACGTTGTGGAGGGTGAGTTGACAAAAGCAACCACTTGGGCCGACATTGCCCAACTCCACCCCACCCAGAGCCGAATGGTTGGCGGAAATTATAAAGTGGTGGGCGAGATGACTTTCGAGCAGGAGGCTTCGTGGAGGTGGCTGGACCTCACCAAGGCGCTCAAAAACATCAGCGCGGAGAATATCACCGTGCTGCTCGTAAGGGAGCTGCGTGAGCCCGGTGACGACCTCGACAAGGGACGTTATGCACTCATCCACTCCCACAAATCGGAGTGGGCACCCGTGATAAAAGTTTGGTAGAAGACAGACAAAATATAAATAACCGCACACTTAGAAAAAGTATGAAAAAATTTGGTTTTGCAATTTTGGCAGCGTTGCTATTGTGTAGCTGTGGCGACCTTGTAAACAACAATCCCACAACCTACTGCAACCCCATTGACTTGGATTATGGATGGGGTACATTCAAACCCAAAGACCCCGATGCACGCACATCGGCCGATCCCGTGATTGTCTTTTTCAAGGACAAATACTACCTCTTTGCCACCCACGACATTGGTGGTTATAGGGTGTCGGATGACCTGATGAATTGGAAGAACGTATTCTTCAACGAGGAGGTCGAGGAGGCAGCTCTTAACAATGGAAGCTATACAGCACCTGCTGTGGCCGCCGATGAAAACTACATCTACTTTATCAAACTCAACCGTGATCGCAAGGAGAAGACCGTAAAGATTATCCGTTCGGCAGAGCCTGACAAAGGTCTTTGGGAGGTTTGTGGCGAGATTCCCCGCTGTTCGGACCCCTCGTTGCTAATTGAAGGCGGACGCTACTTTGTATATCACGGCTTGGGCACCGACCAATCCATTAAGTGTTTCGAGTTGGACCCCGCAACGATGACTATGATTGAGGGCTCGGAGCGCCTGCTGATGGACTACATCACCAACGTTAACGACTGCGAAGGTGGCTACCACCTTGGTCGCCGAGAGGTTTGGGACGAGATTGAGGCTCCCGAGTGGAGGGGTAAATTCAAATGGCTCCCCTGCCCCGAAGGCGCGTGGGTTGTAAAGAGGGGCGACACCTACTACCTCCAATTTGCCACCCCAGGTACCTTGTCGGTGTGGTACTGCGACGTTGTGATGACCAGCGACAAACCCAACGAGGGCTTCAAAATTGAGCCCTACAACCCCATATCGCTCAAAGTTGGCGGCTTCATTGGTAGCGCAGGTCATAGCTGCGTATTCAAAGACCGCTATGAGAATTGGTGGGAGATTTCCACGATGTGGGTTGGCAACCACAACCCCTTTGAGCGTAGGCTCGGCTTGTTCCCCGTACACTTCGACGAGCAGGGCCGTATGAGCGTTAAGACCACAATGGGCGACCTGCCTATGGTAATGCACCAAGAGAAATTCGACGCTTCGCAGGGCAACTGCGCAGGCTGGTGGGTACTCTCGGAGGGTGCAGTTTGCGAGGCCTCGTCCACATTGGAGGGCTATGGCGTGGAGAACGCATCGGATGAGAATGTACGCACTTGGTGGTCGGCACAGACCGGCGACAAGGGCGAGTGGATGACTATGGACCTCGGTAAGGAGAAAACCATTCGTGCTATCCAACTCAACTTTGCCGAGCAGGATTGGGATATAGCCCTTGCGAAGGGTGGCGAGGACTACACTGCCTACAAACTCTACTACTCGCTCGACGGCGAGAAGTGGAGCCTTGTAACAGACCGTAGCAAGAACAAGACCTCCAACGCACACGACTACCTCGAACTCAAAGAGCCCCTCACAGCTCGCTACTTGAAGGTGGTGAACTACCACGCCATTGGTGGTGGCAAGTTCGGTGTGAGGGATTTGAGGGTCTTTGGCCACGGTGGTGGCGAAGCACCCGCACAGGTCGAGGGCGTAGAGGCTGTACGCTACCGCAAAGACGAGAGGTTTGCCGACCTGACTTGGACCCCGGCAGAGGGTGCAAGCGGCTACCTTGTACGCTTCGGTATCGCTCCCGACTACCTCAACCAGACCATTCAGGTTAAGGGTGGCGATAAGAGCTCGCTGGCTCTGCACATCCTCACCAAAGGCGT
>JBGUSZ010000008.1:0-6390 GCA_045132795.1 Tidjanibacter sp. | reverse complement strand
TTTTTTTTTGGGCATAACTTGCTTTTTGTGATCTAAATTAAAAATAAAAAAACAAAATTTGATTTTCCCCAGTTAATCTGGTTTATGAAAAACAATACCCTATATTAAACGACACCATTTACTGATTGATAATTTATTTGGTAATGATACAACAAGGGCTTCCGAGTTTCGGAAGCCCTTGTTGTTTGCGGCGGAAAGACCACCTATGGTCGTATTACCAATTGAGAATCTTCTTGAAGTCGAACTCCTCGGGGTTCTCAACATAGGCCTTTGCTGCCTCGTAGTCCTCGGGGGTGATGTAGCAGAGGATGTTGTTCACCAAGCCCTGGAATTGGTCGCCGTCGGGGTTAACCAAACGGGGAGGAATCTTGCCGGTGGTGGGGTCTTGGAGGTCTTTCAGGTAGAGCTGGCTAATCTGGCCGTCCTGTGCAACATATACCATGCAGCCGGTCTTGCCCTCGCTGAACAGCTTGTAGACACCCATACCGAGGGTGGTGCAGTAGAGCAGGTCGCTTGCAACGGGAGTCTGGCAACGTACCTCATAGCCAATCTCCACGGGACGCGATTTAACCTTTATTTTGAGAGCTTTGAGCTTCTTCTCCAAAATCTCGTTGAAGACGTGAGCCTTCGATACCTTACCGAGCTCGGGGTGGCCGTGCTCGTCGTAGGTGAAGTTCACACCTGCATTCTTAATCTCCTCGTCCGAGAGGCTGTGGAATACGCCCTCCGATACCATAGCAGCACCGTAGTCCATACCCATCAGTTTGCGTTTGATGATGGCCGAGATAACGAGGTTTACAATCTTGTCAACGGTAATCTCGGTCTTGTTGAACATCTCGGGGATGACAATCATAGGATAGTGGCAAGCAGCGCCGATACCGCAAGCCAAGTGGCCTGCCGAACGGCCCATTGCAGCAATGATGAACCAGTTACCGCTGGTGCGAGCATCCGAGTAAACGGCGCGACCAATCACTGCACCCTTGTCCATAGCCGACTCATAACCGAAGGTGGGAGCACCTGCGGGCAGAGGAAGGTCGTTGTCGATGGTCTTGGGAACGTGGATATTGGCGATGGGGTACTGCTTGGCTTCGAGGAACTTAGCGATGCGGTTTGCAGTCGAAGCGGTGTCGTCGCCACCCACGGTTACGAGCAACTTGATGTTGTTATCCTGGAAGAATTTGAGGTTAAAATTGTTCTCAAAGTCGGCATCGGTGGGTTTGAAACGGCTCATTTGGAGGTAGGAACCGCCCTGGTTGAAGATGTCGTCGGCACGACGGAAGTCGATGTCCTCATAGCGAGCGTTGGTCTTGAACAGACCGGTGTAGCCCTCGTGAAGACCGATAACGCGATAGCCTTTGGTGATGAAAGTCTTGGCAACCGAGCCAACAACGGTGTTCATACCGGGTGCGGGGCCGCCGCCTGTGAGAATAGCAATAGCTTGTTTCATAGCGATTTATGTTAAGTTTTGAATTTGTAATGTTGTTTTGTCCAATTACTTTCCGCCCTCGGTAGCCACCTTTGGCTCCCTTGTGCGTACCGCAAAGGTATAAATTATTTCTTAAAAAATTTTAATATATCCTCTAAATTTCTAAATCCCATCACAGCAATCCAGCCTCATAGAGTATGATGATTTGCTCGATGAGTTTGTCCTCGCCCTGCGTGGGGTCGTACTCTTGTTTGAGGTTGGCTCGGAAAATCTTGGCAATGGTGTTCCAGAACTTGGCCGAGAACTTACCGCGGAAGTCCTCCAATAGTTGGTAGGAGGTGCGTTCCGTCTCTCGGTCGATGAGTCGGATGAGTATCTTGCCCTGCGTGTAGGTCATATTCTCCAACACGGGCGTGTAGCGTTTGATAATCTCCTTTTCGAGGTCTTTGGTGATGCGTTCACGCTCCTTTTTGGAGGTTACGGTGTCGAGTTGAGCGTTGAGGGAGTTGAAGTAGCGACGAGCGTCGAGTGCATAGGGATAGACAATCTTCACGTTGCGTATGAGCCTGCGGTGGCGTTTGATGTCGCCCAGGCTGCGGAAGGCGATGACCTCGGAGAGCTGCACAACGTAGGTGGTGTCGCCCGTCATCTCGTCCACGGTGGTGCCGGCCATATAGCCTCCGCCATAGCGAGAGTAGGGGACGTGATAGCGTGTGCGCTGTGCCGAGAGTCCCTCCACCCCCAGCAACAACATCAACGCCACTATGATTACAACCTTTTTCACTTCTATTATATAGTCTAACGTCGACCGTCGACCGTCGACCGTCAACCGTCGACCGTCAACCGTCAACCGTCAACCGGCTTTTTAATTAGTAATTAGTAAAGAGTAATTAGTAAATATTTTCCCTTTCTGCCCTTTCTTGCTCTTTCTGCCCTTTCTGCTCTTTCTTGCTCTTTCTGCTCTTTCTGCCCTTTCTTGCTCTTTCTGCTCTTTCTGCCCTTTCTTGCTCTTTCTGCCCTCTAAAAAAATAAGGACCACCGAGGGTCCTTATTCTTATCTTTTCAACGCCTTACTCTGCATCAGGGTCCTCGGCCATTGTGGTATAGACGTTGGTTACATCGTCGTCCTCTTCGAGTTTCTCAATGAGTTTGTTGAGAGCCTCGCGCTGCTCGGCGGTAACCTCCTTGGTGTCGGTGGGGATGCGAACGAACTCACCACTCACAATCTCCATCTGGTGCTCGTCGAGGTAGGACTGGATTGCACCGAAGGCCTCATACTTGGCGTAGATGTTAATCACGTTGTCGTCGTCCACGAACATCTCGGTGAGGTCGAGGTCGATGAGGTCCAATTCGAGCTCTTCGAGGTCGATGCTCTCCTTGTTGGCGGTCTTGAAGACGCAGAGGTGGTCGAACATAAAGTTCACACTACCGCTGGTGCCGAGCGTACCGCCACACTTGTTGAAGTAGGAACGCACGTTTGCCACCGTACGGGTGGTGTTGTCGGTAGCGGTCTCCACGAGGATAGCCACACCGAAGGGACCATAGCCCTCATAAACCATCTCTTTGTAGTCGGTGGTATCCTTGCTGATAGCACGTTTGATAGCCCTCTCAACGTTCTCTTTGGGCATATTCTCAGCCTTGGCGTTCTGCAAAAGCACGCGCAGACGAGTGTTGCCCGAAGGGTCGGGACCACCGGCCTTTACTGCGATTTCAATCTCCTTGCCAATTTTGGTAAACGTGCGAGCCATATTGCCCCAACGTTTCATTTTTCGTGCTTTGCGATACTCAAATGCCCTTCCCATAGTATTGTTGTTAGTTTTGTTATTCTTTTGTTATTTGTATATAAGTGCGCAAAAGTAAGAAATAAAATTGAGAATTGAAAATTGAGAATTGAGAATTGAAATTTTTTTATCTTTGTGCCACTATTTAATGGAAAAGGTATGATTCACGAAGAGATTAATAAGGCTGTTGAGGTGTTGAAGAGGGGAGGGATTATCCTCTATCCCACCGACACCGTGTGGGGTATTGGGTGCGATGCCACCAACCCCGAAGCCGTGCAGAAGATTTACGACCTGAAAGGCTCCGTAAACAAGAAAGGTATGATTGTCCTGCTCGACGAGCCGCTCTCGGTGGGGCGCTACATTCGCCGTGTGCCCGAGGTGGCGTGGGACCTTATGGAGCTGTCGGACAAACCCCTCACACTCATCCTTGACGGTGCTGTGGGCGTGGCTCCCAACCTCATTCCGGAGGAGGGCTCGCTTGCTGTGAGGGTTGCTGCACACGACTTCTGCCGTGGGGTGGTGCGCCGCCTGCGCCGCCCGCTGGTGAGCACCTCGGCCAACTTCTCGGGCGAGCCTACGCCCACTACTTTTGACGAAATTGTGGAGGGTATAAAGAGTGGGGTGGACCACGTGGTGTCGCCTGCGGTGGAGGGTAACCCCACCCGCCAAGCCTCCTCCATTATGATACTCCACGAGAACGGCTCGTTCAAAATTCTGCGATAAAGTCAGAGGGAGAATGGAGAATTGAGAATTGAGAATTGAAAATGGAAAATTGAAAATTACTGCTCCCCTAAGTTAGGGGAGCTGTCGCAAAGCGACTGAGGGGTATGTCTGACGGTAGACGGTAGACGGTCAACAAAAACGAGGGAGCAGATGTCTGCTCCCTCGTTTTTTTTATTACCACCAGTCGGAGAATAACTTAACCGACACGCCCAATTGCAAATCATACAGGAATTTGGCATCCCCTCCTTCGGTCCATCCGACACCGACACCTGCGCCTGCATAGAGACTGAAAATAGTGTAGGGGATGGTGAAACTATATCGAGCATCCAACACAAAGCCCCAACCGCCATAGAGGTCGGGGGTGTCATACTGCGAGGTGTTGCACATAGGGTTTGTGCCAAATGTTATACCCGTTTCGATGGTGTTGACCTCGTCGCTGACATAGGAGCCAAGTCCAACGTGCCAATAGACTTCATCGCTGCCTCCGTGTTTCTTGAAAACGTCCTCTTTGCCCACGCCACCGTATAGCAGGAAACCTCCCGACTCGCCGAGTGCAAGTCTGGGGCGCACGAAGTAGGTACAGAAACGAGAGTAACCGACCTCGACACCAAAATAGGGCAGGCCGTCGCCATCCACAGACATCATATCTCTGGCAGCGGACATTGCATTGCTGTAGAAGTTGCTGCCGCTTGACCTCACACTACTTGATACCGAAGAGGAAGAGTATGAAGAGCCCGAAGAACTCGAATAGCTGCTACTTGACGAAGAGTATGTTTGTGTCAGGTCGTAGTACCTCACGGTTGCTTGGTTTGTGCCACCCGACACAGAGCCTTGTACCATAATTTGCTGTCCACGGGCATCGTATGCGGAGTTGACCGTTAGGTTTCCGCTTATTCGCATTTCGTAGTTGGTGATGGTGTAGGTGCCATTTGAGGTGTATACTTTCACGGGCATTGCAATGTTTTTGCCCACTCGGATGACGATGTAATCGGCAGCCCATAGAGTCGAAACACTTGCAAGCAAAGTAATCAGGAAGATGAAAAATCGCTTCATTTTGTAGTAATGTGTTAGGTTCGACGATGTTGGTCGGTTACAAAGATATGGATTTTTTTTGGAAACAAGAAACGTATGGCCCTGTCAGACCTAATTAACTTGCCTGTTGTCGGTCGACGGTTGACAAAAGAAAAAGGAGCAGCTGTCTGCTCCTTTTCTTTATAGTTTGTCGATGACCTCTTTCAGCCTCTCGAAAATCTCCTCTACGGTGCCCACGCCGTTGATGGCAACAAACTTACCCTGTGCGTCGTAGAACCTCTCGACAACCTCGGTCTGCTCCTTGTAGATGCGGATGCGGTTGGCGATGACCTCTTCGTTGGCGTCGTCGGCTCGTCCGCTCACCTCGCCACGCAACAGAAGCCTCTTAATGAGCTCCTCGTCGGGAACACGCAACGAAAGCATCACGTCCACCCTCTGACCGCACTCCTCCATCATTACATCGAATCGCTCTGCTTGGAGAGTGTTGCGGGGGAAACCATCGAAGATGTTGCCCGCACCGGTGTTGTGCTTCGAGATGTAATCCTTGACAATCTCGATAACAAGTTCATCGGGTGCAAATTCGCCTCGTGCGATACACTCCTCAACCTGCTTGCCAAAGGCGGTCTGGTTTTTAATCTCGTTGCGGATAACCTGACCCGTTGATATGTGGTTAAAACCGTAGTGTTCAACCAGTTTTTCGGCTTGTGTGCCCTTGCCAGCCCCCGGAGGGCCGAACAATACAATGTTTTTCATTAACCTGATTAACCTGTGAAACTAAAACTAATGCCCGAATTTCGAGCGCAAATATACAATTTTCCATGCAAATTCAAAATGTAATCAAAAAATATTTTCATACCTTTGTACCAAATTGGCTTTTTTCCAGATGAAACAACTTACACAGATTTCAACCGTGGGCCACTTTGGCCTCATCGACCGCCTTACTGCGGACTTTAAGAATAGTAACAACTCCACCATTCTTGGTGTTGGCGACGATGCTGCTGTGGTGGATGCAGGGGATAAATATATCCTCCTATCCTCCGAGATGCTCTTGGAGGGTGTCCACTTCGACCTCACATATTTCCCCCTCAAATACCTCGGCTATAAGGCTGTGGTTGCAGGGTGTAGCGACATTGTGGCGATGAATGGCAAGCCCACACAGATAACTCTTTCGCTGGGCGTGTCGGCCAAGTTTGCGGTGGAACACCTTGAAGATTTATACGCAGGCGTGCGCGTTGCGTGTGAGGAGTGGGGAGTTGACCTCGTTGGTGGCGACACCACCGCCTCCGTGAACGGCCTTGCCATTGGCATTACCGCTGTGGGCGAGGTGGCAAAGGATAGGCTCGTGCGCCGTAGTGGAGCCAAGGAGAACGACTTGGTGTGTATCACGGGCGACTTGGGAGCTGCCTATATGGGCCTCCACCTGCTCGA
>JBGUSZ010000007.1:0-3373 GCA_045132795.1 Tidjanibacter sp. | reverse complement strand
ACCGTGTCCCGCATCGAGTACAACGGTGTGCAAACCCCTCTCCGGCACATCTTTTTTTGCCTGTGCCGACACCATAAAAGGCAAACAAATCGTTAATATGATTGTGAGAAAGGCTGTGGGTTTCATTTTTTTTGTTACTTTTGCTGAATAATTTGATGAGGCAAATCGGCTTTCTACCCGCTTGCGTGGGTGTTTTGCCGACTTGTCGGCAAAGGTAAAGAATTTTTGTGAGATTTTGGACATTAAGAGCATAAAATATCACCTCCTGGTTGTCGTTTTCTCGTTGCTGGCAACTTCGTTGGGTGCACAAAATGTGGCCGAGGAGCAAAAAAAATCGCTCCCAGAGGTTGAGGATGTGCGCTCGGCTCGTGTGGTTGCGCCCGATTCGCTTGCCCCAATGAGAGATTTCAGGGGCGATAGGGCATTTAATGGCCCCGACTCGCTCGAGATGCGCTCCTCGCAGCAGAGTATCGACAGCCTCCTTGTGGCACAACCCGACTCCACCCTGCGTGGCGGACGTAAACAACGCAACTTCCTCGAAGAGGTTATCAGCGGTAAGAACAAAGACTCGCTCTACTATGACGTGCGTGGCAAGATGGTGCACATCTACGAGCAGGGCGATGTGACGTATGGCAATATGAACATCAAGGCCGACTATATGCGTGTGTCGATGGACTCCAAGGAGATTCTCGCCTATGGTAAGGCCGACACCTCTGCCTATGGCCACACCCGTCCCGAGTTTACCGACGCAGGCTCCACCTACACGATGGACACCGTAACCTACAATATCGACTCCAAGAGGGCCAAAATCTATGGCGTAGTGACCAAAGACGGCGAGGGTTACCTCACGGGTAAGGAGGTGAAGATGATGGACGACAAGTCGTTCAACATCAAGGGCGGTGTCTATACCACCTGCGAACACACCGACCATCCACACTTCTATATTAATATGACAAAGGCCAAGTTTATCCCCGGCAAGAAGATTGTGTCGGGACCCTTGTACCTTGTCATTGCCGACGTGCCCCTGCCGCTGGTCATCCCCGAGGTGTTCTTCCCGATGAATATGGAACGCAAAACGGGTTTCATTATGCCCTCCTATGGTGAGGATGCCACCCGAGGCTTCTTCCTGAGGGATGGTGGCTACTATTTTGCATTCAATGACTATGTCGATTTGAGGGTTACGGGTGGTATCTATACCCTCGGTTCGTGGGAGGTTAATGCTGCATCGACCTACCGTGTACGCTACAAATTCAATGGCTCGGTGGGTGTCAACTTTGCCAAGACAATCATCGGCGAGAAGGGCTCGGCTGACTACACCAATCAGGACAACTTCCGCGTGACCTGGACCCACTCGCAGGATGCCAAGTTCAACCCCAACTCGACATTCTCGGCCAACGTGAACTTCTCCACGAGTGGCTACAATAAACTCGCTTCCAACTCGCTCAGCGACTACCTCTCGGCACAGACCAACTCCTCGATTGCATATTCCCACTCGTGGAAGGGTACGCCAATGTCTATGACGGCCAATATGCAGTATTCGCAGAACCTCAATACGGGCGATGTGTCGCTCAGCCTCCCATCTATCAACTTCAACGTGAGCCGTTTCTACCCCTTCAAACGTAAGGTGATGGTCGGCAAGGAGAGGTGGTATGAGAAGATTGCAATGACATATAAGGCGCAGATGCAGAACTCCGTGAATACCAAGTTTGAACAACTCACCAAGCCTGAGACTCTCGGCGAGTTCAAAAACGGTATCAAGCACTCCTTACCCATCAGTGCCTCGTTTAACGTGTTGGGCTACATCAACCTTTCGCCCTCGGTCAACTACACCGAGAGGTGGTATTTCCGCCGTATAGACCAGAGGTGGGACGATGCTGTGCAGAACATCGTTGCCGACACCACCCGTGGCTTCTACCGCGTGTATGACTACAACGCCTCCGTGTCGGCCAACACAACCATCTATGGTTCCTACCAGATGAAGAACCCCAAAGCCTACCTCAAAGCGGTGCGACACACCATCAACCTCAGTGTCAGTGGCTCCGTGGCTCCCGATTTTAGCAAGGAGAAATATGGTTATTGGAAGACCATTCAGGCAACTCCCGACGGACGCACCAAGAAATACTCTCCCTTCTCGGGCGAGATGTATGGTGTGCCGAGCAGCGGACGTAATGCAAGTCTTTCGGTGTCGGTGGGACAAACCCTCGAAGCCAAAGTTAAGAGCGACCAGGACACTACGGGTGTGAAGAAGGTCAAAATTATCGACGACTTCTCTTTCTCGTTCAGCTACAACTTCCTGGCCGACTCAATGAAACTGTCCAATATCCCCGTGAGGATACGTTCGAGTATCATACCCAAGTTCGGTATCAATATCTCGATGACCCTCGACCCCTATGAGGTCGACAAGGTCAAGGGTATAAGATACGACAAGCTGCTCCTTAAACGAGGCATACCGGGACGTATCGCCTCCACTGGTTGGTCGTGTGGCTACACCTTCAACTCCTCCGATCTCTACACCGAGGCCACCATTAATGATATTTCAAAACAATATCCGGAGTACTCCAACCCCTATTTTTACGACCCCAACGACCCGTTGGACCCCGCACTGCGCCGACAGTTGATGACCTCGCAGTACTACGACTTCTCGATGCCGTGGAACTTCTCGTTCAACTACTCCATCAACTACACCAACAACGGTATCAAGGCGAGGGTGGTGAATACGCTGGGCTTCAACGGCTCCATAACGTTGGATAAGGAGAATAATTGGGCGATATCCTACACGGGTGGTTTCGACTTCGACCGTAAGGAGTTGACTCCTGGTGTTGTTACTCTTGTGAGGGATCTCCACTGTTGGCAGATGAACTTCTCGTGTGTGCCGTTTGGTTATCGCAAGAGTTGGAGTTTCAATATCAGTGTTAAGTCGTCGTTGTTGCAGGACTTGAAGTATGAGAAGAGTTCGTCGCATTATGACAACCTCTACGAATAAAAACGCAGATTGCGGGTGAATTTTGCACCAAAATTCAGAGAGCGAGCTCCTCACCTACGTCGGTAGGCTGCGGACTCGCTCCTTCTTTTGGCACAAAATTCCCCTCGCACTTTGCGTTTTTTTAGTCTAACGTCTAACGTCAACTGTCGACCGTCAACTGTCGACCGTCAACCGACGACATACCCCTCCGCCTACGGCACCTCCCCTACCTTAGGGGAGGAGTTTTTAATGGAGAATGAATTACCCTCGCCTAAGTTAGGAGAGGGTGCCGAAGGCGGGTGAGGTCTGTAAAAGGGCAGAAAGGGCAGAAAGGGCAGGAAGGGCAGAAAGGGCAGAAAGGGAAAAATATTTATTAATTACTCTCTACTAATTACTAATTAAAGAAAGACG
>JBGUSZ010000006.1:0-28977 GCA_045132795.1 Tidjanibacter sp. | reverse complement strand
CCATTCCGAACAGAGAAGTTAAGCTCGCTAACGCCGATGGTACTGCATTTAGTTGTGGGAGAGTAGGTAGCCGCCTCTTCAAGACCAATCCGCAAAGGGTTGGTCTTTTTTTTGTGCTTACACGAGAGCAATGCCTTGCATTACCCCACGCCATACCATATTGGTCTTGAAGAGTCGGCTGTTGCCGCCATCATTTGTGTTTTCTATCCCCCAAACCCCCTTTCTGTAAATGGGGCTTACTGTTTTTTTTGTGGTGCTGCCAATCGTATGAGAGTGAGGAGTTGTTTTTATTCCGAATAGCAGTATCTTTGTGTTACCTATTATAATATATACGCACGATGAAGAGGGTATTTTCGATAATATTGGTGGGGGCTATTTGTCTGTTGGCTGCTTGCAACTCACACAAAGCAACAGACAAAGCGTTGGCCGAGGTGTGGAACTCCGACCAGAGTATCCGTATTCAGATGGCGGAGCTTATGAAGGCCGTAACCACCGAAGGTCATACCGAGCTGATAGACTCGCTCATCAGTGTTGGCGATGAGATGCAGCGCAGGGATAGTGTGAATATCTCCATCGTTGCCGATATCCTACAAAGCGGTGTGCCAAAAGGGCTTACGAAGGAGTCCTACAAGACTATTTGGATAGTGATTGACCATTCCTCGGTTGATGAGCAGGTGCAATACTTGCCCCTCGTGGAGCAGATGGCAAGTGAGAAACTCATTGAAAAAGATGACTTTGCAGTGTTATTTGACCGAGTAGCCTTGGGGCAAAATCGTCCGCAACGCTATGGTAGTCAGACTGTTCAGTTTGGAACCCCCGGAGATATGCAACTCTATGTGTGGCCTGTGGAAAACCCTGCAACTCTGGACTCCTTACGTGAATCGGTGGGCCTCTCGCCACTTGCAGACTATCTCGACCAACTCGTCGAAATTACAGGTATCAGGCCACAGTTTATACCCACGTTGACCATTGAGGAGTTGAATGAAATGCGTGGCCGAGTGGGTGATGTGGAGCAGCCCGAGTAGTGTAGGGCAGGAAGAGCAGGAAGAGCAGAAAGGGGCATCTATATCTATGCCGGCTCCGAGAACTTGCATCACTTATTTATCGTAAAACAATAAATATTTTTCGTTTCTCGTTTGGAAGTTTGAATTTTTGCACTACCTTTGTATCGTAAAACGATAAACATTTAATGTAAAACGATTAGTGATTATGAGAAAAGGAACTAAAATTTTGGCCTCTTTATTGGCTGTTGTGGTTTTGGCCTTCGTGTTATTACACATTATCGGTGTGGCAATTCAGACTTACAACATTGCGAATGGTACTTGGGAGCCGGCCATCGATTGGAGTATTGCGGGGTGGTTGAAAATCGCCATTGTGGCTCTGCGTGCGGTGATGACCTTGGTGTTGTTGGTGATGTTGGTGAAGTTTGTGTCGAATATTCTTTGGAATCATTCGCAACTCTTTGTGCGACCCAATGTGAGTTTGCTGTTTTGGGCCATTGCGCCTATGTTGCTCTATGCTTTGTGCGACTGCAATATGCACATTCTCAGCGGAGAACGTTATTTTGCCATAACCACCGAGTCGCTTGTTGCGCCACTTGTTGTGTTGGTCGTGGCCATCATCTACCGCAGGTGTGTATTGCTGACCGAGGAGAACGATTTGACCATTTAACGAGAGAGGAGCATTATGATTGTTGTGAATTTGGATGTTATGCTTGCCAAGCGCAAGATGTCGCTCAGCGAACTGTCGGAGCGTGTGGGCATTACCATTGCCAACCTCTCAATACTCAAAACGGGCAAGGCGAAGGCGGTACGATTTTCTACTCTCGATGCTATTTGCAGGGAGTTGGAATGTACTCCTGCCGACCTGCTCGAATACCGAGTGGAGGAGTAGGAATAAAGAAAAGGTAAAAGGCGTACAGACACAACTGTACGCCTTTTTTTGTGTAATATAGTTGGGCACCAATGAATGGCAAAAGTGGGGTCAACTTGCCGTTGTTCCACCAACTACTTTGTGCCGAGGTGGTCTTAGTACTTTGTGTCGATAGGGTAGAAGTATCTATTATTGAGCGTGTGCACTGAATACAGCAATCGTCTTGCGATTAGTATGGTTTGTAGGTGTTGCCGATGGTGCTGTTTTGGGAGTCGAGGCGGACGGCGATGAAGAACAATATCGTGAAGGCTAGCAGCGACGAGCCACCATAGGAGAACATAGGCAGGGGGATGCCAATCACGGGCATCAGGCCGATGGTCATACCCACGTTGATAATAACGTGGAACAAGAAAATGCCCGCAACGCCATAGCAATAGACCCTACGGAAGGGCTCATTTTGTCGTTCACCCATCTTCATCAGGCGGATAATGAGCGTGGCAAATAGCATCAACACCACAACGGCACCCACAAAGCCCCACTCCTCGCCTACGGTGCAGAAGATAAAGTCGGTACTCTGTTCGGGAATAAAGTCATATTTGGTCTGCGTGCCCTGCAAGAATCCCTTACCAAAGAACCCGCCCGAGCCGATAGCAATCTTCGATTGGTTTACATTATAGCCCCAGCCTTTCAGGTCGCTTTCGAGTCCGAAGAGGTCGAGTATTCGTTTCTGTTGATGGAGTTGCAGCACGTCGTTGAATACAAAATCGATGGCTCCGATGAAGAGCAGTGAGCCCACAAACATTGCTGCGAAGAGGTAGATGTTTGCCAGCTTGTTGCGGTAGGCGTAGACGAGGGCCACAATGAGCATCACCACCGAGGCTATAAGCAGCGCTCCGTAGTAGGTGAGGCTCCACCCCGCCACAAGTGCGGCTCCATAGATTGCAAGGCTCAGCGCACCCACCCCAGCGGTATATATCACGCTCTCTTTGGGATTGCGGTTGCCGAGTGCCTGTACCACCACAAACACCACAATAAGCCCCACAAGCAGGGCCACATCCGAGAGCAGGAACGAGCACACAAAGAGTCCGACAACGAGGAAGATGGCGTAGTAAATCCACGAGTTGAGCCCCTCACGGTAGAGCACGATGAGGAACGAACAATAGACCAATGCCGAGCCCATATCGTTCTGTGCCAGGATGATACCAATGGGAATGAGCAGTATGGCCCCCACGCCCACAAGGTCTTTGGGTCTGCCGAGCGAGAAGTGGTATTCGCTCATAAAACGTGCGAGTGCGAGTGCAGTGGCGAGTTTCATAAACTCCGCAGGCTGCACCGCCACGGGGCCCAGCGATAGCCACGACTTGGCACCATTAACCTCCTTGCCCACAAAAAGTGTCGCCACCAACACGAGCAACATCAGCAGGTAGAACGGGTAGGCGAATTGGTGGTAGTAGATGTCGTCAACCAGCAGTATGACCCCTGCAACAACCATCGAGATAACGACCCAAATCATCTGCATACCATAGCGCGAGCCGAACGAGAAGCTCTCGCCTTCGCCCGCCGATGCAGCGTAGATGTTCATCCATCCGAGCAACATCAGCACCACAAAGACCAGAATGGTTTTCCAGTCTATCTTGCTCCACCCAAGTTTATCATTTGCGCTTCTCATAGTTCGGATAGGCTATTTTCATATTCTTGATATACTCCACCAATTCGGGCCTGCTCACCTCGCCATTGATATATTGCTCCATCAGCAAACTTGCGATGGGGGCTGCCACACTTGCGCCAAAGCCACCATTCTCCACATATACCGAGATGGCAATCTGTGGGTTATCTTTGGGGGCGAAGGCGAGGAATGTAGAGTGGTCTTTGCCGTGGGGGTTCTGGGCCGTGCCGGTCTTGCCACAGATGTCGAGCCCCTTGACGTAGGCCACACCTGCCGTACCTATTTCTCTGTGCACCGTGCCCCACATACCGTCGATGATGGGCTCGTAGTGCTCACGGTCAACCATTGCGTAGTGCTTTTCGTAGAAACGACTATCGAGCGAATCACGGCCGTCGATGTGTTTGACAACGTGGGGTATATAGTAGTATCCACGGTTGGCGATGGTGGCGGCGAGGTTGGCCATTTGGAGTGGCGAGCAACCCAACTCGCCCTGGCCGATAGCCATCGAGATTACCGTGAGCGAATTCCACTTCGGGTAGCCCTTGTCGTAGAACTCGGCCGAGGGTACAAAGCCGCTACGCTCGGAGGCAAAGTCGGAGCCCAACTTGTCGCCAAAGCCAAAACTACGCACATAGCGTTCCCAATTATCGTATCCGCCCTTGGTTATGCCTCCATACTTGGGATTGTCGAGGGTGTTGCGGAAGACATAGCAGAAATATCCGTTGCAGGAGTTGCTCACAGCTTGTCGCAGGTTGAGTGGCGAGGGGTGGTTGTGGCACTTCACACCACGTCCCACTTTGTAGCCCTGATGGCACTCATAGCGATATCCCGGTTTGAGTACCCCCTCTTGTAGGCCGATGAGGGCGTTGACGAGTTTGAAGGTGGAGCCGGGAGGATAGCTCGACATCACTGCACGATTGAAGAGTGGCTGTCGAGGGTTATTGAGCATCTTCACATAGTTGTTTCCCCTGTCACGTCCCATCAATTCGTCGGGGTCATAGGTGGGGCTGCTGACCATCACGAGGATTTCGCCCGTGGAGGGCTCAATGGCGATGATACTACCCACCTTGCCTTTCATCAGCTCCTCGGCAAATTGTTGCAGGGGAGCGTCGATGGTGGTGGTTATGGCAGTGCCGGCAATGGGTGCACGGTCATAGTGGCCCTCTTGGTAGGGGCCTTTGACCACGCCCCTCACATCAACCACGCTCACTCTCTCGCCCTTCTCGCCACGCAACAAGTCTTCATAGGCACTCTCGATGCCGGAGTAACCGATGTAGTCGCCGCGTTCATAGTATGGGTTTTTCTGAATGATGTTGTCGTTGACCTGACCGATGTAGCCAAGTAGGTTGCCTGCAATCTTGCGTGGGTAGGACCTCTGGGTTCGGAAGAGGGTGTAGAAGCCCTCAAAGCCCGCCTCGTCAAAGAGTAGTTTGGCCTCGGTGGTCATCTGCTTGACCACCACCGAAGGGCGACTACGGGAAAAACTCTTTGCCGAAGCAATGGCTTTGGTGATAACTTCGGGGCTCACACCAGCAATGCGTGCGAGCGCAACCGTGTCGAAACCCTCTTTGGGAAGGTTTTTGGGCACCACCATAAGGTCGTAGGAGGGGACACTTTGGGCCAGAAATTCGCCATTGCGGTCGTAGATTTCGCCTCTCGGAGGGTGTTGCACCTCGTAGCGAAGTACGTTGTTTTCGGCAGCATCACGATAGGTGTGGTCAACAATCTGGATGTGGAACAGGCGAAGGCATAGCACCACAAAGAGGCCGATTACAAACCACCCCAAAGTCCTATATCTACTTCGTTCGTTCATCCCTACAACTGATTGATTGTCTGTTTGGAAGGGTTAGTTGGTGATTTTGCGGAAGAGCGCGGCAGTAATCCACACAAGTACAACTGTTACCAACGTACTCAATATGATTTTTGCTACCGTGAAGAAGAAGTGGCTGCCAAGCGATTCAAAACCAAAGAAGAGTGTTTGGTGAAGTCCCACGAGTATTATCGCATAGAGCAGGAAAGATTTGTCATCTATGGCTCCACCAAAGGGGATTTTCTCGTGTTGTACGTCCTTGCCCATAGAGATGTTCATAACTCCCGGACGTGCAAAACCAACCGCTGCGCTGGCAATGATGTTAAGTCCGGGGGTTCCCATAGTGATATCCATAGTTGCGCCTAAAAGAGTACCCATCAGGAGCAAGCTTACACGACTCGTCCCAACCGGTAGGAGCAGCAGGAACACAACATAGTAGAGTGGTACCACATAACGAGTAAGCACAAGGTTGTCGAACAGCAGTGCTTGTAGGAGCACCACCGCCACAAAGAACAATATGTATTCAAAAATGCGTTGCATATATTGTTTAAGCCGTTAGCCATTAACTGTTTTTTGCAAGTTTGTGGGGTAGAGCAAAGTAATAATTCTCAATTCTCAATTAGTACTTGCTGTGCAGATTCTCGAACTCTTCGCCGCCCATATATTTCACAACCAACACCCTGTCCAGTTTCGACAGGTCGGTTGCCAATCTCACAACCACGTTGCTGTTCATCCTATCGTCCGAGGGCTCAAATTTCTCCACCGTACCGATGATGCGACCCGGTGGGAAGCGGTACGACACGGTAGAAACAATTGTGTCGCCGGGGGCAAGGTTGGCATAGTAGGGGATGTCGGTGAGTTGCACCTTTCGCCAATCGCCACCTGTCCAGCCAATGGAGCCCATATATTCGCTCCTGGTGCTCTTGCCGCCCATAGTAAACTCCTTATTGGCTACCGATATACACACCGAAAAGTGTTCTGAACAATCAATAGTGTAGCCCACAACATAGCCTTCGGGCGAGAGAATGGCCATATTGCCCTCCACATCATCCAATAAACCCTTGTTGATGGTGAAAAAGTTGTTCTGTCCAAAGACCGAATTTTTGACCACGCGGGCCGAGGTGAAATAGTAGGGCAGCGTATTACCATCTATCCTCACAATCTCCTCTCTCTCCTCAAAGGCTGCAAGCTGACTCTCCAACGAGGCCACTCGCTGCATTAGCACATCATTCTCATCACGCAACGTGAAGTAGTCGCTCACCCCACGCAGTGCTCCCTCAATGCTGGCCGTAACACGATTGGAAATGGTCAACAATCGAGCCCTCGTGAAACTTGTAGCACGGGTATAGTAGCCAATGGCCAGCACTTCGATGAGAACGAAGATAACCGGCACAGCCACACGTTTCAACAATATGAGGACTTTGTTCATCGGTTTGTTGTGGAGAGAATTGTTGTTTTCAAAATTACGTTGCGGTCACCCACCCTCTGGGTAACCGCAACAAATTAGTATTCACACATTTGGCCAGGCGATGGGCCTACGAAGCACACTTGCCTGCCACTCTGGTATGCCCTATTTCATCAGGAACGAGAAGTTGTTGATGTTCTTCAACGCCACACTCGTACCCCTAACGATAGCCCTCAGGGGGTCTTCGGCAATGATGAAAGGAATGTCGGTCTTCTCTTGGAGGCGCTTGTCGAGTCCTTTGATGAGAGCACCACCACCTGCCAAATAGATACCGTTCTTCATAATGTCGGAGTAGAGTTCGGGGGGAATCATCTCCAAAACCTTCATTACTGCAGCATCCACTTTCAGCAGCGATTTCTCCAATGCGTAGGCAATCTCGCTGTAAGAGATGTTGAGTGTAGTGGGGAGGCTGGTGAGCATATTGGGACCCGTAACCACAAAATCTTCTGGTGGGTTGTCCAACTCCCTCAGTGCAGCACCTACCGACATTTTGATGTTCTCGGCCGTACGCTCACCAATGCGAACGTTATACTGTTGGCGGATATACTTCTGGATATCTTCCGTGAAGACATCGCCCGCAACATCGATACTCTCGCTGCACACAATACCACCCAACGAGATACACGCAATCTCGGTGGTACCGCCACCGATGTCGATAATCATCGAGCCCTCGGGAGCCTCCACATCAAGACCGGCACCCAAAGCAGCAGCCATAGGCTCGAAAATCATATAGACATCCCTTGCGCCTGCGTGCTCGGCACTCTCCCTAACGGTACGAATCTCCACATTGGTAGAGCCCGAAGGGATACAAACAACCATTTTGAGAGAGGGGCTGAAAAGGTGACCATTGGTTTTAACCTTCTTAATCATACCCCTGAGCATCTGCTCGGCAGCGTTGAAGTCGGCAATCACACCATCCTTCAATGGGCGGATGGTTTTGATGTCCTGGTGGGTTTTGCCGTGCATCTTTTGTGCCTCCTTACCGATGGCTATTACCTTGCCGGTGTGGATATCCACAGCGATAATGGAGGGCTCATCGACAACGACTTTACCGTTGTGAATAATAAGAGTATTGGCGGTTCCCAGGTCGACTGCCAACTCTTGTGTCAATGAAAACAGGCCCATTTTGTTTTATATTTTTTGTACGATTTTGCTAAATACCTTTACAAAGAGCAAAAGTAAAAAAAATATATTAAATTTGCACACCACAAAACGGACAATAAATTCACAATTTTACAGAAAAATGATAAAACTTGAAACCAAACACATCTCGTGTGGCGTGGATGCCTCCGAGGTGGCTGCACTCGCTGGTGCAGCACAGCAGGCTAACTCGTTGCTCCACAGTGGAGAAGGCGCAGGTAATGACTTCCTCGGTTGGGTTAATCTTCCTTCGAGTATTACTCCCGAAGAGATTGAGTCAATCAACCTTACGGCACGCACTCTGGCCTCCAAGGCAGAGGTTATCATCGTTATCGGTATCGGTGGTTCCTACCTTGGTGCAAAGGCTGTTTTGGACGCAATGAGCAGCTCGTTCCACTTCTTGGAGAAGAACCGCAAAAACCCCTACATCGTTTTTGCCGGCAACAACCTTTCGGAAACCTACACTGCCGAACTCCTCGACGCAGTTAAGGATTACAGCATTGCTGCTATTGTTATCAGTAAGAGTGGTACCACAACCGAGCCCGCCGTTGCTTTCCGCTTGATTAAGGCCGAGATTGAGGCTCGCTATGGCAAGGAGGAGGCACGTGAGCGTATCGCTTCCGTAACCGATGCTGCACGTGGCGCACTCAAAACCCTCTCCACAGCCGAGGGTTATGCAACCTATGTGATTCCCGATAACGTGGGTGGTCGCTTCTCGGTGCTCACTCCTGTGGGCTTGCTTCCTCTGGCTGCCGCCGGCATCAACATTGCCGAGCTCGTGCGTGGCGCAAGGGATATGGAAGTTGCCACAGCCGAGGGTGTACCCTTCGAGCAAAACATCGCTGCACAGTATGCCGCAGCACGCAACGCTCTCTACAACAAGGGCTACAAGATTGAGATTTTGGCCTCCTATGAGCCCCGCCTCCAATACATCGCCGAGTGGTGGAAACAGCTCTATGGCGAGAGCGAGGGTAAGGATGGCAAGGGTATCTTCCCTGCAAGTGTAACCCTCACTGCCGACCTCCACTCTATGGGACAGTACATTCAGGAGGGCGAGCGTACCCTTTTCGAGACCGTTATCAGCGTGGCACAGCCCGATGGTAAGGTTACCATCGAGGCTGATGGCGACAATCTCGACGGTCTGAACTTCCTTGCCGGCAAACGCCTTGACTATGTGAACAAGATGGCCGAGCTGGGTGTGGTTTTGGCTCACGTTGATGGTGGCGTGCCCAACATCCGAATTGAGATTCCCGCCATCACTGAGTACTACATCGGTGGCCTTTTGTATTTCTTCGAGAAGGCTTGCGGTATCAGCGGTTACATTCTGGGTGTCAATCCCTTCAACCAACCCGGTGTTGAGGCCTACAAGAAAAATATGTTTGCGCTACTCGACAAGCCTGGGTATGAGGAGGCTTCTGCTGAGTTGAAAAAACGCTTGTAGAAAAACGCAGATTGCGAAAAAACGCAGATTGCGGGTGCATTTTGCACCGCACTTCGATAGGCGAGTTCCTCATTTGCGATAAGCAAACTGCGGACTCGCCTTCTTGCTTGGCACAAAATTCCCTCCGCACTTTGCATTTTTGTGGTGGTGGGGCTTGATGACGTTTGAAAGAGTTGATACCTATCATTTACACAAAAGGGCCGTGGCCGCTGCGGGCCCGCTTTATTGTGAGCCGTATATCAAAAAAGCCATTGACCAAACGGTCAATGGCTTTTCTATTTCAGAAGATTGGCAAGCCTTTTAGAACAGTACCGAGTAGCTCATTGTGAAGATGCTCTTGCGCATCTTTGAGTCGTAGATGATAGGGCTGTTAACCTGCTCATAGGTGTTATCGGCATACTCGCCATAGAAGTCATAGAGTACGCTATTGGTGTAGCGAGCCGTACTCGAAGTCCACGCAAAGTCCAACGACGACCCCGATGCAAACCTCACTCCGCAGCCCAACGAGAAGTTGGTAGTGGAGCGTTTGTTGTTGCCATAGAAGTAGTTACCTTCGTCGTTATATTGCTCTGCAGCCTCATTGAAGGGCGAACCATAGAGGGCATAACCTCCACGCAGATAGACACCGTTAATAGGGACAATCTCCACGCCAACCCTCACATTGTGTGAGGTGCCCAAGTCGGCTTCCACGTCTTGGCGGAAATTGTCCTCAGCCCAATGGTCTTGCGATTGAAGCCTGATGGAGCGATTCCACACAATGTCGTAGTCCACCGAGAGGAGAGCCCTATTGCCGAGCGCGTAGGATGCGCCGAGGAGCAATTTGCTGGGCGAGGTGTAGTGGTATGTGTAGTTGTGGACCAGACTCTCTGCATCATAGAAAGTGGGGTCCTGGTTGGTGTTTGGCTCAAACCAAGTCTGCATACTTGCCACGTAGTCCCTCGTCAGGGTGGTCAATGTGCGAGTGTGGTAGGCCACGCCCAAGCGCAACGAGGGGATAGGGCGCAGAATTGCACCTATTTTGAGGTTGATACCCGAGCCATAGCTACTCTCTACGGGGGTGTAGGCCATTGCTTGTAGTAGCGCAGGGTCTTTGATGGGTTGCGAGTAGTTCTCGGTGTAGTAGTAGCGGATGGTCTGCGAAATGTCCTGGATGCCGAGTGTTGCGCCAAGATAGAGAATGTTGGCGATGTTCATACCCGACGAGAAGGAGTACTCACCCACCGAGCCACGCGAACGGGTGTGCAGGCTGCCAGCAATAGTTGCATCGGGGTGAATACCAACAACCTCATATCGTCCTGTCTCCTTACCCTCACTGGTCTTTACGGGATCAATGAGTGCTGTCTGGTAGGCAAGTGCGCCACCCCACTCGTCAACGTAGATGTTCTCGTTGCGGAAGGGGTCAGAGTTGTAGCTCAATGCCGACGAGGGGAAGCCCTCCATTTGCAGAGCAAAGAAGTCGCCGATACTCACTCCGTCGCCTTCCCAGCCGAATTTCTCGTCGTAGTTCAGGTCGGCGAGTTTGTTGTAGGCAAAGCCAAATGTGAAACTAACCAACGAGCCCGAACCCTGATAGATGTTCAAAGCGGTGCCAATCTGATTGAAAGCAAAGGAGGTCTGCCTTGAACCATCGGGAGCGAAGTTGTTGGAGGCGGTAGTGATGCCCAGGCCGCCCGAGAGGGTGAAAGCCGACGAGCGGTACATACCCAAACCGGCGGGGTTGATACTCATACTCGAAATGTCGGCTCCGAGCGAAGAGAATGCTCCTCCCATTGCGGCAACACGTGCCGACATATAGGTGTGCTCCTGCTGTGAAAATTTTAGTGCATCGGTGTATTTCATATAGGCGGGGCTGATGAGTGTGCCGCCAAACTCGGAGTAGGTAGCCTGCGCTCCCAGCGAGAATACCGAGAGCGAGGCTGCTACCAATATGCTAAAAACTCTTTTCATAACGACTTCTTATCCTGTTGTGCAATAAGTATTCATTCTGTGTGCTGTCGTGGCTCTATCTCCTTGCGCCACCACTACGGCTTCCCGAATAGGAGCCTCCGCGGTTGCTGCTACCGGAGTAGGAACTTCCACTCGAATAGGAGCTGCTACTGCGGTTGCTGCTGCCACTCGAATAGGACGAACTGCTCGAACGGGTGCTACTACCACGGCTGCTACCACTCACCGACGAGCGGTTGCCACTTGACGAGCTGCCGCTAACAGAGCCACGTCGTCGGTTGATGGCGCGGTCGCCAACACTTGACGCCCCTTTGTTGTCGCCCCTGTTGGTTGTCGGTGTAACCCTTCCTCCACTCGGACGGCTGGAACTTCCACTGCCTGCACCAATCGTGCCACTCGGACGTCCACCGGAAGCCTCGCCACGAGAGCCATTGATGCGCTCGGCATAGCTCGGACGGCCTCCCGAAGATGGACGTGCCGAAGAGCCACCTGCATAGCTCGGGCGGTGTACCACAGGCGACTTGTGCCCACCGGGGCCACTCGGCTTGTGTCCTCCACCTATGCCGTGCGAGGGGGCGTGGTGAGGCGGGTAGTGGCCATAGTGTGGTCCGTACCAACCGTGGTGGTGATGGTGGTGATAGTAGGGATCCCAATAGTGGTGGTAGTAACTTGGACCATACCAACCCCAATAGTAGTCATAATAGAAGGGGTTGTAGTGGTAGTCCCACGCGCTGTAACGATAGTAGTAGGGACGGCCCCACGAACCAAACATTGCAGTAACATAGCGAGGCTCCACCCACATCTGGTCGCCCATAACCATCACGGTATAAAATGCAGGGTCATAGGCCATGGTGAGGAAATAGGCATCACCATAGCGGTAGTCCCAATAGGAGGATGGTAGGTTGTAGGTGGGGGAGGAGAAACCACGCAGCCTGCGTGCGTAGGCGCTTTGGTAGTCATCGACGTAGATGTTGTTGATGTTGACAACGGTGCCTGCTGCTGCGGTCGTTGTGGGGTTTACCTCGTCGAGCTCTATACCTCCGAGGATATCCGCAAGGTCTGCTTCGGCTTTGGCGGCTGCAATCATTGCCTGTATCTTCTCCTCTCTGGCACGTGCTGCGGCGGCTTCGGCCTCGGCTGCTGCCTTTTCGGCTTTTGCTATTGCTACGCGGTCGTGGGTGGCATAGAGGTCGTCCACATAGGAAGTGCTTGCACCCGAAGAGAGCGCAAAGGCTCCGCTGGCGCACGAGTTCATCAGTAATAGGACCGCAAAGGCGGTGGCAAGCGGTGCGATGTTTTTCATTTGTATCATAATCATCTCCTTTCTTTTTAGACTCGAAAAGGCGAGTGTGGGTTTATAATCTTTTATAGTATATGACCTTCTTTTGGAGCGAAAGTCAAATTTAAATATGTTGCCCTTCTACTTTTATGACGCAAAAATGGTGCATTTAGTTGCATCGGATGTGCAAAAAACTCTTTTTGCAGTGATGGATGCTAAATTCAGCAAAAAAGTGTACCTTTGCAGCGCAAAGGTTTCTCCCCACACAAAAGTATGGTTTTTGGTGGGAATTTCCTACACTTGAAGAAGAATAATATAGATATTAGACGAAAAATAGAGAACAATGGCAAAAGAACTTAAACAACTCACCTCGCGCGAGGAGAACTACTCGCAGTGGTTTAACGACTTGGTAGTAAAGGCTGGCCTGGCCGAGAACTCGGCTGTAAGGGGCTGTATGGTAATCAAACCCTATGGCTATGCAATTTGGGAGAAGATGCAGCGTGCGCTGGACGATATGTTCAAAGCGACAGGCCACCAGAACGCATACTTCCCTCTCTTTATCCCCAAATCGTTTTTCAGCCGTGAGGCCGACCACGTTGAGGGTTTTGCAAAGGAGTGTGCAGTGGTTACCCACTACCGCCTGATGAATGACCCCGATGGCAATGGTGTGGTTGTGGACCCCGAGGCACGCTTGGAGGAAGAGCTCATCGTTAGGCCCACCTCCGAGACCATCATTTGGAATACCTACAAAAACTGGATTCACTCCTATCGTGACCTGCCTATCCTGTGCAATCAGTGGGCAAACGTGGTGCGTTGGGAGATGCGTACCCGCTTGTTCCTCCGTACTGCCGAGTTCCTCTGGCAGGAGGGCCACACCGCCCACGAAACAAGGGAGGAGGCTGTTGAGGAGGCACAGAAGATGATTCGTGTCTATGCCGACTTTGCTGAGAATTGGATGGGTGTGCCTGTGATTATGGGTACCAAGACTGCCAATGAGAGGTTTGCAGGTGCTGTGGATACCTACACCATCGAGGCCCTGATGCAGGATGGTAAGGCACTCCAAAGTGGTACTTCGCACTTCCTCGGACAGAACTTCGGCAAGGCTTTTGATGTTCAGTTTGCAACCCGTGAGGGTGGCCTCGACTACGCTTGGGCAACCTCGTGGGGTGTGTCCACTCGTCTGATGGGTGCCCTGATTATGTCGCACTCCGACAATAACGGCCTTGTTTTGCCTCCCAAGTTGGCTCCCATTCAGGTTGTGATGATTCCCATCTACAAGGGCGATGAGGAGTTGCAGAAGATGACCGAGGAGTTGGAGAAGATTGCAGTTAAGTTGCGTGCTAAGGGTATCAGTGTGAAGATTGATAACCGCGATAACGTTCGCTCGGGTTTCAAGTTTGCCGAGTATGAGTTGAAGGGTGTGCCCGTAAGGCTTGTTGTTGGTCCTCGCGACCTCGCAAATGGCACCGTGGAGATGATGCGCCGTGATACTTTGGAGAAGGAGAGCGTTGCTTTGGAGGGTATCGAAAACCTCGTGGAGGCAACCTTGGAGGATATGCAGAAGACTATCTTCGAGAAGGCTCTCTCGTTCCGCAACTCGATGATTACCAAGGTGGATACTTGGGAGGAGTTTAAGGATGTTTTGGAGAACAAAGGTGGTTTTATCCTTGCTCACTGGGACGGCACTACCGAGACCGAGATTGCCATCAAGGACGCTACGAAAGCAACCATCCGCTGTATTCCATTCGATTCGCCCGAAGAGGAAGGTGTGTGCGTATTCAGTGGCAAACCCTCCACTCGCAGGGTGCTCTTTGCAAAGAACTATTAGTATCATTTAGAGCAAAATAGTAACACTATGTCTAACGAACAGAAACCCCAAAACCGCCTCGAAATCGAACTCGATGCAGAGGTTGCACAGGGCCAATACTCAAACCTTGTGGTCATCACCCACTCCACCTCGGAGTTTGTGTTGGACTTTGCCGAGATGTTACCCGGTATGCCCAAGGCGAAGGTTAAGAGCCGTGTGATTATGACTCCCGAACACGCCAAACGACTCCTCTTGTCGTTGCAGGAGAATGTGGGGCGCTTTGAGAATAAAATGGGTACCATTGCGATTCCCGGAGGGCCCGCAGGTCAAAATGGCGGCGGTTTCAGTATGGGACAGGCGTAGAGAACAAAAGAGAGCAACACTCGGTGTTGCTCTCTTTTGTTTTGTCGACCGTCGACCGTCAACCGACAACCGTCAGCAATTTGCGGGTTTGGGCGCAGTCCTTGGCTATCTGCTCGCAGAGTGCTTCACGAGAGGCGAACTTCTGTTCGGGGCGCAGGAAGTGGAGCAGCTCTACCTCCAACGTACTACCATAGAGGTTGCCCTCGAAGTCGAGCAGGTGGGCCTCGATGCGCACCACGCCATTTTCAACAACCGAAGGACTACGACCGATGTTGACCACCGCAGGGTGAGAGGTGTTGTCAATGGTGGCCACCGCGGCATAGACTCCGCTGGTAATCTCGGCCACCTCTTCCGAAGCGTGAAGGTTGGCCGTGGGGAAGCCCATCGTGCGACCTAAACCATTGCCGTAGATAACCTCGCCTACCAATTTTATATTTAGAGTGTTGGTTTTCAAAACTAATTGTTGTCTTTCCGCAAAAGAATTACTATCTTGCGCCAAATATACGCATTTTTTATGGAAGAGATAGTTCATCCCAAAGGTAAAATTTACTATTCAGTGGGCGAGGTGTGCGAAATGTTCGGTGTGAACGCTTCGCTACTACGCTTCTGGGAGGAGGAATTTCCAGTGCTGAAAATCAAAAAGGACAGCAGGGGACACCGCAAATACACTCCCAAAGATGTAGATAACCTCCGACTCATATACCACCTCGTTAAGGAGCAGGGTATGACCCTCGAAGGCGCTCGCAAACGTATGCGCAGCAATCCAGAGGGTGTGAGCCACGATGCCGAGATTGTCGAGAGGCTCAAAAACATACGCAATATGCTTGCCGCATTGAAGGCCGAGATGGGTATTGATACGGAGGTGATTGAGATTGAGGAGGATATCGAAGTGGAAGTAGAGCCCGTGGTTGTTGCGCCAGCATCCGTTGACGCGAATGAGGTTGTTGAGGAGTCTGTCGTGGAGGTTGAGGCTGCCGAGCCTGCACCCACAGCCAAGCCTGCCGAGGAGTTGGCTGCGTTTCAATTGGAGTCCCAACCGCAACCCTCTGTCGAGGAGCCACACAAGAAGAGCTCTCGTGGTGCAAAGGTGGGAACACTCATTGGGGGAAACCTCTTCTCGCCCGAAGATATCCGCTTGGCTGTGGCCAAAAAGAACTCCAAAGAGGCAAAGAGTCAGGTTATCGAGCAGACGCTTTTTTAGTAACGTCACAAGAAGGGTAGAGCAATGAAAGTCAAAGATATAGTTGCAATGTTGGAGGCCGAGGTGCCTCTGGCTTGGCAGGAGAGTTACGACAATGCGGGCCTTGTGGTTGGTAGCCCGGAGGCCGAGGTGGAGAGGGTGCTCATTGCGCTGGATGCCACCGAGGAGGTTGTGGAGGAGGCCATAAGAGAGGGATGTCAGATGGTCGTTACGCACCACCCCATAATCTTCCGTCCCATTAAACGCCTGGCCGACGAAAACCGCCAGCAACGCACCATAGCCAAAGCCATACGCCACGGCATTGCGCTCTATGCTGCCCACACCAACCTCGATAGTGCACCCCGAAGGGGTATCAGTCACCACTTGGCAGCCCTGCTCGGCTTGAATGTGGTCGCCCTTTTGGAGCCGAGTGCGGAGGAGGGTGTTGGCATCGGAGTTGTGGGTGAACTGCCCGAAGCGGTGCCCACGGAGGAGTTTTTGGTGCGCATCAAGGACGTTCTCGGAGTGGTAGCTTTGCGCCATAGTACCGTGAGAATAGACACAGTGCAGAGGGTGGCCATTTGTAGTGGCTCGGGCGGTGGCCTTATTGAGGCGGCCGAAAAATCGGGTGCAGACCTCTATCTGGCTGCCGACTTCAAGTACCACGACTTTGTGGATGCCGACCGTATGGTGTTGGTCGACGCGGGCCATTTTGAGAGCGAAATTTGCGCAATTGAAATTTTGTTTGATATATTATCAAAAAAAATAACTACTTTTGCACTCCGCAAGAGTGCTTGTGCCGAAAACCCCGTGAAATACAAGATTTAGTCGGCGGACGGGCGTGGGCAATATCAATGTAAAAACAACGAAACACAGAATATACAAGACTATGGCAACAACCAACAAAAAAGCCACCGAGGGCGTGGATTACACTATGCAGGAGCGCATTAATGCCCTGTATGAGTTGCAGAAAATCGATTCGAGGATTGACGAAATCAACAAGATTAAGGGTGAGCTCCCTATGGAGGTGGCTGACCTTGAAGATGAGGTTGCAGGACTCCAAACCCGCATCGCTCACATCCAGTCCGAGATTGACGAGATTACGGCTCTCACCCGTCAGGCAAAAGAGGAAATCGAGCAGAGCAAAATGCAGATTGCAAAGTATGAGGAGCAGCAGCAGAATGTACGTAACAATCGCGAGTTTGATGCCATCAGCAAAGAGATTGAGTATCAGCAGTTGGAGGTTCAGCTCAGCGAGAAGCACCTCAAAGAGTACTCTGTGGCAATGAAGGCCAAGAAACAGAAACTCGAAGAGGCAGAGGCTGTGAAGGCTGACCGTATGATTGACCTCAACAACAAACGCACTGAGTTGGAGGGTATTGATGCAGAGACCGCAAAGGATGTTGAGGCATTGCAGGCACAGGCAGACAAGGCTCGTTTGGTTATTGACGAGAGGTTGCTTACCGCCTATGGTCGTATCCGTTCGAATGTTCGCAATGGTTTGGCTGTTGTTCCCGTGAAGAGGGATGCTTGCGGCGGTTGCTTCAACCGTATTCCTCCTCAGCGTCAGAGCGAGATTCGTCAGGGCAAGAGGATTATCATTTGCGAGTATTGTGGACGTATTCTTGTGCACGACGATTCCGAAGAGTAAAAAACCGATTCTCTCGGGTAAATTTTGCACCAAAATTCAGAGAGCGAGTTCCTCACCTACGCCAAGTAGGCTGCGGACTCGCTCCTTCTTTTGGCACAAAATTTCCTCCGAGATAATCAGTTTTTTTTGTGGGGCAACTCAATGCCTAATAAACCCCACGGCCAAAATAGGGGAAGCGTCATTCTGACGCTGCCTTGCATTCATCTCGTTCTGTGCGTTTTTTGTGCTATCGAACGCTTGACTGCACTCCAACCAAAATGACAAAACAGGCTGTGCCTGCAAAATTTCCTCCGAGATAATCAGCTTTTTTTGTGTGGGGCTCCCACCATTTCACTCACGGGTAACAAAAATGTAACCCGTGAATAAAAGGGGCTTTAATGAGTTTAGGGAAGATAAGGGCGATAGGGAAGATAATGGCAATAAGGGAGAGTGGTTGTGTTTAGGGATGCCTTTACCTATATATAATATAGTGGGGTTTTTGGTGTGTTTTGTATAAAAATGCACGAAAAATTAAATTTTTCTTTAGTTTTTTTTGGAGGTAAAGAAATTTGCTCTATCTTTGCACCACCAAAACGGAACAAGCTCGGTTCGTCTAGCTGGTCCAGGACGCAAGATTCTCATTCTTGAAATCATGGGTTCGAATCCCATACCGAGTACAACAAAAGAGAGCCTCCGCAAAAGCGGAGGTTTTTTTATGCAATATGGCCCCGTGAGTTTACTCATTCGGGGCCATTTGCATAAAAAGTCATCTCCTTTGGAGATGTGGCTCTCTTTTGTTGTGCAACTGCCCTGCGGGTGCCTTCGGGCACTCCGAGTGTAGACTTTGCTCTGCAAAAAAAGGGATGGACAAGCGCAGCGCCGTCAATCCCATACCGAAACGCTGTCAACCCCATATAGTATAACACCTATCAGCCCCTGCTCGAAAGAGCAGGGGTTTTGTTTTTGTGGCTACGTTGCATAAAAAACTCCTCATTGTGGAGTGATATGTTGAGATTTTTGTATATTTGTGGTTAGCAAAACAAAAAATATTTACATAAACATAACACTACAAAGAACTATGAAACTGAAAATTCGTTTGATTATCATGAACTTCCTGCAATATGCAGTGTGGGGTGCCTATCTGACAAGTATGGGCCGCTACCTTGCAGGTGCAGGTATGGCAGAGAACATTGGTTGGTTCTATGCAATGCAGGGTGTGGTCTCAATCTTTATGCCCGCTTTGGCAGGTATCGTGGCCGACCGTTGGCTGCCCGCACAGAAGGTGTTGAGCATTTGCCACACTATGGCGGGTGCGTTGATGTTGGCTGCAGGAGTCTATGGCCTTTCGACTGCAACTCCCGAGTTTGCCACCCTCTTCACGCTCTATTCGTTTAGTGTGGCATTCTTTATGCCCACCATTGCCCTCTCCAACTCGGTGGCCTACTCGGCTTTGGAGGGTGCAGGTATGGATACCGTGAAGGAGTTCCCTCCTATCCGTGTGTTCGGCACCGTGGGCTTCATCTGTGCAATGCTTCTCACGGATGCTCTCGGCTTCCAGGCCAACTCCAAACAGCTCATTTTCTCGGGCGTTATCGGTCTGGTATTTGGTGCCTATGCTCTCACCCTGCCCGCTTGTGCTGTGAATAAGAGTGCCGAGAAGAAGAGCCTTGCGGATGCGCTTGGCCTGAAAGCCTTTGCGCTCTTCAAGCAGAAAAAGATGGCTACCTTCTTCATCTTCTCGATGTTGTTGGGTGTGTCGTTGCAGATTACCAATGGCTTCGCCAACCCATTCTTGGGTAGTTTTGAGGCTATTCCCGAGTATGCCGACACCTTTGGCGTTCAGCACTCCAATATGCTCATCTCTCTCTCGCAGGTGAGCGAGACACTCTGCATCCTTCTCATTCCTATCTGCTTGCGTAAGTTTGGTATTAAGAAGGTTATGCTGATGGCAATGTTTGCTTGGGTGTTCCGCTTCGGTCTGTTTGGTGCAGGTAATCCTGGTGGCGGTGTGTGGATGTTCATCCTCTCGATGATTGTCTATGGTATTGCTTTCGACTTCTTCAACATCAGCGGCTCGCTCTATGTTGACCAGTCCACCGAGCCTGAGATTCGTTCGAGTGCACAGGGTGTCTTTATGATGATGACCAACGGTATTGGTGCAACGGTTGGTACCCTTTCGGCGCAGGCTGTTGTGAACGCTTGTGTCAACTCCAAACCTCTGGCCGAGCAGGCGGCTGGTTGGAGCACAGCGTGGTATATCTTTGCGGCCTACGCATTGGTTGTTGCCCTGCTGTTCGCCATTGTTTTCAAGTATAAACACGAGCCTAACAAGGCCTAAAAAGAGGCTGTTGTGATATGATATTGGGCGGTAACCCGTGTGGGTTGCCGCCTTTTTTGTGCAGCAACACTCGGGAATGTGTGCGAAAATACTCTTTTATGTGCAAAATTGAGATTGTTGTTGTAATGTTAAATTTGCGTTAGGGTGATATTAAGTAATTGTTAATTAAGGAACAAGGTGGTTGGCAGTGTTAAATATTGGGTTAAATTTGTGGCGCGAAACAATATTAGACACATAAAAATATATGTCAGCAATCTACACATTTCTTGTCATTGTACTGCTTCTCTTGGCTGTCGGAGGTCTCTATGTGGGCGTTTCCAATGACGCTGTAAACTTCCTTAACTCGGCACTCGGCTCCAAGGCAGCTCCCAAGAAGGTTATCCTTATGGTGGCTTCGGTGGGTATCATCATCGGTGCGCTCACTTCGAGTGGTATGATGGAGGTGGCCCGTAGTGGTGTTTACTATCCCGAATTCTTCACGTTCCACGAGGTGATGATGCTCTTTACGGGCGTGATGTTTGCCAACGTGATTCTGTTGGATGTCTTCAACTCGTTGGGCTTACCTACTTCGACTACCGTTGCGTTGGTGTTCGGCCTTCTTGGCTCGGCTATTGCGGTATCTATTTTCAAAGAGCCCGTTATTGGTCCTGATGGTAACCCCGAAACGCTCATTAACTCCGGAAAGGCGTTGGCAATGATTGCCGGTATCCTATTATCGGTGGTCGTAGCCTTTGTTACGGGTACAATACTGATGTTTTTCAGCCGCCTTCTGTTTACGTTCCGCTACCACAAACAGTTGCGCCGTTGGGGTGCGCTGTGGTGCGGTGTGGCATTCACCATCATCGTCTACTTTGCACTCGTTAAGGGCCTCAAATCGTCGGGTTTGGCTACCGACCTTATGGCCTTCATCAACCAACACACGGCCATTTGCTTGTTGATTGTCTTTGTAATCAGCTCGCTCATTATGTGGGTGTTGCAGAGGCTCAAAGTCAATATTCTCAAAATAACCATTCTGGCGGGTACTTTCTCGTTGGCATTGGCATTTGCAGGTAACGACCTTGTGAACTTCATTGGTGTGCCTTTGGCAGGTTTGGATTCGTGGAAGATTGCACAGCAGACGGGCAACCCCGATATGCTGATGGGCGCACTCAACAACCCCGTGAAGGCAGACACCATTTTCCTCATTGCCGCAGGTTTGATTATGATTCTCACACTTTGGACCTCGAAGAAGACCCAGAATGTGAGCGACACCGAGTTGAGCCTTTCGTCCACACAAGATGATGGTGCAGAGAAGTTTGGCTCGTCGGCATTTTCGAGGGCTATTGTGAGGGTGGCAGTGTCGTGTAGCCGTTGGTTTGAGGACCACACTCCCAAGAGTTGGCAGAATGCTGTGGCACGCCGCTTTGAGGCACCTGCTGCATCGGAGATGGCTGCCGACCAGGGACAGTATGACCTCATTCGTGCAGCCGTAAACCTCACCGCAGGCTCAATGCTGATTATCATCGGTACCTCGTTGCAGTTGCCCCTCTCGACCACCTACGTTACCTTTATGGTGGCAATGGGTTCGTCGTTGGCAGACAAGGCTTGGGGCCGTGAGAGCGCAGTGTACCGCATTACGGGTGTGATTACCGTGGTGGCAGGTTGGTTCCTCACCGGTTTGGCCGCTTTCGTTCTTTCGATTGTTATCACCTTGTTGCTCCTTTGGGGCGGTATGGTTGCTATCATCGCACTCTCCATCCTGTGTGTGTATATGATGTTGCCCAAGAAGAGCAAGAAGAAAGAGAGCGAGGCAGAGGCTGTTAAGGTTGCTTTCTCGGATGACCAGGACGAGGCGCTCGGTACTCTCATTACCGAGGTATGCCAGACTATGCAGACCACTACCGACATCTATGCACAGACCATTGCTGCAACCCTCAAAGAGGACCGCAAGGCACTCCGTACGCTTGTGCGTCAGAGCAACGACCTCTTCTATGCAGCACGCGAAAGGAAGTATGCAATGTTGCCTACGTTGCACAAATTCCATGAGGAGAACTACATCGATACGGGTCACTACTACGTTCAGGTTGTGGACTACATCAGCGAGATGTGTAAGGCCCTTGTCCACATCACTCGCCCCTGCTATGAGCACATCGACAACAACCACCGTGGTATGAGCGAGGAGCAGGTGGAGGACCTTACTGCAATCAACAACTCCGTGTCGGAACTCTACACTCGCATCAACGATATGTTGCAGGCCAACGATTTTGCACAGATTGACCTCGTGCTGGCAATGCGTGATGAACTCTTCGACCTGATTGCTCAGGCCATCAAGAACCAGTTGCGCCGTATTCAGAATAACTCAACCTCTACCAAAGCAAGTATGCTCTACCTGACCATCTTGAACGAAACAAAGACGATGGTGTTGCAGAGCCGCAACCTTCTCAAATCGCAGAAGTATTTTGTTGAGGCACAGAGGACTGAGGCAAAATAGGAACCGAGAGGTTAGGTAAAATAAAATTAGGAAAAATGGGGGAGCCCACGCAAGAGATTGCGTGGGTTTTCTTTGTTCTGGGGTGCCGCAAAATGAAGACTCTGTCGTGTTTTGATGACTCTGGCCCAATGAAAAATCTGTTGATAAGTGCCTCGGAAATGTTGAAAACACACAGTGTAAACCCTTCGCAATTTGATGGGGGGGGGGTATTTTTTGCGCTTTTTGAGGTGTGATTGTCGTTTTTTGCAGAGTGTTTTCGGTTTGTTATAAATAATTTTGTGTTGTAAAGAAGTGCACAGAATGGAACTATGGGATGAGCCTACAACCTTAAAATTGAACCCACATCCTCAAGCAACCAATTTAATGCAGATAAAGACACTTCTTTGTGAGATTGGCGGACATAAGATAAAATATATTATTAACCTAACCAAAAACCATTCTAGTATGAAACAAAAATGTACTATTAGATTTGCAACGCTTCTGTTGGCAATCTGTGCATTGGCAGGCAATCTGTCGGCGCAGGGTGTCGTGAAGGGTGTTGTGAAGGATGGTAGCAAGGAACCGATGGTGGGTGTTTCAGTAATTCTGAAAAGTGCCGAACACATTGGTACTGTTACCGGAGCAGATGGTAGCTTCTCCATCGACGCAGCTCCTAATGACGTTTTGGTCTTCTCTTACCTCGGTATGACCACCCAGGAGGTGAAGGTCGGCGGACGCACCTACGTTGAGGTGGTGATGAAGGAGGATGCCGCAGCATTGGACGAGATTGTGGTTGTGGGCTATGGCGTGCAGAAACGTTCGAGCCTGACAGGCGCTATCTCCACAGTGTCGGATGACGAAATCCTCAAAGTCCCCACAATGAGCGTTAGTAACATGGTGGGTGCCAAAATCGCAGGTATCTCGGCTGTGCAGTCGAGTGGTCAGCCCGGTTCGAACGACGCAGCCCTCACCGTGCGTGGTCAGAGCAACGTAATCTACGTTATTGACGGTATCCGCCGTACCAAAGCCGACTTCGATGGACTCGACCCCAATGAGATTGAGTCTATCTCGGTGCTGAAAGATGCTTCGGCTGTTGCTGTTTATGGTTTGGACGCCAACGGTGCTTTCGTTGTTACCACCAAGAAGGGTGCCAACGAGAAGGTGCAAATCTCCTACACCGGTACTGTGGGTATCAGCCAGAACGCCCTCGAACACGACTACCTCGATGGTCCCGAGTACGCCTATTGGTATAACAAGGCGATTACTAACCAGGCCAAAAACCCCGGCGAGCCTCTCTTTACTGCCGAGCAGGTGCAGTGGATGCGTGAGGGTAAGAACGGTTGGGGTAACACCGACTGGTACGACTTGATGTGGGGTACGGGTGTTAAGAGCCACAACAACATCTCTGCATCGGGCGGTAACGAGACAACCCAATTCTTTACCTCGCTTGGTTATATGAGCGAGCAGGGTAACCTTGACAACTTCGACTATGAGCGTTTCAACCTCCGTGCTAACGTTAATGCCTCGCTTGCCAAAGGCCTGAAACTGACCGTTGGTATGGCCGGCCGTGTTGAGGACCGCAATAGTCCCTACATTACCGCAAATCCCAAAGGCTTCTTGACCGTGCCCACACAGATTTGCTACGCTTTGCCTTATGTGCCTCTGACCGTGAAGGATGCAGATGGTAGGGAGTTCTACACAGCAACCCCCACCAACTCGCAGCCCGTGTCGCCCAAAGCCGTAACACAGAACTCCGGCTACCAGAGGAGCAACACTACCTATGTGCAGACCAACTTTGCACTCCAATATGATGCTCCTTGGTTGAAGGGTTTGAGTTTCAAGTTCCAGGGTGCTTATGACGTGGTTTACACTATGAGCAAGTCGCTCCGTACTCCTATGGAGGTGATGGTGCTAAACAAACCCACCTCGGCAACTACCGAGCTGACCTACTCGAAGAAAAACTTGTCGATGATTGGTGATACCCCCATTTTGAGTGAGAGCGCAGCTCGCACCAACGACATCACCTCGCAGACCAGCATTACCTATAACAACGAGTTTGACAAACACACGATTGGTATTCTGCTGCTTGCAGAGACTCGCCAGAGGAAGACTAACACCATCGGTGCAACCGGTACCGGTTTGGACTTCGTACAGATGGACGACCTTGGCAATGTTACCAACCTCTCCTACAATGCCGCTACCGGTCAGTATTCCGAGGCAATTCCCACCATTAGTGGTGGTCGCTCGATGACCCGTGTGGCTGGTTTTGTTGGTAGGTTGAATTATAGCTATGCTGATAAGTACTACTTGGAGGCTTCGATGCGCTACGATGGTAGCTACCTCTTCGGTGGTATGAACAAACGCTGGGTTGCACTGCCCGGTGTGTCGGCAGCTTGGCGTATCAATCAGGAGGAGTGGTTTGATGCAGAGTGGGTGAACAACCTCAAACTGCGTGCAGGTGCCGGTAAGACCGCTTCGAGTGCCATCAGCGCATTCCAGTGGATGAACACTATGGCTCTCAACCAGAATCAGGTTGTGATTGGTGGTTCGAGCCAGACCGGTATCACAGCTTCGACTCTTGGTAACCCCAACCTGACTTGGTCGCAGTGTATGAACTACAACGTGGGTGTTGATGCAACCTTGTGGGGTGGCCTGCTGGGCATCGAGGCCGATGTGTTCTACAAACACGAGTATGACAAACTTGCAAGCGGAACAACGGGTGCATATCCTCCTTCGATGGGTGGCTACTATTTTTCGAGTGCCAACGTGAACGAGGTTGACTATCGTGGTTTCGACTTGACCTTCTCGCACTACAACAAGATTGGTGATTTCAACTATGGTATGAAGTTCATCTGGTCCTATGCTTATGCTCGCTGGTTGCACTACGCAGGTGATGCAAACGACACTCAGGACTACAAGCGTATGACCGGTAAGCAGGTTGGTAGCCAGCTTTCGCTCATCGCCGAGGGCCTCTATCAGAGCTGGGAGGAGATTGAGAATTCGGCAATCGACTCTTCTCGTCCTCCCTATCCCGGTTATATTAAATATAAAGATGTGAACGGTGATGGTAAGATTACCCTCGCACAGGACCAGGGCTATTTCAGCCGTGCAGCAACTCCCACCCACACAGGCTCGCTCAACTTGTTTGCCGAGTGGAAGGGCTTCGATATCGACGTGCTCTTCTCCTATGGTGCAGGTAACGACGTTGCTCTTATGGGTCTTTATGTTGGTGTTCAGGGTGCAACCGACTACATCCAGAGCCCCACTGCCTTCACTCGTCCCTTCTACCAGTATGGTAACTCGCCAAGGTACCTGATGGAGAAATCGTGGGTTGAGGGTGAGGACAACAGTGATGCAGAGTTCCCCCGCTTGGAGTACACCCAAAGTAGTATGGGTAATGGCTACTGCTCGACCTTCTGGAATAGGGACGGTAAGTACCTCCGTCTGAAAACCGCCCAGGTTGGCTACACCTTCCCCAAGAAGATGTTTGCAAAGATTGGTATTGAGTCGTTGCGCATCTATGCCGAGGGCTATAACCTTTTCACTTGGAGTGAACTCAACAAGTTCAACATCGACCCCGAGGCTCCCGGTGTAAACAACGGTTACTATCCCCAGCAGAGGACTATCACTATGGGTCTTAAAGTTACCTTCTAAACGAAATTACGACTATGAAAAGAGTATTCAATATAATGTTCGCACTCGTTGTAGCAGGCCTTGCTTTGACATCGTGTAACGATTGGCTCGATGATGTGGAGCAGACCAGCAAGGTTAGCGACGAGATTGTATGGGAGCAGGAGAGTTCGGTGGATGCCTATATCAATAGCTTCTACACCTACCTGCACAGCTATGGCCCATTTGGTACTGCCCAGTATCAGGGCAACCTCACCGAGGCACTGACCGACACGTTCAACTACGGTGGTTCGAGTATTGGCGCACGCTTTGGCCACGCCTACTTCCTGATGACTACACCCAACTCCATCACTGCCGATGGCGACTGTATGTATAGCATCTGGAACAACGTCTACAACCACATTCGCCGTGTAAACCAGTTCCTCGAATTGCAGAAGAAATATTCGGAGTTTCCCGACAATATGAACCTTCGTTGGGAGGCTCAGGCTCGTTTCTTCCGTGCATTCCTCTACTTCCAGTTGGCAAAACGTCACGATGGGGTTATCATCTACGATGAGCTTCCCACCGATGGTCAGCGCGACCGTAGCACTGCCGAGCAGACTTGGGACTTCATCGCTGCCGACCTCGATTTTGCAGCTCTCAACCTGCCTGAGGCGTGGGATGCAGCCAACTATGGCCGTGTAACCAAGGGTGCTGCCTATGCGCTCAAATCGCGTGCAATGCTCTACGCTGCTTGCCAGTGCGATGACGATGCTGAGAAACAGACCTCCTATTGGCAGGCTGCTTTCGATGCTGCCGAGGATGTTGAGGAGCTGATGATTTATGCGTTGGAGAAGGATTACGCTAACGCTTGGAAGGGTAACAACTCGGAGTCCATCTTGGAGTTCAACTACGACAAGAACAACGGTCCCTACCACTCGTTCGACAAATACTACACTCCTGCTTGTGATGGCTACGAGTTTGGTGGCCTTGGTGCTCCCACCCAGGAGATGGTTGAGTGCTACGAGACCAAAGATGGTAAGAAGGTTGATTGGACACCTTGGCACAGCACCACCACCCAGACTCCTCCCTACGACCAGTTGGAGCCCCGCTTCCACGCAACGGTTATCTACCGTGGTAGCACTTGGAAGGGCAAAAAGATGGATTGTAGCGTTGCCGGTAAGTATGGCGAGTGGGCAAAATATGGCCCCGAGAACGGTACCAACTACGGCAAGACCATCACGGGTTACTTCTTGCGCAAACTCCTCGACGAGAGCCTGATTGACGTGAAGAACGTGGAGAGTAGCCAGCCCTGGGTTGAGATTCGTTTTGCAGAGGTGCTGCTCAACAAGGCAGAGGCTGCATTCCGCCTGAAACAGAATGGCCTTGCGTTGGAGTCGCTCAACAAGGTACGTGCAAGGGTTGGCCTTCCTGCCAAGGCCTATTCGACCGACGAGCAGCTCTTTACCGACATCCGCAACGAGCGCAAAGTGGAGCTTGCCTATGAGGGCCACCTCTTCTGGGATATGCGTCGCTGGAAGTTGGCTCACATCGAGTATAACCACTACCGTACCCACGGCTTCAAGATTAACGGTGCCAACAATACCTATGAATATATAGAGTGTGATTTGGCTGACCGCCTCTTCAACGAGAAGTACTACATTCTGCCCATTCCTCCTACGGAGCGTCAGAATAACCTCTCGATTGAGCAATATCCATCGTGGTTGTAAACCCTTTTAACTTCGAATAGCAATGAAAAACAGAATATTTACAATTTTAGCCTCGCTTGCAGTGGTGCTCACTCTGGGTGGTTGCCAAACTCCCGATGAGTTTACTGCTGTGCGTGATGCCAATGCTTTGACAAGTTTTACGGCCAAGTTTGTTAATGACGAGAGCGACGAGAACGTATTCAAAGCAGAGATTGACCACGTTAATCACATTATCAACGTGGTATTTCCCTACAACTACCCCCGCACCTCCAACAACGTCCTCACCGTGGATGTGTTGACCAAGATGAGGGTGGAGGCTGTGGTTGAGAACAACGTGGTGATTGAGCCTGCGTTGCTCTATATGGACCTCACCAAGGAGAATGTAATCACCGTTATCGACGACCTCGAAAACACTCGCACGGAGTACACCGTTAAGGCCGAGATTCGCAAGAGTGCCGAGTGCTTGATGACCTCGTTCAGTATTCCCGCAGTGGATGTTACGGGTGTGATTGCAGGCAAGAATGTGTCGATTGTTAGCATTGATGATATCGGCACCCAGACTGCCGCAGTGGATATTTCGCACGGCGCAACAATGCAGCCCGACCCACGCACCACCGCACTCAATTGGGACGAGCCCCAAACCATCACCGTTATCGCACAGAACGGCACCGACAAGACCGAGTATCAGGTTGTTAAGTCGGTACCCGACAAGTTGCCTATGGGTAGTGGTATCCGTCCCGGTAGTGGTGTTCTGCTGTGGGTTAAGAAGCTCGCTGAGGTGGAAGGTATTATTAACCCAGTGAACGTAACTTCGATTGCTGCAACGGGTAAGAATCTTGTGATTTATGAGAAGAGTAACCCGACTGCTATCGTGCTGAATGGTACGAAGGGCGACAAAGTTGGCACTATGGACGTTAGTATGATGCCCAGCGCACAGGCAACCGTTACCTCTGACGACAAGGGTAACCTCTTGCTCGTCAGCCGTTTCCACAATGGTTCGGGTGTGACCGAGGACTTGCACTTCTACAAGGCAAGTGGTGTGAACGAAACATTTACCCACTGGTTCACCACTCCTGCTGCATCATTGAAACTCTATCGTGCAGGTCGCCACACCTCCGTAACGGGTGATATCAATGGTGATGCAATTATCTCCACACCCCAATTAGAGGCTAATGTGAAAGGTGTATATTGGGAGATTAAGAATGGTGAGATTGCAGAACCCGTTCAGTTTGACACCAAGAGGTTTAGCAACTGGCAGAGGACTGGTGATATCAT
>JBGUSZ010000005.1:0-6024 GCA_045132795.1 Tidjanibacter sp. | reverse complement strand
CCTCTGCCTGACGAGCCTTAAAGAAGGCATCGTAGCATTTGAGGCAATCCTTAATCATCAATTCCAAGCCATCGGAGGTCTTGGTACCACCGGTTACAGCATCCACCGAGTGAGCTGCGCCCTTAGCACCGCCCTTAACAACCTCAATACCAACGAGGTCTGCGCCCTCATAGATGGTCAGGCCGGGGAATTGTGCCTGGTACTTGGGAGTTGCAATCTCGGCGCCCAAACCGGGAGTTTCGCCTGCGTGGTCGAAGATAACACCCTTGATGGTGTTCATATCGGCAGCTAGAGCCACATAGCCCCAAATGTCGTCCCACAGACCCTTACCGGTCAGAGGTACAACCACCTCGCCACTCTCCTTGTTCTCGAAAACGATATACTCGCCTGCGGCATAGTTCTCGGGCAGGTTGCTGAGGCGTTTGATAATTTCGCCTTCCACTGCAACCCTCTCACCTGCAGCATTAACCACATACGCATCAATAACCTGGTCGTAGGTACCAGCCTCCAATCCAAGCGAAGCAACAATGGCATTTTTCTTTTCGTTGAGTTCGTTTGCCTCCTGTTTATCCTTCAAAGAGAGCGATGTGAAAGCAAGCAACAGTGCAACGATTACAACCATAACGGTCGAATAGAAAACAATGTAGGCGTTTGAGTTCTTACCGCCCAAAAATCCTTTCTTACTCATATCTCTATCCTCCTTATGCTTTAATGGTTTGTGCTTTCTTTGCCCTGCGGTTGCGACGAGCCACATTTGCCTGAACAACGTAGTGGTCAACAACGGGTGCAAGAGCGTTCATAAAGATGATGGCGAGCATCATACCCTCGGGATAGCCGGTGTTGAACACCCTCACGAGGATTGCCAGCGCACCAATCATAAAACCAACAATGTATTTACCCGTGTTGGTCTGCGCCGAGGTGACTGGGTCGGTTGCCATAAACACAGCACCGAATGCAAAGCCACCCAACAAAAGGTGCTGCCAAGCGGGAAGGCTCATATACATTTCGGTTGCGGTCTGGGGCTCAGCAGGAGCGATAAGGTTGAAGATACCGCCCATCACAAGGCCACCTACAAATACGCTCAACATAGTTCTCCAACTTGCCGTGCCGGTTGCAAGCAACACAATGGCACCCAGCAAGATGCACAGCGTGGATGTCTCGCCAATGCTGCCGGGGATTGTACCTACAAATGCATCCAACATCGAAACACTTGTGGTGCCCGTGTTGGCCAACTCTCCAAGAGGAGTAGCACCGGTGCGAGCGTCGGCAAACCAAACAGCCTCACCCGAGATGCTCGAAGTGTAGGAGAAGAAGATGAACATACGGGCCAACAGTGCGGGGTTGAAGATGTTCATACCCGTACCACCGAAAATCTCCTTACCGATAACCACTGCAAAGGCGGTAGCCAATGCGGTCATCCACAGCGGAGTGCCGATGGGGATAATCAGCGGAATGAGGATACCCGACACGAAGAAACCTTCGTTGACCTCCTCTTTGCGAATCTGTGCGAAGGCGCACTCAATGGACAAACCCACAACGTAGGTTACCAAAATCGAGGGCAACATCTTCCAGAAACCAAACCAGAAGTTCTGCCAAATGGTGAAGTCGGCGCCGTCAATCCTCTGGAAACCAATGTTCCACATACCGAACAAGATGGTCGGGATGAGAGCGATGATTACCATAAACATCGTGCGTTTCATATCGTTACAGTCGCGCACGTGGGAGCCCTTTTTAGTTACATCGGTAGGCACATAGAAGAACGTCTCCATTGCCTCATAGAACGAGTGCAGCCAGGGAAGTTTACCGCCCTCCGAGAAGGTAGGGGCAAACTTGTCGAGCAGTCGTTTGGGAAGTGGTGTATTGTTATTCTGTTTCATAGGACTACATCTCTTTAATCATAAGGTTAATACCATCCCTAACGAGAGCTTGAAGATTCTGCTTCGAGGGATCCACGAACTCACACAATGCAACGTCCTCTTCCACAATCTCGTAGATACCAAGATTTTCCATCTTCTCGATATCGCCTGCCATAATGGCTTTGAAGAGATACATTGGGTAGATGTCCATAGGAAGATATTTCTCGTAGAGTCCGGTAACAACAAAAGGCCTTTCGCCACCGTTTACTCCGGTCGAGAGATTGTACTGTTTCTTGGGCATCAGCCACGAGAAGTAGGTGCGGGAAACAGAAAGTTTGTGCAAACGAGGAGCCAACCAGCCGATAAGCTCCAACTCGCCACCCTCGGGAATTACAGTAACCTGCGAGGAGTAGAGGCCCATATAGTCGTTAGCCGTAGCCTTCTTACCGGTCAATACGTTGCCCTCAATGAGGCGGAACTTGCTGCCACCGCTCTGGGGTTTAATGCGACAGGGCATCAATACCTGCACGAGCGATGCACCAACCATAGCCTTGACATATTGGGGATGAGCTACCTGCGAGCCACAAACGGCATAGGTTTTGGTCATATCAACCTTACCACCCAGCACCAAACGGCCAATGATTGCCACGTTCTGGATACCTACTGTCCATACCTTCTCACCTTTGTTAATGGGGTCGATGTGGTGAATCTGAACACCCACATTACCAGCGGGGTGAACACCTTTGAAATAGTGTTTCTCAACACCCTCAATGCCTTCCAAAATGCTCTGCTCACCGGCACGGAGGCCCAGGTGAACATTAGGACACAGCACTTTGAGTGCAGCAAAACCTGCTTTCAGAGCCTCCACATCGTCCTTCAATGCTACGTTCATGTCAGGAGCAAGAGGTGCGCTATCGAAGCCCGAAACAAAAATAGCCTTGGGGGTGTCTTTCGCATCAGCGATAATTCCATAGGGACGCTGAATGATCGAAGCCCAAAGGCCACTTTCGAGCAACGCTGCAACCAACTCCTCACGCGAAATCTTTGCAAGGTTGATGTTGAAAGGTTTGTAACTCTGTTGAGCATCGGCAGTTACCTCGATGGCAAGCAATTTGCGTTTCTCGCCACGACGGATTGCCGAAACAGTACCACTGACGGGCGAAGTAAACATTACCTCGGGGTGTGCTTTGTCGTAGAACAATGCACTACCTGCCAAGACTTTGTCGCCTTCTGCCACCAACAGTTTAGGCACAACACCCTCGAAACCGAGAGGAGAAACAGAGTAGCGCTCGCCTACGGGCAACGCCACTACATTCTTTTCCGCCTCACCTACGAGTTTGATGTCGAGACCTTTTTTGATTTTAATGACTTTCGACATAATCTGTTAAGTGTGTAAAAATTTGATTTATTTTGTGTTGTTGTATGTTCAATTTTGCATTTTTCTTAAAACGCGCACAAATATACTCCTTTTTTATCAAATAGGTGTATTATTCTGTTATATTTTTCACACTTTTTTACTCACGTTAATTTTTCTACCTTTGTGGGCACAATCGTTATGAAACCTTTTGTCGACATACACACTCACGGCCCTTTGAAGGGAAGCGTTGGGCTGCGCTCCTATCGCCTCGGAATTGAGATACCTACGGAGGAGAGCGGAGTCTATTCGTTGGGTATACATCCTTGGGACGTGTGCAGGGTGGAAAATACGCAGCAATTGTTGGCTGATTTACACGCTGCTGGGTGCGTGGCCATAGGAGAAATTGGGTTGGATAAAGTATGCGGAGCCGATTTTGCAAGACAGATTGAAGTGTTTGAACAGCAGCTTATTATCGCTTCTAATCGCAACCTTCCCATTGTTATTCATTGCGTAAAAGCACAGCAAGAGGTTGTTGACATCCTGGCTCCCTACTCCACCCCGGCTGTCATCTTTCATGGTTTCATTGGCTCACCCCAACAAGCCAAACAATTGTGGCAAAACGGATATTATTTGTCGTTTGGTTTCGGCGCGCTCAAATCGCCGAAAACACAAGAGGCTCTACGTCGCTGCCCTGCCGAATATTTATTCCTTGAAAGCGACACTATTGAAGAGTCGATTATTGTTCTCTACGACAAAGTTTCAGCGTTAAGGAGTGTTGGTGTGGAAGAATTGAGAGAGAGTATTTACAACAACTACAATAGAATTTTCAAATGAGTTGGACCGAAAGAACAGAGTTGCTGTTAGGTGAAGAAAAATTGGACATCCTTCGCAATGCCCACGTTTTGGTTGTTGGGCTTGGTGGGGTTGGAGCCTATGCTGCGGAGATGATTGCAAGGGCCGGAGTGGGGCGTATGACCATTGCCGATGCCGACGTTGTTGGCGAGTCAAATATTAACCGACAACTCCTTGCGCTAACCTCAACTATTGGTAGAAATAAAAGCGAGGTTATGGCTGAACGTCTGCGAGATATAAATCCACGGATAGAACTAACGGTGATAACGGAATATATCCGAGATGAGAAGACTTACGAGCTATTGGATGCTGCTCGATATGACTACGTTGTGGACTGTATCGACACCCTGTCGCCAAAGGTAAATCTCATTGCTGCGGCCCTCGAAAGAGGCCTGCCGGTTGTGAGCTCAATGGGTGCCGGAGCCAAGACGGACCCCACTATCATTGAAGTCAAAGATATTGGCAAAAGCCACCATTGTCCCTTGGCACACATGCTGCGCAAAAGGCTCCACAAACTCGGAATTCGTAGTGGTTTTTGGGCCGTTTTTTCACCCGAGCCCGTGCGTGAGGGAGCTATGATTATTGCCGAGGAAACCAATAAAAAATCCAATGTTGGGACAATCTCCTACATCCCTGCGTCGTTCGGCTGCGTGTGTGCCAGCGTCGTAATACGCGACCTACTTGGAGAACTTAAATAATTGATAATATGAAAATTGTATTTCTTGACGAATATACCCTCGGCGGTACGAATTTAAGCATTATTCGCTCGTTGGGCGACTACACTGGTTATGCTAAAACTGCTCCCGAGGAGGTTGTGGATAGAGCAAAGGGTGCCGAGGTGGTCATTGTAAATAAGGTCGTTCTTGGGGCGAAGGAGATGGATGCGCTCCCCAGCCTGCGCCTTATTTGTGTGGCGGCAACGGGTGTTAATAATATTGATCTGGTGGCGGCCAAGGAACGTGGAATTTTGGTGCGTAATGCTGTTGGCTACTCCACCCATACTGTTGCCGAGGCCACACTAGGCAGTGTTTTGGCACTCCTCCGACAGACAAACTACTATGACCGCTACGTCAAGAGTGGCGAGTATAGTGCTTCGGGTGAATGGGTTAATTTCGATCGCCCAACCCACCGTCTATGGGGTAAGAATTGGGGCATTATTGGTATGGGTAATATTGGTCGTGAGGTCGCACGCCTTGCTTCGGCTTTCGGCTGCAATGTTGCCTATCACTCCACCTCTGGGGCCGAACGCAAAGAGGAGTGCGAGAGAATGGATTTGGACTCTCTTTTGGCTTGGGCAGATATCGTTTCGGTACACTGTCCGCTGAATGATAAGACCAAAGGACTCATTGATACAGAAGAGATTGCAAAGATGAAACCCTCGGCCGTTATTGTGAATGTTGCACGTGGTGGTATTGTCGTAGAGGAGGCGGTTGCAAAGGCTCTCGATGAGGGCCGATTGGCGGGTGCGGCTTTCGATGTCTACCCCTCGGAGCCTATGCCGAGCACCTCTCCCCTGCTCCACACCACCGACCCCGACAAACTCCTCCTCTCGCCCCACAATGCGTGGTCGGCAGTCGAGTCCATCGAGGCCCTTGTGGGGTGCATTGTCAATAATATAAAGGAGTACATCGAAAACAGAAAAAGGGAGGTTTGATAACCTCTCTTTTTTTTGTGTAATGTGTACGATGATTAGTAGAATCGGTAATCAGTGGGATTGCGGAAGCCGCGGAGGAGTTCCTCGGCGGTCATTCGTTTCTTACCCGAGAGCTGCAAATCTTTGATATCCACAACTCCATCTGCCCATACTACGCGGATGTATTTCTTGCCGTCGGAGAGGATTGTGCCGACCTCGGCATCAACGCTTTGTGGCTCAAATGCTACCTCAAAAATCTTGGCAGAAAGCGACTCCGAGAGGGTTGCCCAAGCCGCAGGGTATGGCGACAGGCCGCGCACAAGATT
>JBGUSZ010000004.1:0-7571 GCA_045132795.1 Tidjanibacter sp. | reverse complement strand
CCTTTCTGCCCTTTCTGCCCTTTCTGCCCTTAAACAGACCTCACCCGCCTTCGGCACCCTCTCCTAACTTAGGCGAGGGTTGATTTTCAATTTTCAATTTTCAATTTTCAATTTTCCATTTTCAATCCTTCTCTATCTGCCGATGATGAAGATTGTAGGGCGTTTGTGCATATCGGGTAGGGGTGTCTTACGCCACTGCTCCACCGAAAGGGTGCGGATAATCTGGGTGGGGGAGGTGATGTCCACAGCCACCGTAACCCTTGTGGTGCCCGACAGGGTGGCGAGCATATCTCCCAGCAGTTTTTCGTTACGATAGGGTGCCTCAATGAAAATCTGGCTCTGGCCCTCCGTGAGTGCCCTGCGTTCAAAGTTGCGCAGTGCTTTGGCGCGCTCGGCGGGTTTGATGGGTAGGTAGCCGTTGAAGGCGAAACTCTGGCCGTTCTGTCCGCTGGCCATCAGTGCCATCAGTATGCTCGAAGGGCCCACGAGTGGAATGACCTCGATACCCTTCTTTTGTGCCAGCGCGACCACGTCGGCTCCCGGGTCAGCCACGCCGGGAAGGCCTGCCTCGCTGATGATACCCGCACTACGGCCCTCCAAAATGGGCTTCAGGAGTGGCTCAATCTCCAAGGCGGTGGTGTGTTCGTTACACTCGGCAAACTCCAACTCCTCAATGGGACGGCCAATCTTTGCTGCGCTGAGGAACCTGCGAGCCGTGCGCACGTTTTCCACGATGAAGTAGTCCAGCCCTGCCATCACAGCCCTGTTGGCTTCGGGGAGCACATCGTAGGGGTTGCCCTCGCTGATGGGGCAGGGGAGCATATAGATTTTTCCGTAGGCCATTACTCCTTTATATATATACGTTTTACTCTTTTGGATATGGAGGTCATAATCTCATAGGGGATGGTGCCCAACACCTCGGCCATCTCTTCCACGCTGCCGCCTTCGCCACCGAAGATGACAACCTCGTCGCCCTCCTTGACGTTGAGTCCCGTGGTGTCAATCATACAACTGTCCATACACACCCTTCCTATGATGGGTGCCATCCGGCCGGCTACCCACACACTCCACGCTCCGCCTCCCAACCTGCGGTCGAGTCCGTCGGCATAGCCTATGGGTATGGTGGCAACCTGTGTGGTGCGTTCAATCACTCCCGCACGGCCATAGCCAACCGTTTCGCCCTTGGCGAGGGTTTTTACCTGCACGATGCGTGTGGTAAGCCTTGCGATGGGCTTTGCCCCCTTTGCTCCCACTCCATAGAGTCCGATACCGAGGCGGCACATATCGTAGTGTGACGCAGGGTAGTGCTCGATGGCAGCACTATTGTTGAGGTGTCTCAGGGGGGTGTAGGGGAGTCCCTCCATAATGGCCTCCGACACCTCCTTGAAGGTCTGCTGTTGGGTGTGTACAAAGTCCTCCTCTTCGGGCATATCGGCTGTGGCGAGGTGTGAGAATATGGTCCTCACGGTAACCACACTACGCAGGCGTTCCAACTCCCGCTTCAACACCTCCACATCTTCCATACGGAAGCCGAGGCGGTGCATACCGCTGTCTATTTTCAGGTGTATCGGGTAGTCGCTCTCGCCCGCCCTGCCCACAGCCTCGGCAAAGGCGTGCAGGGAGGTTAGGTTGTAGATTTCGGGCTCCAAGCGGTAGGTGGTCATCAGCAGGAAGCTGTCGGCGTCGGCATTGAGTACCACAATAGGCATTGTGATACCCTTCTTTCGCAACTCCACGCCCTCGTCGGCAAAGGCTACGGCCAAGTAGTCCACTCCCTCGTGGGCAAGGGTGGATGCAATCTCATAGTCGCCGTGTCCATAACTCGAAGCCTTCACCATAGCCATCAGGCGTACCCCCTCGGGCAACATCCTGCGGTAGAGGTTGAGGTTGGCAACCATGGTGGAGAGATTGACCTCCAAGACGGTTGTGTGGCTCTGGCGCGATAGAGCGTGCACAAGCCTATCGAAGCCCGACATCTGGTGCCCCTTGACGAGCACCGCTGCGCCCTCAACTTTGTCCTGCGAGAAGGCAGCAAGGAGTTCGTCCACCGAGGCGTAGAATTCGCTCTCCATCTCGAAATACTCCCTGTGGGCCGAGATGTGTTCGCCAACGCCAATGAGTCGGCACACACCCGCTTGGTCGAGCAGTTCGCCCACCCTCGAATAGAGCCTTTCGTCGGGTAGGGTGCTGAATGGAATATCCGACAGAATCACAATCTTGCGCCTTGTGGCTGCCACCTTGTCCAACTCGTCCAGCGCAATGGCCAGAGAGTTGGTGTCGGAGTTGTAGGTGTCGGAGAGGATAACCGACTCACCCAAGCCTTCGCCAAGCGAAAGTTTTAGTGTGACGGGTTGTGCCTCTTTGAGTCGCTCCTCGATGGTGTCGGTGTTGTAGCCCAATGAGCGATAGAGTGCCACCACCATAGAGTGTAGGTCGGAGGCGGGGATTTTCTCCCTCACGCCCACCACTGCCTCCACAATGTAGGGATTGGTGGCATCATAGATAACCCTTCCGCAACGGCTGAATAGTACTGCTTTTTCGGACGCTTTGTGGCTACGGTCAATGAAGTTCTCGTCGTGCTGTGGGCCCAGAGAGGTGAAGATTCCCACGTCGGGCCTAATCATCGCCTCCAAGCGAGCCATCTCGTCGGGGCGCGATATGCCGGCCTCAATTATGGCCATATCCTCGTCGCCTTCAATCATCAGTAGCGACAAGGCAACTCCCAACTGCGAGTTGTAGCTCCTGGGCGAGCGGAAGATGCGCACGCCCTGTGGGGCCACCTCTGCGATGAGTTCTTTGGTTGTGGTCTTACCCGTTGAGCCGGTGATGGCCACCACCGTGCCGTGGAAGTGGCTGCGGTGGTCGGTGGCCACCTTTTGGAGCGCATAGAGTGAACGCTCCACCACCACAAAGCCCGCCTCGGGCCAAGCCTTAAAATCCAACTCTCGCTCCACCATAAAGGCCCTCAGGCCCCTACGGTAGAGGTCGTCGATGAAGGCGTGGCCGTCGTGATTTACACCCCCGATAGCCACAAACATTGGGTTTTGCTCCGTGGCAAAACTATGGCGACTATCGGTCATAACACGCCCCACACGAAGGTCTGCTCCTTCGAGTCGTCCGCCGGTGAGGGTGGCTATTTCGCTCAACGTGTAATTCATTATAGAATTGAGAATTAAGAATTGAGAATTGAGAATTGTGGAAAATCAAAAATTCCCATTTTCAATTTCAGTTATTTCTTTTTTGGTACAATCTCGTCAATGAGAGCCTGCGTTGCGGGCTTGTGGCCACGGAAGGCAACGTAGAGCTCCATGGGGTGTTTGGTACCACCCTTCGAGAGCACATTGTCCCTGAACGACTGTGCAACCTCGCGAGAGAAGATGCCCTTCTCTTTGAAGAGTGCATAGGCGTCGGCATCCAACACCTCGGCCCACTTGTAGCCATAGTAGCCCGCAGCATAGCCACCCGAGAAGATGTGGGTGAAGGCAGGAGCCATAGCTGTGCCTGCCACCACGGGTAATGTCTTGGTGGGCTTCATAGCCTCGCGCTCAATGCTCAGGGGGTCACCCTCGATGGGTGCCTTGATGGTGTGGTAGGCCATATCGGTCAAACCAAACGATACCTGGCGTACGTTGGCATAGGCTTTCAAGAATGCTTTCGACTCGATAACCTTCTCCCTCAACTCCTCGGGCATCTTCTCGCCGGTCTGGTAGTGAACGGCAACGATGTCGAGGAACTCGGGCTCAACGGCCCAATTCTCCAAAATCTGGCTGGGGAGCTCCACAAAGTCGCGGTAAACCGAAGTACCCGTCTGCGAAGCGTAGGTGCCCTGTGCGAGGAGTCCGTGCAAGCAGTGGCCGAACTCGTGGAGGAAGGTCTCAAACTCGTCGAAGGTCAACAACGAAGGGGTGTTCTCGGTGGGTTTGGTGAAGTTGCCACACAGCGAGATGTGGGGCCTTACCTCCTCGCCACTCTCGGTGGTGTACATATCGCGGAACGAGGTCATCCACGCACCGCCCCTCTTGGTAGCACGGGGGAAGAAGTCCATATAGAGGATACCCAAGAACTCGTCATTGGCCTCCCTAACCTCATAGACCTGCACGTCGGGGTGGTAAACATCCACCTCTTTGTTCTCTACGAATTTGATGCCATAGAGTTTTTCTGCAAGAGTGAAGATACCGTTCTTCACATTGTTGAGTTCGAAGTATGGTTTTACCTCCTCCTCGTTGTAGCTATACTTTGCAACCTTGTATTTCTCGTTCCAATAGGCCCAATCCCAAGGCATAATCTCGCCCTTGAAGCCCTGTTTGTGTGCAAACTTCTCCACATCGCTAACCTCCTTGCGAGCATATTTGATGGTGGCCGAAAGGAGCTCGTCAAGAAAACTCTCCACCGTTGCGGTGTTCTCGGCCATACGCCTTTCGAGCACCCTGTCGGCAAAGCACTCATAGCCGAAGAGTTGCGACTCCTGCAAGCGCAGGTTGGCAATCTTGCGGAGCACCTCCACGTTGTCCAACTCGCCACCGATACAGCGGGTGTTGTAGGCCTTCCACACCTGCTCCTTGTAGCCCCTGTTGGACGAGTAGGTCAGGAAGGGGTACATACTTGCAGCGTGCAGCGTTACGGTCCAACCCTCCTCGCCACGAGCCTTTGCATCGGCAGCCATAGCCTCCCTTACGAATGCGGGCAGCTCGGCAACCTCGGCCTCGTTGGTGATGTTGAGCGAGAAGGCGTTGGTTGCTGCCAACACGTTCTGCTCGAAGAGGAGTGTGAGGTTTGACAACTCGGTCGAAAGCGAGCGATAGACCTCTTTCTGCTCGTCGTTGAGGTTGGCACCCGAGCGCACAAAACCGTCGTAGGTGTCGTCCAAAAGTTTTGCCTGTTCGGTGGTGAGGGTGAGTGCATCCTTGCCCTCATACACCTTCTTCACTCGCTCCCAGAGGGTGGGGTTGAGGTTGATGTCGTTGTAGAACTCCACGAGTTTGGGCTGCACTTCGAGTGCGAGTGCCTGCATCTCGTCGCTGGTCTCGTTGCTGTTGAGCACAAAGAAGATGGTGCTAACGCGGTTCAATAGTGCGCCACTGCGCTCCATAGCCACGATGGTATTCTCGAAGGTAGGCTCTTCGGGGTTGTTGATGATAGCCTCCATCTCGGCCCTTGCCTCGGCGAGTGCGTGGTCGAATGCGGGCATATAGTGCTCAATTTTGATTTTTGAGAACTCGGCGGTTCCATAGGGAGTCTTACCTTGATTAACCAAGGGGTTGTTGCGAAGCGAGTCGCAACCTGTCAGTACAGCTGCTGCCATAACCAATGTGAATAAAAACTTTTTCATCTCTTTTTCTATATTATTTAAGTTTCGATTTGTTCTTTCGATTGTGCCTAAAACTCCCACTCCTCGGGGTTACGCACCTGCCACATATTGCTCACTGCCAACACGGCGGCCTTTTGAGCAATGGGTGCAGTTGTGTCGGTGATGTTCAACACGCCGGGTAACGACTCGTCCAGGTCGGTCTGGCGGTAGGTGTTGCCCATAATGCTCACCCCAAATCGGGGACCAAAGAGTGCTTGGAAGTAGCAGCACGAGGCCACGTAGTCGCCCAAACCATTGGCCAGGTGTGTTCCATCGTTGGAGAACTCGTTGTGGTCGCACAGCGAAGTGGCACGCAGGTTTTGCACGGCTGTTCCGTAGGGAATCACAAAGTCGATGCCGTAGCTCTCCATAAATTGTTTGGTAGAGCCGGCAATATTTATCCACCTTTTCAACGAATCTCCCTCGGTGTTATCTCTCCAATCGCCCTTGTAGCTGTGAATCATAAGGTAGCCAATGGAGGCTTGTGGGTTGGTGCGGCGCAAAATCTCAATCAACTCGTTGAGGTAGCCACCCCTACCATGTCCGTCCCAAAGGGAGAAGTCGTTGGAGTAGACGCTCACCTGATGGATGAGGATGATGTCCCACTTGGTGTTGGTGATGGTTTGGCGGAAGAGTTCTCCGTCGCCCGCCTCGGCATTACCACCCACGCCCTCCAACTCTGCACCGGCGCATTTGTAGACACGGTAGTGTTTGGTGTCGCGGTTGTGGTAAATGTCCACCCAATTCTTGAACGAGCCACCGCCGCGATAGGCAGTGTAGAGGCTGTAATTATCCTCCAATCCTGCCGCTTCGGCCAACCTTGCCAGATATGATTGTGCATCGATGGTGTAGCTGTTGCCAATGTCGAGGATTTTCAACTCAGGCTTATCCCAATCGATTGGAGGGTTGGAAAAGCAGGGGGCTTGCGGAGCCCACTCCACCACCGATGCCACAATGGGGTTAACCTTCTTCTCGGCGGTTTTGTTGTCTTGTCCGGCCACACCCCACCAACCGGTTGTGGCAAGGATGGCAACTATGAGTAGTCCAAATCGTTTCATCTTTTATGTGGTTGTTTATGTTAGTTCACTCTCTTGTACTCGCCGCCTTTGAGGAAGACCACAAAGGCACCCTTGAAGCCTTTTTTGTCGGCCTCGGCTGCCAACTTGTGTGCGGCTTGTGAGCTCTCGGCTGCCACCAAACAACGCCACTTACCCGAGGAGGTCTGCGATTGGACGATGCGACCTTTGTAGGGACCGAACTTGGCGTCGTTGGGATTACTCTTGGCTGAGAGGGTACACAGCTGTACAAAATATTTGACACCCTCGGCAGGCTTCGCCGTTGGTTTATTCTCCACCTTGGTTGCCGGTTTTGTCTCCTCCTTTGTGGCAGGTTTGGGCTCCTCCTTAACGGCGGGTTTTTCTTCCACCTTATTCTCCGTTGCAACCTCCACTTTGGGCGCAGGCGTTGGCTCCTCCTTGACGGTAGGTTCGGGTGTGGTCTTGATGATAGGTTTCACATCCACCCTCGCCACGCTCTCGCCGGCCTTGGTGTTGCAGCGAATGCGGTATTCGCTGAACGCATCGAAGAGTGCCTGACATACGGCCGCCATACCCTCCTTGCTGTGCAGATACTCCCTGTCTTTCTTGTTGGTCATAAAGCCCACCTCGGTCAGTACCGAAGGCATAGCCGTGCGCCACAGTACCAGATAGGGGCCCTGACGTGCGCCTCGGTCCACGATGGCGGTGGTCTTGGCGTAGTGTTTCTGCACCATCTCCGCAAAAATCATACTCTGCTCCGAGTGGGCATACTGCATCAGCGAGAAGATGATGAAACTCTCGGCACTATTTGGGTCGTAGCCCTCATACTTGGCCTCGTAGTCTCCCTCCATCACAATGACCGAGTTCTCCCTCTGTGCCACGGCAAGGTTCTTTTCGCTCTTGTCGTTACCCATAATGTAGGTGCTACTGCCGTGTGCCTCGGTGTTGCTCACAGCGTCGGTGTGGACCGAGATGAAGAGGTCGGCCCCTGCTTTGTTGGCTATGTTGCCCCTCTCGTGGAGCTCGATGAAACGGTCGTCCTTGCGGGTGTAGACGACCTTCACGTCGGGGTAGGCCCTCTCAATCATATCACCCAGCGTGAGGACAATGTTGAGGTTGAGATTTTTTTCGAGTTTGTCGCCCCACGAACACCCTGGGTCTTTACCACCGTGTCCCGCATCGAGTAC
>JBGUSZ010000003.1:0-10510 GCA_045132795.1 Tidjanibacter sp. | reverse complement strand
GACAGGGGAGGAGTAATCATTCTCCCCTAAGTTAGGGGAGATGGCACAAAGTGCCAGAGAGGTCTGTTGTTTTATTGTCGACCGTCGACCGACAACCGTCTACCGTCTACCGTCTGCATACCCCTCCGCCTACGGCACCTCCCCTACCTTAGGGGAGGAGAAATCCTCAATTCTCAATTCTCAATTCTCAATTCCCTTTCTGCCCTTCCTTGCTCTTTCTGCCCTTTCTGCTCTTTTTGACAGACCTCACCCGCCTTCGGCACCCTCTCCTAACTTAGGCGAGGGTTAATTTTCAATTTTCCATTTTAATTGTCGGTTGACGGTCGACGGTTGACGTTAGACGTTGGACGTTGGACTAAAAAAACGCAAAGTGTGCGGCAAATGCAAGGCAGCGTCAGAATGACGCTTTCCCCATTTTGGTTGGGGTGCTCTCCAACGTTTGGTAGCACCACAAAAAAACGCAAAGTGCGGAGGGAATTTTGTGCCAAAAGAAGGAGCGAGTCCGCAGCCTACCGACGTAGGTGAGGAACTCGCACTCTGAATTTTGGTGCAAAATTCACCCGCAATATGTGTTTTTTACTCGGAGTCAGCTACCGCCGATATACTGTAAGGTTTCAAAATACCACACTTCGACTCACGAATGAAGTTGACAACCTGATTGCGAATCTCGCTCTCGGGGAACTGCGCCATAACAATGTCGCACGCTGTCGAGTAGGAGTGGCCGTCCTGGAAGAGCACACGGAAGATATCCTGAATCTGCTTAATCTCCTCGTTGGAGAAACCCCTGCGACGAAGGCCCAAGAAGTTGGCGCCAACGTAGGTGATGGGGGTGTGGGCAGCCTTCACATAGGGAGGTACGTCCTTGTTTACGAATGTGTTGGCTGCAATCATTGCGTGGTCGCCGATGCGGCTGAACTGGTGAGCACCCGAGTGGCCACCAAAGACAACGTAGTTGCCCAACTCAACCTCGCCTGCGAGCGATACGTTGTTGACAATCACACAGTTGTTACCGATGATACAGTCGTGAGCGATGTGTGCATAAGCCATCACGAGGTTGTTGTTACCGATGACGGTCTTACCCTTTGCGTCGGTACCGCGGTTTACGGTGCAGCACTCACGGAACATATTGTTGTCGCCAATCTCGCAAGTGGTGTACTCACCGTGGAACTTCAAATCCTGAGGCACGCCACCGATAACTGCACCGCTGTGCACCTTGCAGTTCTTACCCATACGGGTACCTGCCATAACGCTGGCGTGGGGGCCAATCCAGCAGCCGTCGCCAATGACCACATCGTCCTCGATGTAGGCAAAAGGCTCAACCACCACATTCTCGCCCAACTTGGCCGTAGGGGCCACGTATGCCATATTACTTACCATAGTGTTTTGTATGTTTTTCTTTTATAACGTATTATTTCACAATTTATTGCCCACTGCCGACTCCACGCAGAGCGTTAGTTTGCCGCCAGCCTCAACCGCTATGCCAAAAGTTTGGAGAGCTTCAAAGCGGTCTGCGTGTTGGCCAAGTGCCCGGGGCGGAGGGCTGTAACCTTACCCTTGAAACGCACGCCGAGCAGCGCGAGGTCGCCAAGGATGTCGAGCAATTTGTGTCGTGCAATCTCGTTGGGGAAACGGAGCGGACTGTGGTTAAGGTAGCCGTTCTCCACCTCGATATCCTCCTTCTTGAAGGCCCTACAAATGCGCCTCTTCGACCTGTCGGAGATGGGTTTTTCCACAACCACGAGCGCACTCTCCACGCTACCACCCTTGATGAGGCCCAGTCGGAGCAGAAGCTCTATCTCGTGGAGGAATACAAAGGTGCGACAAGGAGCACCCTCTGTGGCAAAGTCGACACTCTTGTCGTAGTGTGTAAACTGCCTACCCACCACCTGCGAGCTGTAATCGACGGTGAGGTCAACGGAGAACTCCTCTGCGGGGTCCACCACAATCTCCACACCCTTCTTTTCGATGGCGAATGTAACCCTCTCGGGCACCTCAAAGTATCGCCTCTCGGCCTCCAACTCCACCGTGCCCACCTTTGCAATCTCTGCAACATAGGCCTTTGCCGAGCCGTCCATAATGGGGACCTCGGGAGCGTCAATCTCCACCACGGCGTTGTCCACACCCATCATCCACAGCGAGGCCATCAGGTGCTCGATGGTCGAGACCTTTGCCTTGCCCTGCTTGATGGTTGTACCCCTTGCGGTGTCGGTAACGAAGCGTGCGAGAGCGGGAACTTCGGGTTGACCTTTGAGGTCGGTACGCCTGAAAACAATCCCCCTGTCTGCCTCGGCAGGGAGGACAACCATACTCACGATGGCTCCCGTGTGAAGTCCCTTGCCGCTGAAAGCAATGGGCGCGCCCAATGTGGTTTGTTTACAAGCCATATCTTTCTCTCTTCGCTCTATTCTTTGCAGATGGTCAAAAATTAGTCCACAAAGGTAGACATTTTCTCAAATAAAGCAGTATCTTTGTTCGATTTTTTAATCAAAAACGCACATAATACTGCAAATATTTCAAAAATGTCGGAAAACCAAAAGAGTACAAAGCGCCCAAAGTTGAACCTCCCATTCAAGAAAAAGAGGTTCGACCCCGTCATCTGGGTATATGAACACCGTACGGCCATCCTCGCTACGGTGCTCTCCTATGTGCTCTTCGGCATCGCATTTGTTACGGCCGACATTGTGATAAGCCGCCAGAGTGACGAGGGCGAAATTATGATAGACCTGACCGACTTGGCGAAGTTGCAGGAGGAGCTCGAAAGGGCACAGGAGCTCAACCGACTGCTCAACGAGCAGTATGAGGATAGCGAGGTGAGCAACGACATATCCAACGAGAACGCCCTCGACGAGACACTCGAAGACCACCGCACCGACGCATCACAACTCTACGGCGAGGCCGAGAGGGTGCAGGAACGTGTGCGACAAAACGCCAAGGCCTACCAGCAGGGACTCGAAGCGGAGCGTAAGCTCCTCGACCGCCACTATGATGGCGAAGGTGAGATTGCCAACAAGAAGGTCAAGGGGCGTGTGACGGTCTCCTACTCGCTCAAAGACCCCGTGCGCCACGCCCTGAAAATGCCCGTGCCGGCCTATATGTGCCAGGGCGGCGGTGAGGTAGTTGTCAACATCGAGGTCAACCGCAACGGCGACGTTCTCTCGGCCAAGATTGACGAGTCGCTATCGGAGCCCAACGCCTGCCTGAAAGAGGCGGCACTCTCCAAAGCCTCACTCTCGGTGTTCAATGCCGATCCTTCGGCCCCGGCACGACAGAGGGGAACAATTACCTATCTGTTCATCTCACAGTAGCAAAACCACTAAAATAACTATATATCAACACCATACCCCAACATCAAAGATTATGATTTTAAGCACCGGAAACATACTGCTCGTCGGCTCAATTCTGCTCTTCGTGGGCATCTTGGCCGGTAAGGCGAGTGGCCGCTTCGGTACTCCTATGCTGTTGCTGTTCCTTGTTGTCGGAATGCTCTTCGGAACAGACGGTGTGGGTATCGAGTTCGACAACTTTGGGGTTACGCAGTTTGTCGGAATGGTCGCCCTGAGTATCATCCTCTTTTCGGGCGGTATGGACACCTCAATGGGCGACATCAAGCCCGTACTCAAAGAGGGTATCATCCTTGCCACCGTGGGCGTTATGCTCACCGCCCTGCTGACCGGCACGTTCATCTACTTTGTGGGAGGATGGCTTGGGCTCAACATTCCACTCCCCGTTGCTCTACTCACTGCGGCTGTGATGTCCTCCACCGACTCGGCTTCGGTGTTTGCCATACTGAGGAGCAAAAAGCAGGGACTCTCGCAAAACATACGCCCGCTGTTGGAATTGGAGAGCGGTAGTAACGACCCTATGGCCTACATTCTGACCATTATGCTCATCCAGATTGCCACGGGTGCCGACAGCAGCGCAGGCGAGGTCATCGTTACCTTCCTCAAACAGATGGGCATAGGTGCGGTGTCGGGCTTCCTGCTGGCGCAGCTGGCCGTGAGGATTATCAACCGCATCAACATAGGCAACAAGTCGCTCTACTCCACCCTGCTCCTTTCACTGGTCTTCTTCACCTACTCCTTTACGGACCTCTTGGACGGCAACGGCTACCTTGCGGTCTACATTGCGGGCATAGTGATGGGCAACCAGAAGCTGAGCTATAAGCGCACCCTATCGACCTTCTTCGATGGTGTAACGTGGCTGTTCCAGATTGTGATGTTCCTGATGTTGGGACTGCTTGTCAACCCCCACGAACTCATCGACATAGCCCCCATAGGACTGCTGATTGGTCTGTTTATGATTGTGGTGGCAAGGCCCGTGGCGGTGCTCATATCGCTACTGCCCTCACGCCGTAAGTTCACCGGCAAGGCCAAAGCCTACATATCGTGGGTAGGCCTACGCGGTGCGGCCCCCATCCTGTTTGCCACCTACCCCAAGTTGGCAGGTATCGACCCCGATAACACCATCTTCAACATTGTATTCTTCATCACCATCATCTCGCTGTTGGTGCAGGGAACGACGGTGAGCAGTATGGCCGAGGTGCTGGGTGTGGGCGAGGCGAGCCCCGAGAAGGGCTTTGACATCGACCTGCCGGACGAGATTAAGGCCGACCTCACGGAGGTGGAGGTGGAGGAGGATAACAACGAGGGTAGGACGCTCAAAGAGATTACCCTGCCGGAGAAAACCCTCATTATGATGATACGCCGCGAGGGACGCTATATCATCCCCAACGGAAGCACCATAATCAAGAAGGGCGACCGCCTACTGCTCATCTCGGAGGACGAACAGAAGGAACACGCTGGCGAGATAAAACGCAAGGGCCGCTTTGCCCTCTGGCAACACTTCAAGGACTTTGTGAAGAGTTGAAAGGGCAGAAAGAGGGGAAAAGAAAATAAAACTCTGCGCCAAAGGCGCACCTTAATTTTCCATTTTCAATTTTCAATTTTCAATTTAAAAAGTCGTTAGACGATTGACGTTAGACGTTAGACTAAAATACTATGGATAAAGGTTTTCTATTACGTTGGATGACCGACCTATTGGGATGGCTCGGTCTTAACTCCTCCGATGGAGGTTTCAAATCGCTGGCAGCAGCCTTGGTGGTCATCATATGCTGTCTGCTGGTGTGGTGGATAGTGCGCTTTGTGCTGCTGCGCACCGTGAGGCTCAAAGAGAAAATCTCGGCACCCTATGCCCACCTCATCTTCGATGCCGACAACCTCAAAAAGATTGCACTCACGGTGGCGGTCATCACCTTCTATGTGCTTCTACCGCTGGCCTTTGACCCTGCCAGCGACCTCGGTCGCCTGGTCAAAAAGTGCCTCGACATCATCCTTGTGTGGATGTTCACGAGCGTTTTGAATGCCGCCGTGCGCACCATCTTCGAGATTGTCTATAAGAAGCGCAAATCGACCGGTAAGCCACTCAAAGGTTTTATGCAGGTCATACAGATTATCCTCTGGCTGTTTGCTGCGATAATAATCATCTCCATCCTCATCGGCAAGTCGCCCGTGAAACTGCTCACCGGTCTGGGTGCGAGTTTTGCGGTGTTGAGCTTTGTGTTCAAGGATGCCATCCTCAACCTCGTGTCGGGCATTCTGCTCTCGGGCGATAAGATGATAAAGGTTGGCGACTGGATAGAGATGCCCTCGGCAGGCATTGATGGCGTGGTTATCGATATGACTCTCAACACCGTGAAGGTGCGTGGGTGGGACAACACCATCTCCAATGTGAGCCCCTATACACTCACCTCGGGTACGTTCAAGAATTGGCAGGGAATGGTAGCTTCGGGTGGCCGACGCATTGCCCGCTATGTGGAGGTTGACATCAACACGGTGAAGTTCTGCTCGACGGAGCTGTTGGAACGCATCGGCAAGGTGGAGCTTATGAGTAGCGTTGTTGCCACCCTGCCCGAGCCTCGCATCCAGACATCCAACCTCGAACTCTTCCGCATCTACATCGACCGCTACCTCGACGCACAGCCTTGGCTCAATAGGGATATGACCCATATGGTGCGCCACCTGCAATCCTCCGACACGGGTGTGCCCTTGCAGGTCTATGCCTTCACGAATACGACGGTGTGGGTTGAGTATGAGCGCATCCAAGCCGCTTTGTTTGAACACATTATGTCCATTGCTCCACTGTTTGACATCAAGATATTCCAACGTCCTTCGGGCGGCGACCTCGAAAAGAAAGCCACTGTGGAGGAGATAGAGGCCATATTGTAGGAGGGAGTGAGAATTCAGAATTTCCCCCTTCTTCACGGGTAACAAAAAAGATACCCAAGGGCAGAAAGGGCAGAAAGAGCAGAAAGGGAAAATATTTACTAATTACTCTTTACTAATTACTAATTAAAAAGTCGGTCGACGGTCGACGGTTGACGGTCGACAAAAGAAAAAATGGTAGTTAGTTTCACAGGACATAGGCCCGACAAGATTGCGGGGTGGGCACACGCGCCCGAGGTGGTCGAGAGGACCATCCGCGAGGCTGTGGCCCGTGAGATTGTGCGCCAGAGCGAGGAGGGTGCCGAGGAGTTTGTCAGCGGTATGGCCCCCGGCTTCGACCTGTGGGCTGCCGACGAAGTGGACCGCCTGCGTAGGGAGGGAGCCATCAGTACCGCCACAAAACTCACCCTCGCCATCCCCTACCCACGCTTCGAGCGCTCCTTTGAGGAGTGCTACCACCCGCTCTACCACCACATCGTGGAGGTGGCCGATGAGGTTGTCTTTGTGAGCGAACACTACCACCGTGGGTGCTATGCGATGCGTAACGACCACCTCGTGGAGAGGGCCGACACCCTCATCGCCTACTACGAGGGCACCGAGGGCGGTACACGCTACACCCTGCGTAAGGGCCAGCGCAAAGGTTGCAAGTGCATCAATCTGCACCAGGGCGACCTTTTTTGATATTTCCGACAAAAGCAGTACCTTTGCAGGGCAAAGGTAAGACAATCAACGGCAATAGTATGTTCGATTTTTTCAAGAAGAAGATATATCTGCGTGACCTGTTGGAGGACTTCCACGACATCCACAGCCACCTGCTGTGGGGTGTGGACGATGGTTCTCCCACGCAGGAGAAATCCGATAGTTTGGCCGACGAGCTGGCCGACATCGGTTTTTCGCACGCCTACCTCACCCCTCACATCATCTATGGCTGCTATGGCAACCACAACGAGGAGAGCCTACGCCAAAGGTTTGCCGAGATGACCCCACACAACAAAGTGGAATACCGCTTGGCTGCGGAGTACTTCCTCGACGAGAAATTTGAGGAACACCTCCAAAAGCCCGACGAGGTACTGACTCTGGCAGGCAACCACCTGCTGGTTGAGTATGGCCTGCAAACCACCCGTGTCGAGCGACTCGATATGCTCTTCGAGGCGGCCCTGCAAGGTTTCCAAATCATTGTGGCCCACCCCGAAAGGTATGCCTTTGCCTTCGACGGACGTGATATGCACCAGGTGGAGAAGCTGACCAACAAGGGCTATGCCCTCCAACTCAACCTCCCCTCGTTGCTCGGCAGCAACGGCACAAAGGTTAGGCGCATCGCCGAGGAGATGCTGCTCACAGGACGCTACACCTTTGTGGGTAGCGACACCCACTCCCGCCACTACACATCCGCCCTGCACGAGGGTACACTCGCGCCCAAAGTGGCCGATGCACTCAAACAACTCATCACTAACAACAAAGAAATCCTATGGAAATAAACATCCTATACCTCCTCTTAACCCTTGTTGGGGCCTATCTTCTCGGCTCCATTCCAAGCGCCGTGTGGATTGGCAAGGCCTTCTATGGCGTGGACGTGAGGGAGCACGGCAGCGGTAATGCCGGCACGACCAATGTGATGCGCGTGCTGGGCAAGAAGGCCGCACTGCCCGTCTTTGCCATCGATGCGCTGAAAGGCTATGCAGCCGTTGCGCTGGCAGGTTGTAGCGGCGTGCCGAGCCAGAGCGAGGGGTATCTCTACGTTAAGATTGCCCTCTGTCTGCTGGCAGTTGTGGGCCACATGTTCCCCATCTTTGCGGGCTTCAAGGGCGGCAAGGGTGTTGCCACGCTGGTTGGCGCAATGTTTGGATTCTCCGTGGGAGGTATTCTGCTGGCCTTCGCCACCTTCTTGGTGGTTGTGGCACGCACCAAATATGTCTCGGTGGGTAGCCTCACGGGAGGCACGCTGTTGCCGTTCTATGCTGCGCTGTGTGGCCAGAGCGATTGGCGACTGATGGTCTTCTTCTCGCTCATCGCCCTGCTGCTCTTCTACACCCACCGCACCAACATCGCACGCCTCTTGGCCGGCACTGAAAACAAAACATACCTTTTCGGCAAAAAACGATAGATTTCACTACAACATAAATAAAAACATCTTTTATGCTGCAAGAAAACCTCATTAGGATTTATCAGGAGAGCTTCCGTAACAACCGAGAACTTCCTGCCCTGACCGACTATTTCAAAAAAGAGACCTTTTCGTACTACGAGATGGCCAAGGAGATTGCCAAACTGCATATGCTCTTTGAGCAGTGTGGCATACAGAAGGGCGACAAGATTGCCCTCATCGGCCGTAACAATCCCCGCTGGGTTATCGCCTACATCGCCACCATCACCTATGGTGCGGTGATTGTCCCCATATTGCAGGACTTCAACCCCAACGACATCAACCACATCATCAACCACTCCGAGTCGAAAATCATCTTCCTCGGCGACAACTATTGGGATGTGATTGACGAGGATAGGGTTAAGGGCATCAAGGCTGCCTTCTCGCTGACCGACTACCGCTGTATCTTCGAGAGGGATGGCGAGGATATTACCACCTTCCAACGCAACATCATCAAACACTACCGTGTGCGCTACCCACAGGGTTTTTCGGCCGGCGACATTGTCTACCCCGAGGTGGGTAACGACGAGGTGTGCCTGCTCAGCTACACGAGTGGCTCCACTGGATTTAGCAAGGGTGTGATGCTTACCGTCAACAGCCTCACCACACAGCTGATGTACGTTTTGCCCAAGAAGTACCACTTCCGCGGTTCGAGGGTGCTCTGCTTCCTACCCCTTGCCCACGCCTTTGGTGCAGCCATTGATATGCTCTGCTCGCTGGGCGCAGGTACCCACATCACGCTTCTGGGCCGTATTCCCTCGCCCAAAATCCTCATTGAGGCTATGGCAGAGGTTAGGCCACACGTCATCTGCTCGGTGCCTATGATTATTGAGAAGGTCGTCAAGAAACAGATTTTCCCCATCATCGGTAGCGGCCTGATGAAGACGGCACTCCAAATCCCCATCATCGACAACGTACTCTACGGCCAGATACGCAAGAAACTCACTACCACCCTCGGTGGCGAGTTCTATGAGTTCATCGTGGGCGGTGCGCCCCTCAATGCCGACGTTGAGGAGTTCCTCCACCGCATCAAATTCCCCATCACGGTGGGCTATGGTATGACCGAGTGCGGCCCTCTCATCAGTCACAGACTCTACACCGAGGGTTATGTTCCCGGCTCGGCAGGCCGACTCCTCTCGGGGTTCTGCGAGTGTAAGGTGCTCTCGCCCGACCCCGAACACATCCCTGGCGAGATTCTCATCCGTGGCGAGCAGGTGATGAAGGGATATTACAAAAACCCCGAAGCCACCGCCGAGGCCATCGACGAGGAGGGCTGGCTGCACACGGGCGATATGGGTACCATCGACAAGGAGAACAACATCTTCCTGCGCGGTAGGAGTAAGACGATGATTTTGATGGCCGGAGGCCAGAACATCTACCCCGAGGAGATTGAGGCCAAACTCAACAACCTCGCCTATGTGTTGGAGAGCCTCGTTGTGGAACGCGAGGGTAAACTTGTGGCCCTTGTGGTACCCGACTATGAACAGCTTGATGCGGCAGGCATTCTCAACTCGCAGTTGGAGAGCGTTATGGCCGACACGCTCAAAGAGCTCAACACTCTGGTGGGTAACTACGAGAAGGTGTCGCAAATCGAACTGCGCCCCACGGAGTTCGAAAAGACCCCCAAGAAATCCATCAAACGATTCTTGTACCGATAGTAAAAACAACAGAGGGCTTCTCATTGCGAGAAGCCCTCTGTTGTTTTTGTCGACCGTCGACCGTCAACCGACGACCGACTACCGACTACCGTCTACCGTCTACCGTCAACCGACTTTTAAATTAGTAATTAGTAGAGAGTAATTAGTAAATATTTTTTCTTCCTGCCCTTTTCTGCTCTTTCTGCTCTTTCTGCTCTTTCTGCTCTTTTACAGACCTCACCCGCCCGTTGGGCACCCTCTCCTAACTTAGGCGAGGGTGTGCACGGGGCCGTGCACGCAATTACGACCACCCCTCCCGACCTCCTGCTCGGCGGGGCCGCCGAGCGCAATTACGACCACCCCTCCCATCCTCCCCTTTCGTAGGGGAGGATAAATCATTCTCCCCTAAGTTAGGGGAGATGGCACAAAGTGCCAGAGAGGTCTGTTGTTTTTTTGTCGGTTGACGGTCGACGGTTGACGGTCGACGGTTGACGGTCGACGGTTGACGGTTG
>JBGUSZ010000002.1:0-11742 GCA_045132795.1 Tidjanibacter sp. | reverse complement strand
GTTATCATCACTACCCAAAATGGCCGAGAAATATCCGGCCGAGTTGTCGATACCGAGGGGAAACCTATGGCCGGTGTAATCGTAATGGTACCAAAAACAAAAGTAGGTGTTATAACTGATGCTAAAGGTGTTGTAACTGATGCTAATGGACTCTATAAGATTAATCTTGCAGCCGGCGAGGCATTTCTAACCTTTATGTATGTAGATTATCCTACAATAACCGTTCAGGTTGACAAGGCTAATATGGACGATGTGGTTATGGATAAGAACGCTCCTCAGAACCTTGTGGCGCTCAAAGACCTGAAAGGCAATGTAGTAAGTGTCAAAGGAGAAAAGAAGCCTGAGAGCAAACCTCTTTATCTTACAAAGTCGGCTAATGGATACATCAAGAAGGTGGACAACCTTGAATCAATCTCACCTAACGACATCAAAACGATGAATGTCTTCAAGGGCGAGCAGGGCAAGCAGTTCAAGAAATATGGCAACACATCAAATGGCGTAATTCTCATTGAATTGAAGTAGTTATTCTTTAATATCACCATATAACAATGGCGACTGCTCAGTGTATTGAGCAGTCGCCATTGCTTTTATGCTACCTCCAATCCCACGATGGGTGGGCGGGGTCTTCGGCGGTGAGGGCCTCGGAAAGCGATAGCCCCAAAGCCTTGGCCACGCCCTCGCCATACGAGGGGTCGGCACGGTGGCAGTTGCGAATATGGCGCTGTTTGATAAATACTTCCGCATCGCCCATAGCGCGGGCGGTATTCTCGCAAGTCGTTTGTTGGTCTTCTGCCGACATTAGTCGCCATAGCTTGCCCGGCTGCGTATAGTAGTCGCTATCCAACTCTCTCTCGTCGTAGTTATAGACCTTGCCCGACACGACCAATGGCGGCTCTTTGAGGTGGGGTTGGTCGCGCCACTCGCCATAACTATTCGGCTCGTATCCTATCGTGCGCCCCGCATTGTCGTCGGTGCGCATCTGACCGTCACGGTGGTAGGCGTGGTATGGGCAGCGAGGCTTATTAATGGGTATCAGATGGTGGTTTACACCCAATCGGTAGCGTTGCGCATCGCCATACGAAAACAATCGCCCCTGCAACATCTTATCGGGTGAAAAACCTATGCCGTCAATGATGTTCATCGGGTTGAAAGCAGCCTGCTCGGTCTCGGCAAAGAAGTTCTCGGGGTTGCGGTTAAGCTCCAAGATGCCCACATCGTGCAACGGAAAATCGCCGTGATACCACACCTTTGTGAGGTCGAAGGGGTTGATGTGATACCACCTCGCCTGCTCCTCGGTCATTAGCTGTACCTGCATCAGCCAACGAGGGTAGTCGCCACGCTCGATAGCCTCGAACAAATCGCGCTGGTGCGACTCCCTATCTTTGGCAATCACAGCCTCCGCCTCCTCGTCAGTCATATTCTTTATGCCCTGCAACGTACGCAGATGGAACTTTACCCAAGTGCGGCGGTTGTCGGCATTGATAAAGCTATATGTGTGACTGCCAAAGCCGTGCATATGGCGGAACGATGCGGGAATACCTCGTGGCGACATCGTGATTGTAACCTGATGCAGAGCCTCGGGAAGCAGTGTCCAAAAGTCCCAATTGCTATTTGCCGAGCGCATACCGGTACGTGGGTCGCGCTTGATGGCGTGGTTGAGGTCGGGGAATTTCAGCGGGTCGCGTAAGAAGAATACGGGGGTATTATTACCAACCAAATCCCAGTTGCCCGTGTCGGTGTAGAACTTCATCGCAAAGCCACGAATATCGCGCTCAGCATCGGCTGCACCACGCTCGCCCGCAACGGTTGAGAAGCGGACAAAACAATCGGTTTTCTTGCCTACCTCCGCGAATATCGATGCTCGGGTGTAGGCCGTAATATCGTGCGTAACGGTGAATGTGCCATAGGCTCCCGAGCCCTTGGCGTGCATACGACGCTCGGGAATCACCTCACGGTCAAAGTGGGCTAACTTCTCGGTCAGCCAAGGGTCTTGCAGCGCCACGGTACCTCGTACGCCTGCGGTCTGAGTGTTCTGATTGTCTGCAATGGGGCGACCATTTTCGGCCGTCAAATGTTTCTTGTTGTCCTGTTTCATAGTGGAAATTTGTATGTATCCAATATTTACTCCCAAAATTGTGCCAATACCTCGCAACCCTATCAAACTTCGTCTACCCCAACGCCTAAACATTTGCTCTACACAACGCCTCTTTTGTTCCATATTGGGGTAAACATCGTTTCCATTATTTTTTTTCATATCTTTGTTGAAGCTTTCAACTATGATTATTACGTTGTAAACATAATTTTACGCTTTGAGCGACTGCCCAACACTATGGAGTTTAAGTTATTTGGATGTGAGGATGCGCCGATAGTGGTACTTATCCCCGGATTGGGGGTATCCTACGAGGTTTTCACACCTCTTATTGGTCTACTCGAAGGTCGGTTTCGCATCGTAGCCATAGAGGTGGATGGCTTCACGCTTGGTAAGCACACCCTTTTCACCTCCATTGACGACCAAGCCGGCCAAGTCATTACTTACATCAAAACTCACCACAACAGCCACATATCGTGTGCCTATGGCCTGTCGCTGGGTGGAAAGATACTATCACGCATATTGGAGCGAGGCGAGATTACCATTGACCACGCCATCCTCGACGCTGCTCCCCTACTCCCTCTTCCGCGTTGGCTTGTTGGTCCTCTGCGCCACATACAAAGCGCCAATGTGTGGACTTGCTACCACTGGACGGGATTTTGGCGCGCGGTATTCCACTCCCACTACTTTGACGTGCTACTCGACGAGTGTCGCAAGGTTTATCCTTACGGTGGTGGGCGCGCAGTATTGGACGGCTACAAATCGGTATATACCAACAAGTTGGAATCCATCACTGCCCCTGACCTCCACTATTGGTACGGCACCCTCGAAGCCTTCGCTGCCCGTCCACAAGTGAGGCACCTCCGAAGGCTCCATCCAGAGGTGAAGGTGGAGATTTTCAAAGGACTTAATCACGGGCAGCTGCTGATTGACCATCCCGACGAGGTGGCCGAAAGGATAGAGAGAATGGTGTCAAAATAGGCCTAATAGCAGGCAGGTAAGCAGGTAAGCAAGCCTCCATACAAAAAAACAATCACGCTGTGTCATTACTCCAAAATGACACAGCGTGTTGTATTGTGTGCTAACGAGAAGTGTAGCGAGGATAGTTGGCTCTCGTTGTTGTAAGGAGCAAAAACTATCTCGTTTGCGAGGTCGGCTGCGAGCCAATTACGAGTTTGGGAGTTGAAAAACGAAGGACGAGATTGATTGCGGAACGACACAAAAAGCACTCTGTTTTCCTCAAAAGCTCTATGTAAATGGGCGGGGATTTTGCGGTAGAGGGAGCGTCCCAGAGCAACAACAACCGAACAACCATTGGCAAGCAGAATGTCCAATACGGCCCGTTCTATGGGCGAGTGAAAGCCGCTGATGACAATCTTATCCGTCGTGGCCATCTGTTTGGCCCACTGCTCGGCCAAGGCGAGTGCCTCGGGTGGAGCTGTACGGGATGCAAAAAATGCCACCAAGTTTCTATCCAACAAGGCTTTGTTACCGGACAAATCCATAAAAAAAGCGCAGACTACTGCATTTACTTATCCTACTTCAAGGCCTTGGCTGCCCAATTCTTGAATAAGCAACACAGACAGCCCACGCCGGAGTATATATCACACACACCGAGCCAATCTCGGTGGTGGGGATACTCTCCTTCGTGGACATCCGATTGCGCCATCTTCAAGAATTTCTAAACTGCCAAGTTTTGAAGTAGAAGATTACGACAATAAAACGTCAACAAATATGTAATTGACCCAACGGCTATGCCGCAAGCCGAAACAAAGGTAACTATTTTTTTCACATAATAAGAGGGGTTTTGACGTAAAAAATCAGCACACATCCCATTTTCACCCCTCCCATACAAAAAGAGCAACCCCAACCGATTGGGGCTGCCCTCTTTTCAGTATGTATTTATCGTTCTCGAAGGACTAAATCTCCACTGCTTTGTAGCGGGGAACAAGCACCTTCATAATCACCCAACCAATCAGGTAGGCAACAGCGCAGAACGAGAACATAATCATATAGCCGGCCTCTTTACCTGCGTAGCCAAAGAGCACCATACCGCTCGAAGCACTGAAATCAAACAGCGCACCTGCACCCTTCTGGATGAGGAACGAGCCGATACCACCTGCCATACCACCAATACCGGTGATGGTTGCAATCATACTCTTGGGGAACATATCGCCAATGGTCGAGAACAAGTTGGCACTCCAAGCCTGGTGGCCTGCACCTGCAATACCAATCAGCACAACGGGCCACCACATCGAAACGTGAGCCAAAGGCTGAGCAGCCAATGCAACCAAGGGGAAGAATGCAAAAATCAACATCGCCAACATACGACCTGCATAGGGGTTCATCTTCTTCTTGTCAACAAACAAAGTGGGAAGGTAACCACCTGCAATCGAAGCCATCACGATAAGATAAAGCAAGCCAAGAGCCAACTGGAACTTGATGTCGGTCGAAGCCAAACCATAGGTAGTTTTCAGGTAGGAAGGCATCCAGAACAAGAAGAACCACCATACACCATCGGTCATAAACTTACCAACAATGAATGCCCAAGTCTGACGGAATTTGAAGCACTGCCACAGCGACACCTTCTTGGCGGGAGCCTCCTCAACGGCGGGCTTAGCCTCCTCAACAGCGTCGTCCGAAAGAATATAGGCCAACTCTGCCTCGTTCACTGCGGGGTTCTTCTCAGGTTTCTTGTAGATGAACTGCCAGAAGCCCATCCACACAAAACCAAGACCACCAATGATGATGAAAGCAGCCTCCCAGCCCCATTTTGCAGCCAAAGGAGGAATGCAGAAGGGAGCAATAAGCGCACCAATGGTCGAGCCTGCGTTGAAGATACTGGTTGCAAATGCACGGTCCCTCTTGGGGAAGTACTCGGCAGTTGCCTTGATTGCTGCGGGGAAGTTACCAGCCTCACCAAGTGCCAACACACAGCGAGCAATGATGAAGAAAGTAGAACTTATCAACGCGATACGGGCAGTAATTTCGGCTCCGGTAACAATGGCAAGATTGTCTACACCAACGATATTCTCAGTCAAAATACCGCAAATTGCGTGGATACACGCACCAAACGACCAGATACCAATACTCCACATATAACCCTTCTTGGTGTCGAGCCAGTCAACAAAGCGGCCAGCGAACAACATTGCAATCGCATAGAAGAGCGAGAAGATACCGGTGATGTTACCATAGTCCGAGTCGGTCCAGTGGAACTCGGGACGAATGAAGTCCTCGAAGGTGAGCGAAAGCACCTGACGGTCGAGGTAGTTAACAGTTGTTGCAAAGAACAACATTGCGCAAATCACCCAACGATAGTTGGTTTTGCGACCTGTCTGAATTTTACTCATTAGTTTAAATAGTTTGTTTTAGTATGGTTTGTCCTTATTAACTGTGTGGCCACCCTACTCTGCCACGATTGCGACCTGCAAGGGAGCCCTCTTGGCTGCAACCACCTCGGCCATCATTGCATCGAAAGCCTCTTTGGTGGGTACACTCACTGCGGTAACCTTGTTCCACAAGCCACCCCACCAATAGGTCAGAGTCTGGCCTGCATTCAAGGTGTTATAAACAGCTGCGTGGCCATAGGCACCTTTGGGCTTGTCGTCGCCTTTGTTCCAGAAACGGTCCTCGGCACCCTTCCAACCCTCGGGGAAGTACATTGCCAAGTAGAGTTCGCCAGCCTCGACAGGCACAACGGGCTCTGCATAGGTAACGTAGCCCTCGGCCTCATTGTAGGTGGTGCGGGGAGCTTTCTCGTGCAGCACGATACCGCTCATTACATCATACTCACCCTCGCTGCCCTCATAGCATACGGTGGTCTTATTGAGGAACGAGCCGTGGTCGATGCTGATGGTGCGGGTTTCGGTAACGGTACGCTCACCAATGGTGGTGGGCAGGTAGGTCAACTTGGCAGTAAAGCGAAGTGGGCCGTTATCCAAAATCTCGCACTCCGAGTAGCAGTAGGGATAAACGATAGTTTTGCCATCCAACAATGCAGTAGCACCAGCACCGAGGGTTGGGCCAACCTTATAGGGGTCAAAGCCGTTGCCGTGGTCGTTGTGGTACGACACCGAAGCAGCCAACTCCTTGGCAGCCTTCTTGTCGGTCTTCTTCAACTCGGCAATCTTTGCCCTCGTTTCGGGGTTGAGTTCCTTTGCATAGCGAGCCTCAACAACGGGAAGTTCGGTGTTGTTTTTGAGCCACACATCGTGTCCGAAAGCCCTCTCGCCACTGGCCTGCAATGCAGGACCATAGGCACGGAAGGCTATCAGGTTGCTCTCCCAAGCGATGTCGTCAACCCTCTCGGGGTAGACCTTACCGCAAGCATAGGTCTGGTAGTCAGAGGCTTTACCCTCCTTGATAGTGTAGGTTGCAGTGGCTGCACCCTCCACATCGGCACGGAAGATAAGTTTGCCATCGTGGGTAATCTGCGAGGCAATCTCCTTGCCCTCAGCATCCTTAACAACAAGTCCTGCGCCCTGCTCCAAGCCAAGCGCAGCAACCTCTACCTCCACCATCTCGCCCGAGCGAGCAGCATCGGTAGGGTTGGTTACAGCCACCTTTACACTCGGAGAGCTGCAACCAACCAACATAACCAAAAGCAGTGTAAGCAATGCTTTCATAGCGGTTTCTCCTCTATCTTTGGGGGAACACTATTTGGGCTGCTTACCAATGTAAGCCAAGATACCGCCATCAACATACAAGATGTGGCCGTTTACTGCATTCGAAGCCTCCGAAGCCAAGAACACAGCAGGACCGGTCAACTCGGCTGCATCCAACCAGCGGCCTGCGGGGGTCTTGGCGCAGATGAACGAGTCGAAGGGGTGGCGGCTACCATCGGGCTGTACCTCACGCAGAGGAGCAGTCTGGGGAGTTGCGATATAGCCGGGGCCGATACCATTACACTGGATGTTATACTCGCCATACTCCGAGCAGATGTTGCGGGTAAGCATCTTCAAACCACCCTTGGCAGCAGCGTAAGCCGAAACGGTCTCACGACCCAACTCCGACATCATCGAGCAGATGTTGATAATCTTACCGCTACGTTTCTCCATCATTGCAGGAAGAACAGCCTTCGATACGATGAAAGGAGCGTTGAGGTCGATGTCGATAACCCTACGGAAATCGGCAGCCTCCATCTCGTGCATAGGCACGCGACGGATGATACCAGCGTTGTTTACCAAAATATCAATGGTGCCAACCTCCTCAGCAATCTTTGCTACCATAGCCTGCACTGCGGGCTCGTCGGTAACGTCGCAAACGTAGCCGTGAGCCTCGATACCTTTCTCTTTATATGCTGCCAAGCCTTTGTCAACCAACTCCTGGTTGATGTCGTTGAAGCAGATGGTTGCGCCCTGCTCTGCAAAAGCCGAAGCGATAGCAAAACCAATACCATAGGATGCACCGGTTACGAGGGCTACTTTACCCTCCAAAGAAAAATTCAAATAAGGATTCATAATCTTTACTATTTTTTATTTATTATACGTTTGTTTACTTTCTTAAAACTATTTCAGGTCGGTAATGAGCGAGAAGTCTTGGTCGCCGTAGTCGAGGTTCTCACCACCCATACCCCAAATGAAGGTATAGTTGTGGGTCGCAGCAGCCGAGTGAATACTCCATTCGGGCGACAACACAGCCTCATCACCCTTCATCCAGATATGGCGGGTCTCGTCAACCTCACCCATAAAGTGGCAGATGGCCTGGTCTTCGGGAATGTCGAAGTAGAAATATGCCTCCATCCTACGAGAGTGGGTGTGGGCAGGCATAGTGTTCCAAACGCTACCGGGAGCAAGTTCGGTCATACCCATCTGCAATTGGCAGGTAGGCAGCACCTGATTTACCAACATCTTGTTGATGTTACGGTCGTTGGAGCCTTCCAACGAACCCATGTGAGCAACGATGGCGTTCTCTTTGGTTACCTTCTTATCGGGATAGTTACGGTGAGCGGTGAGCGAGTTGAAGTAGAACTTAGCAGGAACGTTCTCATCTGCGCTCTCGAAATACACCTCCCTATCGCCCGAACCGAGGTAGAGAGCCTCCTTGTAGTCCAGCTCGAACACATCGTTACCAACCTTTACAATACCTTTGCCTTTACCAACGTTGAAGACACCCAACTCCCTGCGAGTGAGGAAATAGGGTGCTTTCAAGGGGTCGATAGCCTCCAATTTAAGGCTCTCGCCAACGGGCATTGCGCCACCAACTACCATACGGTCATACATCGAATAGACCATATTTACCTCGTTTGCAACGAACAGGTTCTCAATCAAAAAGTCCCTGCGAAGGCGTTTGGTATCATAGCTTTTTGCATCCTCGGGGTGGGCTGCATAGCGAATTTCATAGTTTGTTTTCATATTCTCAATACTAGTTTTGCGGTTAATAATCTACACTATTTCCTGCACGCAGCAACGATAGCCAATGCCTCACGGCACTTGTCGGTTACAGCCTGCCAATTCTCGGCTTTGAGGTCAGCCTTGGGGAAGAGTTTTGAGCCCATACCAACGCAGAACACACCCGAAGCAAACCATTTGCTGAGGTTCTCCTCGGTGGGCTCAACAGCACCGGTTGCCATAATGTTAGCCCAAGGCAGAGGAGCTTTGATGTTCTTCACGAAGTCGGGACCTCCAACACAGCCTGCGGGGAAGATTTTGGTTACATCGCAACCCAACTCCTGTGCATAGCTAATCTCGGTTACGGTACCACAGCCGGGTACGTAGGGTACCAAGTGGCGGTTGCAGAGTTTTGCAACCTCGGGATTCATACAGGGACCTACGATGAAGTTGGCACCATACTGGATGTAGAGTGCTGCGGTGGGAGCATCAACAATGGAGCCCACGCCCAAAATCATCTCGGGGCACTCTTTGAGCGAGAATTTCATCAGCTCGGCAAACACCTCTGCTGCGAAGTCGCCACGGTTGGTAAACTCAAACACCCTTACGCCACCCTCGTAGCAAGCCTTCAAAACCTGTTTCGAAACCTCCACGTTGGCATCGTAGAAGACGGGCACCATACCGGTAGCCTGCATTGCGGCCATAACGGCCATCTTATTAAATTTTGCCATATCGTTTTCTTCTATTAAAAATGTATGTCCAAAAGATTACCTCTGTACACGACCGCTACCGTCGCCACCTGCGAGAGCTTCAACCTCCTCAACCGATACGAGGTTGTAGTCGCCATTGATGGTGTGTTTGAGCGCCGAAGCAGCAACTGCAAACTCCAAAGCCTCACCCTGGGTGGGTTTGGTCAGCAGGCCGTGAATCATACCGCCACTGAACGAGTCGCCACCACCTACACGGTCAACGATGGGAAGAATGTCGTAGCGTTTGCTCACATAGAACTCCTCGCCGTTGTAAATCATAGCCTTCCAGCCGTTGTGGCTTGCCGAAAGTGACTCCCTCAGGGTGGAGATAACATACTTGAAGCCGAACTCTTTCTTCATCTGCTCGAAGATAGCCTTGTAGCCCTCTGCATCGGTCTTACCACCCTCTACATCAGCGTCGGGTTTGAAGCCCAAGCAAAGCTCTGCATCCTCCTCGTTACCGATGCAAACGTCAACATACTGCATCAAGGGGCGCATAATCGACTGTGCTTTCTCTTTGGTCCAGAGTTTCTTGCGGAAGTTGAGGTCAACCGATACGGTTGCGCCGTGGCGTTTTGCAGCCTCGCAAGCGAGTTTGGTCAACTCAGCAGCCTTATCGGAGATTGCTGGGGTGATACCCGACCAGTGGAACCAATCGGCACCCTCCATGATTGCATCAAAGTCGAAGTCCTCAATGTTTGCCTCTGCAATGGCCGAGTGTGCACGGTCATAGACAACCTTGCTGGGACGCATAGCCGAACCACTCTCCAAGTAGTAGATACCGAGGCGGTCGCCACCACGAGCGATGAAGTCGGTGTGTACACCATAGCGGCGCAACGAGTTGAGAGCCGACTGGCCAATCTCGTGCTTGGGCAGTTTGGTTACAAAGTAAGCATCGTGGCCATAGTTAGCACAGCTAACTGCTACGTTGGCCTCACCACCACCGTAAACAACATCAAAACGGTCTGCCTGAACAAAGCGATTGTTCTGTCCTGCGGGCGACAGACGCAACATAATCTCACCAAAAGTTACGATTTTCATAATTAAAAGTGTTTAATATAAAGTGTTAAAACAAAATTAGCCAAAATTAACCAACTACAAAGATACACTTTTTTTCTTATTTCGTGTACGTACACGAATATTTCTGCAAAAAATTAATATCTTTGTGATGGATTTTTCTACAAAACCACTCTTTATATGCGAGCAAAGAAGGTAACTGTGAAGGATATCGCCCGTCAGTCCGGCCTCTCGATTGGCACGGTCGACAGGGTTATGCACAACCGTAGCGGTGTGGCCGAAGAGAGTCGTCGCAAGGTTATGGAGGCTATGGAGAAGTTGGGCTATACGCTCAACACCAACGCCTCCCTTTTGGCCAACAAAAAGCACTACCGCATCTGCTGCTTGCTCCCTTCGTTTGGCAACGGAGAGTATTGGGAATTGGTGGATAAGGCCATCGAAAGTGCAGAGAAGGATGCCGTGAACTACAACATCTCCATCGACACCCTCACCTATGACCAATTCTCACGAGAGGACTTTGTTGCTGCCATCGAAAAGCTCAAAGCTGACCTTCCGCAGGCGGTAATCCTGGCCCCCATTTATAGGGACGAAACCATCGAGCTGAGCCGCTATCTGAAAGAGAAGGGCATTCCGCTTGTCTTCATCGACTCAAAGGTTAGCGAGGCCGACTATTTGGCCTACTATGGTATTCCTATGTGGGAGAGTGGTTTTTTGGCAGCCTCACTACTTTTGGGCGACGAGCCACCACAGAGCATTGTCAACTTCCGCATCGAGCGTGGTGGTGGCATTGCCGACAACCCCACACTTGCTCGCCGCCACGGCTTTACGGACTACGTTGCCTCCAACCTGCCCGAGTTGCGCATCTACAACGAGTTTCTGCGCCCCTACGACAAGGCACACAACTTTGCCATTATGGACAAATTCTTTGGTGAGCATCCCGACATTCGCCACCTCATCACCTTTAACTCACGAGTACACCTCATTGCCGACTACATTAGAGAGCGAGGTTTGAAGGGATTGCGTGTGGTTGGATTTGACCTCCTCGACCAGAACATCGAGGCGGTGCGTAGCGGAGTGGTCAAATATCTGATTGTTCAGCGCACACAGGTGCAACTGCGCCGAGGAGTGAATGCTCTGGCCGAGTGGCTTGCCTTTGGCACCACCCCACCCTTGCGCGACAACTTTATGCCGATGGATATCCTTGTGAAAGAGAACATCGACTTCTACTCGGAAATGTATAAGGAGAATTGAAAATTGAAAATTGAGAATTGAGAATTGAAGACACACTACCCTATGGTCTTGCAATTAGTACTCCTCCCCTACGAAAGGGGAGGCCGGGAGGGGTGGTCGAAATTGCAACTCGCCGAATGGCGAAAAACAATGTTCAGGTATGTCTTGACAATAAAATAGGAATTGAGAATAACCCTGTTTGGCTCAAAAAAATCAGAGGGATGGCAAAAACCACCCCTCTGATTTTGAGCGGAAAACGGGACTCGAACCCGCGCTGCGCGCGAGTATTTTTTCCGCGAACTCTTTTTTTACACCCCCTAACCCCCTG
>JBGUSZ010000001.1:0-4423 GCA_045132795.1 Tidjanibacter sp. | reverse complement strand
GTAGCCCGTCTCATAGAGGCCCACAAGGCACGTTTGGAGCGTGCGGAGGTTAAGGTGGAGGCTTCCTCGCCACAGCGCATTTTGGCAATGGGCTTCTCGGTAGTGCGCCAAGGTGGGCGTGCGCTCACATCGGCAGACAACATCGAGGTGGGCAATAGTGTAGAAATAGTTTTTGCCGACGGCAAGGCGACGGCAACCATTACAGACAAAACAAAATAATAAAAACAAAGATATGGACAAAGAGATGACTTACAGCCAAGCCCTCAGCGAGTTGGAGGGCATATTGAAGAGTTTCGACAGCGGCGAGGCCGACATCGACACTCTCTCCGCGCAGGTGGCAAGGGCCACCGAACTTATAACCTTCTGCCGTGAGCGACTCCTAAAAGTAGAGGAAGAGTTGAAGAGCTCCAACTAAACAAGTTAGCCCCACCAGCCAAATGGTGGCAACCTACACAAAACAAGCGCCCCAAGACATCTCGGGGCGCTTTTCATATTCTATTCAGAGGTTTTATTACTTCTTGCTAAACACAAACTGTGAGCTAATCTCACGGTAGTTGTGCACCCTCTCAATAACGTCGGCCAGCATATCTGCTACGCTCAACACGGTGAATTTCGAGGTATCCTTGTCGGCACGCAAGGGAAGAGTGTCGGTAACGATAACCTCCGTGAGTGCGCTCTCGGCAATACGCTCATAAGCAGGGCCACTCAATACGGGGTGGGTAATCACCGCCCTGACACTTGCTGCACCCATATCCATAAACATACCTGCTGCCTTGGTCAACGTACCTGCGGTGTCGACCATATCGTCAAAGATGAGGATATCGCGTCCTTTAACTTCACCGATAGCGGTCATAGTACCCACTACATTGGGCCTCTCACGGTGTTTGTGGCAGATAACCAGCGGAGCCTCCAAGTAGGAAGCATAGCTGTTGGCCCTCTTTGCACCACCGATGTCGGGAGTAGCAACCGAGAGGTTCTCCAAGTGCATATTCTTGATATAAGGTACAAACACCTTCGAAGCGTAAACGTGGTCAACAGGAATATCAAAGAAGCCCTGAATCTGGTCGGCGTGGAGGTCGATGGTGATAACCCTATCGCAACCTGCAGCCGAAAGAAGGTTGGCTACCAACTTGGCACCAATGGGTACCCTTGGACGATCCTTGCGGTCCTGACGTGCCCAGCCAAAATATGGCATCACGGCAACCACCATGTGAGCCGAAGCCCTGCGTGCTGCATCAATGGTCAGCAACAACTCCATAAGGTTCTCTGCTGGTGGAGGAGTTGACTGTACGATAAAGACGGTACAGCCACGAATACTCTCATTAAATGCAGGTTGAAATTCGCCGTCGCTGAAACGACTGACGGTCAGGTTGCCAAGTTCTACACCGTAACTCTTGGCAATCTTTGCAGCCACAGCCTCCGAGCCGGTACAAGCAAAGATTTTAAGTTTATGTATAGCCATTGTATGTTTTTGGGTTAATTGTTGCGCAAATTTAGGACCTATTTACAAATTTTCCAATTTTACTCCTCCGTTTTATCAACATTTACCAAACATTCTGCAATAAAACCGAGAATTTCCTCCCTGCCACGCCCCTTCGATGACGAGGTTGCAAACATTGGAGGGAGTTCCTCCCACCACTCCGAGAGTGCCTTGCGATAGGCTTCTATGTTGAGATTTGTCTGGCGTTGGCTCTGCTTGTCGGTTTTGGTAAAAACAACTCCGAAAGGCACACCTTCACGTCCCAACAGCTGCATAAAGTCGAGGTCTATCTTCATCGGAGCGTGCCTACTATCGACCAACACAAAGAGGAAATAGAGTCCTTTGGCTTTGGTAACATAGTCGGTGATGATTGTTGCAAACTCCTTTCTGACGCTCTGCGAGGTACGGGCATAGCCATAGCCCGGCAAATCCACCAACCACCACTTCTCGTCGCACAAGAAGTGATTGATAAGTTTGGTCTTACCCGGAGTGGCCGACACCTTGGCTATCTTACTCTCGGTGAGCATATTGACAAGCGACGACTTACCCACATTACTCCTGCCGATAAAGGCAAATTCGGGTTTGCCGTGGTCGGGGATTTGTGATATTTTAGAGCTACTGAATTTGAATACTGCTTTCATACACAATCAAAGCCTTCGTTTTGTGGCCCACAAAGGTACAAATTTGTTTTGGGTTTTCCTCACACCCCACCCCATTGGGCAAGGATTTTGCAATGCAGACAGAGTAGTCCAACACAAAATATCTTTACAAGCCATGAAAAAATCACTCATTATCATCGGCATAGCCACCGTCGTTATTCTGGCTGCCGTACCCACCCTGAGGGCCATCCGCACATCCTCTGTTCCCACGGAAGCGCCCGCTGACCAGCGACACGAAAAAGAGTTGAGCGAGAAGCACCGTGAACGCATAGCCAAGCGCAAAGCACGTCAAGCTGCCTATGAGCGTTTCATCGACTCCACCGTACTCTCCCACAACTTCATCTTCTACCCCTCGATGTTCAACGTCGAGCCTGCGGGTGGCAGCCATCTCATCAGCAACCCCAATGCCGAACTTGCCATCTACTCCGATTGGGCCGACATCTGCCTGCCCTACTACCGAGGCTTCACCCCACCCTATCGACTCTCGGTGGTCAACACCGTCATAACCACCCTAAACGGATACACTACCATACAGACCGACGACGGCTGGACCGTAACCTTTGATTCGTGGCTCTACTCGGGCAATGAATACACCTTCACGCTCAACATCTACTCCTCCACGGGCGGAGCACAACTCCAAATGAGTTCCAACTTCTACCCCACCACAACCTATTGGGGCTCCATTAGCGCAGTGCGATAGAGAATAAAACAATGCGGCTCCCAATTGGGAGCCGCTAATATCTACTCTTTACTTATTAACTACTAATTCACCAATGCCCGTTGGGAGTACCCAACCGATTTGTCCCTCCTTGTTCTTCTTGTCGTGGCCCATTGCGGCCCAAAGGTCATCCTCGGGCAGGTCCACCGAAGTTGGCAGGTCGTAGCGTTGCAAAACTGCAACAATGCGTTGATAGTCGTCCTGCGTGAGAAGTCCCTCACCAAGCGACTTGGTGGCCACATAGGCAAGTCCGATGGCCACCGCCTCACCGTGGGTGTACTCCCTTGTGAGGCTCTCGATGGCGTGTGCAAGAGTGTGTCCGAGGTTGAGTTTTTTGCGTTCGCCACCCTCCAACAAGTCCCTCTGCACAACAGCGCACTTGACAGCAGCAGCACGTCGTACCACCTCGCCAAACAACTCGTCATTACCGGCAAGGCTCTCAATATTGTTCTGCTCGCAGAGCGCAAACAAGGCGGCGTCACCGAGGATAGCGGTCTTGATAACCTCCGCCATACCCGAGCGCAGTTCCCTATGGCCCAGCGTGGAGAGCAGGCTCACATCGCACACCACCCAACGTGCAGGCGCAAAAGCCCCCACCATATTCTTATAGCCCCCAAAGTTCACTCCGCACTTGCCGCCAATGGCTGCATCCACCTGCGCAAGCAGCGTGGTGGGTACAAGGCCAAAACGAATACCTCGCATATAGGTGGCCGCCACAAAACCCACAAGGTCTGTAACAATGCCGCCACCAATGCCGAGCAAAAACGTATTTCTGTCTGCACTCTTCTCCACCAAGCAGCTCCAAATCTTCGCTGCGGTGTCAATACTCTTGGCCTCCTCACTTGCATCTACAACGAAGAGTTCTTCCACTCCCAAACGCGAACAAAGGTGTCTTACATTGCGGTCCACAACAGCCACCACCCTATCCTTGGGTAGTAACGTTGGGAGAAGTTCTTCCACCTTGCCCACACAGATTTCGCTGGTGAGGATGTTCGGAAACTCAATTTTCAACTCTTTGTGCATAAAAACTCGCTCTTTATTTAATACAAAGTTAAATAAAATCGTGCGGTGTCCAAACCTTTTACACCGAATGTCTAATTATTAGACACTTTGCAAATTTGCCATAAATCGTAAAGTGCTGACTATCAGCGTTTGGCATACTTTGGCACACCTTTGGCACAAAATCAAGCAGAAACCGAAAAAAGTATGAAACGATTGATTATAACCCTATTAGTGTCTAATTTTTTGACACTTGTGTGCGTAGCACAGCCTCTCACAATAGATGATTGTATGCGCTATGCCGTTGAGAACTCCGTTAGCGTAGGCCAAAAGCAGCTTGCCCACGACGATAGCAAGACCAATTACAGCGAGGCTGTTGCCTCCTTGTTCCCTGCCGTTAATGGCTCGGTGGGTGGTGCTATGAACTTCGGTCGTGGTATCGACCCTGCAACCAACGCCTACACGAGCGTTACCACATTTAATAATGCGTATGGCATTAGTGGCTCTATGCCCCTCTTCGATGGTTTGCAGGGCATCAACACCGTGCGAGCAATGAAGGTGGCACGC